>CAJXSQ010000181.1 GCA_913061215.1 uncultured Synechococcus sp. | reverse complement strand
CTGCCGCCCTGGGCATTGGCCATCGCTTCGCCCATGGCCATCCAATCGCCGGCGAGGAGCAACCGAATCGCCTCCGCCGCCTGGGGGTTGGTCTCCATCGCCTCCGCCAGCCGCATCGCGGCATCAGCGCGGGCCTGGGCCAGCAACATCTGCTGCTTGGCCTGGGCCTCGGCCTCGAGCACAAGGGCTTCCTGCTTGGCCTTGGCATCAAGCACCAGCGCCTCGGCCCGGCCCCGGGCCGCATTGAGCTGCGACTCCTTCTCGCCTTCCGAACGCAGGATCGCGGCGCGCTTTTCGCGCTCGGCCGTCATCTGCTGCTCCATCGCCTGCTGCACGCCGCGGGAGGGTTGGATATCGCGCAGCTCAACGCGGGTCACCTTCACGCCCCAGGGATCGGTGGCCTGATCGAGTTCGCGCAGCAGGGCTTCATTCACCTCCTGGCGGGTGGTGAAGGTTTGATCCAGATCGAGCTTGCCCATCTCGGCTCGGATCTGGGTGAGCACCAGGTTCACCATCGCCGCCTGCAGGTTGTCCACGGCGTAGTAGGCGCGGGAGTGCTCGAGCAGCTGCCAATACACCACCGCATCCACCTCAATCGCCACGTTGTCGCGGGTGATGCACTGCTGCGGCGGGATGTCGAGCACCCGTTCCTTCAGCGATTCGTGGCTCACCACCCGCTCCACCACCGGCACCACGAAGGAGAGCCCCGGCTGCAACTGGCGGTCGTACTTGCCCAGCCGCTCCACCAGCCGCGACTGGCCGCCGCTGGTGACCTTCACGCCATTGATCCCCAGCAGGGCGATCACGGCCAGGGCCGGCAGACCGAAAAAGGCTTCCACGGGCACGCGAGCACTCTGGGCTCAGGCTAGGCAGCATGCAGGGATTGCCATCCCGCCATGGTTCCAACCCCGCTGATCTGGTTCCTGCTGGCCCTGGTGCTGCTCGCCCTGGAGTGGCTCGGGGCCGAGTTCGATGGGCTGCTGGCAGCCGCGCTGGCGGGCCTGGGGTTGTCGCTGCTCACGGCATTGCTGCCAGGAATGGCTCTGGCGGCGCAGCTGCTGCTGTTCGGAGCCAGCACCGCCGCACTGCTGGTGCTGCTGCAGCGCTGGTCGCGGCGGCGGGAGCGGGCGATCCCGGCCAGCGGTGCCAGCGAGCGAGCCACCGTGATCAGCGGGTTCGCCGGCAGCGACGCCAGCGGCCGGGTGCGCTGGCAGGGCCAGAGCTGGGCCGCCACCAACCTCGATCCCGAGCGGCCGCTCACCACCGGCGAAGCCGTGCTGGTGATGGGCCGCGATGGCAACCGGCTGCAGGTACTGGGGGAAGGCCAGCTGCCCTGAAGGGGTTGAGAGGCTCTGTGACCAACGTCACAGAAGGCCTTGAGGCGTGTCATCAGGTCGGCCGGCGAAACGGGCGAGGTTGTGCTCATCGGGAGGAACACAAGCGCTCCTCCGGCACACCTCACCTCCAGAACAATGACCAACCTCGTGACTCAAAAAGCCCTCACCGGCCTGGCCGCCGTTGCTGTTGCCGCTGCCGGCAACGTGCTGCCCGCAGCGGCTGCACCGCTGGTTTTCGACTGCTACAGCCGCAGCACCAGCGATTTGCTGATGAAGTCGGCGATCGATGTGAGCAGCGAGCACCTGGCCTGCGTGCAATCCGGTGGCGTCAGCCAGGTGTCCTATGAGCCGGCACCAGTTCAAACCGTGGTGAGCCAACCCGCTCCTGCCCAGGCTGGCGGCGGCAACTTCCTCGGCAGCGTGATCGGTGGCGTACTCGGTGGCGTGCTCAGCAATGCCATCAACGGCAGCAATACCACCGAAGTGCACCACCATCACCACCAGAACGCCCAAGGCGAGCAACAGCAGCCGCAGCAACAACCGCCCACCGCTCAGCCTCCCGCGGCACAACCGCCCGCCACACAGCCGCCGGCTGCACAAGCGCCCACGCAGGTGGTGATCCCGGGCAACCTGCGCTTTCCGGTGAACACGAAGGTGATCGACAATCTGCAGAAAGCACGGAACGTTCT
>CAJXSQ010000180.1 GCA_913061215.1 uncultured Synechococcus sp. | reverse complement strand
GGGGTCGGCAAATCGATCCAGCCAGGCGCGGCGCTTGCAGCGCAGCCAGCTGCGCAGCAGCCGGTCGTTGAGCGGGATCTCACTGGGCACGGCACTCACGCTAGGTGGCCGTCCGGCCTGCCGGCACCTGGGCGCCCGCAGGGGGGCAGGCCGGCTGCTAGCACCATTCAGATCAGCTTGTGTTGGTGCACCGATGGCTGCTTCCGCGCCCCTGCCCCTGGAGGCCAGCCCGATCGCCTTCGGCACCGATGGCTGGCGCGGCATCCTCGGGGTGGACATCACCGTGGAGCGTCTGCTGCCGGTGGCCGCAGCTTCAGCGCGGGAACTGGAGTTCTCCGCGCCGGAAGGGCTGAACAGCCGCGAGATCGTGATCGGCTACGACCGCCGCTTCCTGGCACCGGAGCTGGCGGAAGCGATCTGCAGCGCCGTGCGTGGCGCCGATCTGGTGCCGGTGCTGGCCGAGGCGCCGATCCCCACCCCCGCCGCCAGCTGGGCCGTGGTGGAGCGCGGCGCCCTGGGCGCCCTGGTGATCACCGCCAGCCATAACCCCCCCGAGTGGCTCGGCCTGAAGATCAAGGGCCCCTTCGGCGGCTCGGTGGAGGGCGATTTCACCAAACGCGTGGAGAAGCGCCTGGAAGCCGGCGGCATCACGGTGCCGATCCCCGGCGACACGCTGCGCTTCGATGCCATGGGCACCTACCTGGCGGGCCTGAAAGCCAAGATCAACACAGCGGCCCTGAGCGAAGGCCTGCAACGGCTGGGCCTACAGGTGATCGTGGATCCGATGCACGGCTCCGCCGCCGGTGGGCTGAGCCGCCTGCTGGAGGGCGCCGCCGCCAGTGATCACCTCCGAGAGATCCGCAGCAACCGTGATCCCCTCTTCGGCGGCAACCCGCCGGAACCGCTGGCGCCCTATCTGGGCGAGCTGATCGCCGAGGTGCGCGCCTCCACCCTGGCGGGCCGGCCGGCGGTGGGCATCGTGTTCGATGGCGATGGCGACCGCATCGCCGCGGTGGATGAACACGGCCGCTTCTGCAGCACCCAGCTGCTGATGCCCCTGTTCATCGATCACCTGGCCCGCGCCAAGGGGATGGGCGGCGCGGTGGTGAAAACCGTGAGCGGCTCCGATCTGATGCAGCTGGTGGCCGAAGATCTGGGCCGCCCGGTGCTGGAGAAGGCCGTGGGCTTCAAATACATCGCCGCCGAGATGCTGGCCGGCGAGGTGCTGGTGGGCGGCGAGGAATCCGGCGGTGTGGGCTTCGGCAGCCACCTACCCGAACGCGATGCGCTCTATGCAGCCCTGCTGCTGATCGAGGCCCTGGTGGAGGGCGGCAAGCCGTTGGGCGAGCGCGTGAACGAACTGCAGCAGCGCTGCGGCGGCGCCGCCGCCTACGACCGCCTCGATCTGCGCCTGCGCGACATGGCCACCCGCCAACGCCTGGAGCAGTTCCTGGCCGCCACCCCACCCCAGGAGGTGGCCGGCGCGGCGGTGCAGCAGGTGATCACCACCGATGGCGTGAAACTCAGGCTGGGCCCCAGCCACTGGCTGATGCTGCGCTTCTCCGGCACCGAGCCGCTGCTGCGGCTCTATTGCGAAGCCCCCAGCGAGGGCCGCGTGGCCGAAGTGCTGGAGTGGGCGCGCCAACTGGCGGAGGGCATCTGATGAGCACGCTCAACACCCTGGTGATCGCCAGCGGCAACGCCGGCAAGGTGCGTGAATTCGGCGCCCTGCTCGCCGATCTCGGCCTCAACACCCAACCCCAGCCCGAGGGCCTGGAGGTGGAGGAAACCGGCAACACCTTCGCCGAGAACGCCCGGATCAAGGCGCAAGCCGTGGCCCGCGCCACCGGCTGCTGGGCCCTGGCCGACGATTCCGGCCTGAGCGTCGACGCCCTCGGCGGCGCCCCCGGCGTGCACTCCGCCCGCTACGCCGACAGCGACAGCGCCCGGATCGAGCGCCTGCTGCGGGAACTGGCGGAGGCCGGTGCACACGTGTCGGCCAGCCGCAGCGCCCACTTCACCGCCGCCCTGGCCCTGGCCAATCCCGAGGGGGAG
>CAJXSQ010000179.1 GCA_913061215.1 uncultured Synechococcus sp. | reverse complement strand
ACTCAGACGAAGGCGTACTCGTATTCCTCCATTTCTTCCCAGTCGTCCGAGGCCAGGGCTTCCAGGCCGGCGAACAGGGTGTCCTCACCGATGCGGTCCACGATCTCGCGCAGCGAGGGGAAGAGGAAGTGGTTCTCCTCGGCGTACTGGGCGCTGAACAGACCCTTCTCGCCCCAGAAGAAGCGATCGGTGGTGTGCTCGTTGCGACGCACGTTCAGCAGGGCGGGAGGAACAATGTTCTTCTCGGCGATGTAGCGGCGTGCTGCGGTAACGGGCTTGTATTCGCCGGTTTCCAGGTTGTGGGTGGTCACATGAGCGAGAACCCGCTGACCGGCCAGACGGCGACGGCTGATGCGCTTGCGCTTCTTGGACATGGAGCTGAGGCCCTGACGGGCGCGAGAGGGGTGGGGACGAACGATGCGGCTGAAGCGAAGACTCCCTTCAACCACGGCAACGCCCTACACCTGCAGGCCGGACAACAACGCGACGACGCGAGCCGATCAGCAGAGGACGCAACATCCTCTGCTGTAGCCTCAACCGCAGAAAGCTGCAACCGGGGCTGAACGGCCGTGCGCCGCGCCGTCCGTGCCCGGACTGCGAGGTATTGGTCGATACCAGGAATCTTAAGACTTTTTCCCAGATTTCGAACATGGGTCGGTGAAATTGCCGTCCCAGCCCGTCGGTCGAACCCGGACAGCGAAACCAGTTCCCGCTCCGATGCAGGTTTCCACGCGGTTTCTGGCTCTGCTCGAACAGCAACTGGCGCAGTTCACCGATCGCCCGGACCTGCGCGCTCTGGTGGTGTATGTGGCGGGACCGGAAACCAATGGCCAGCCTTCGCTGGTGGCGATCGGCCACTGGCCCCGATCGCTGGCACTGCGAGAAGCCAGCCACCAGGCCACAGACCCTGCAACGGCAGACACCCGCCGCTGGCTCGCCCTGCGCGATGGCGCGCTGCTGCTGGGCGCCCTGCGGGTGGATGCCGACCGCTGGCCCTGGCCCGACAGCCTGAGCGAACGGCTGGAGGCCACGGCGCGCTGCCTCACCGAGGCGCTGCGCCTCGATCTTGAGCAGCAGCGCCTCGGCCGGGAGCTGAGCCGGCGGGACGATCAGCTGCGCCTGCTCGTGCACCAGCTGCGCAACCCCCTGGCGGCCCTGCGCACCTTCGGCCAGCTGCTGCGTCGCCGCCTCGATGGCGATGCCCCCAACCGCAACCTGGTGGACAACCTGCTCGGCGAACAGCAGCAGATCAGCCGCTATGTGGAGGCGATCGATCACCTCAGCGACGCACCGGCGCTGATCAGCGGCGACGGCACGGGCACACCGCTGCTGCTGCCTCCCGCCCTGCGTGCCGGCACCCTGCAGACGCTGGACACGATTCTGCAGCCGCTGCTGGAGCGGGCCGCCGCCACCGCCAACCTGCAGGGGCGCCCCTGGCAGGGGCCGGCCTCCCTGCCCGACTGGCAGGGCGACGGCTCCGCCATCGCTGAGATCGTGGCCAACCTGCTGGAGAACGCCTTCCGCTACAGCCGCAGCGGCGGCGCCATCGGCCTGCGCTGCCAGGCGGAGACCGAACCGATGCGACTGGCGGTGTGGGACAGCGGCCCGCCCATTCCCGAGGCCGAGCGGGAGCGGATCTTCGCCAAGGGCGTGCGGGGCAGCAGCGGTGCCCAGCTGGAGGGCAGCGGGCTGGGGCTGGCCCTGGCCCGGGATCTGGCGCGCAACCTGGGGGGCGAACTGGAGCTGGTGGTGCCGGCCAGTCGCCTGGATCCAGACCTGCCCGATCAGGGCAATGCCTTCCAGCTCAGCCTGCCGCTCACGCCAGAGCGCTGATCAGCCCCATCAGCAGCAGGCTCCAGCTCACGGTCCACTCCACGCAGGCGCCGTAGCTGTCGCCGCTGTGGCCGCCCAGGCGGCGGCCGAGCCGCCAGGGAACCCAGGCAGCCGGCAGCAGGCCGATCCAGCCCAGCCAGCTCCAGGGCCCAGCCGCCAGGCTCCAGGCCAGCGCGCTCAGCCCGGCCAGCGCGAGCAGTGCCGGCTTGAACTCGGAGAACCA
>CAJXSQ010000178.1 GCA_913061215.1 uncultured Synechococcus sp. | reverse complement strand
AGCCTGAGCCGCCACTCAATGAACAACCCGAGACACCGTCAGAGCCCGCGTCAGCGCCGGCTGCGCCTCCGCAGCGCCTGCTGATCCTCGACACGGAAACCACCGGCCTCGACCCGCAGCGCGACCGTTGCATCGAGGTGGGAGCTGTGCTGTTCGATGTGCCGCGCCGCTCGGTGCTGGCGCAGGTGTCGTTCCTGTTGCCCTGTGAGCAGAACCCAGCCCAGGCGGTGAATGGGATCGATTCAGCGCTCACCCGGCAGCCGCAGCCCTGGCGGCAGAGCCTGCAGTGCTTTGAGGCGCTGGTGGAGGCGGCCGATCTGCTCGTGGCCCACAACGCTGCCTTCGATCGCCAGTGGTTCGGGATCGAGCCCTTGCCTGAGCTCAAGCGGCAATGGCTGTGCAGCATGGAGGACATCCGCTGGCCGGCCGACCGGCAGCTGCGGGCCAACCCCTCGGTGCGTGATCTGGCCCTGGCCCACAGCGTTCCCGTGTGGGCCGCCCATCGCGCCCTCACCGACTGCATCTACCTGGCGCAGGTGTTCGAGCGCTGCCCGGATCTCGAGCAGCTGCTGCAGCAGGGCCTCGAGCCCCGGCGCCTCTACCGCGCGCGGCTGTCCTATGAGGAGCGCCATAAAGCCCGCGAGGCCGGCTTCCGTTGGAATGAACCGGTGAGCGGTGCCTGGAGCCGCCGGCTCTCGGAGCGCGAGGTGGCCCTGTTGCCGTTCCCGGTGGTGCCTGTGGAGGAGGCGGCGTAACGCTGGTTTTCCTTCAGCAACAGAAAGGTGACCCGGACCTTCGCCCGCACCGGCTCTTCCGTGGCCATGGTGTGAGGGAAGCTTGTGGGCCGCTGCCATGCCTTTCTCGGCACGAGGTCACCCCTGGCATCCGCCTGGCCTGCACCGGCGGGTGCGGCGCTGGCAGGACACGCGCACCTGGGCGCGCCTGATCCGTGAGGCGGAAGCCCTCTGGCACGTGGATGTGCGCGACCTGCGCCGTCTGGGCGCCTTGGAGCTGGCCCAGCTGCTCCAGGAGGTGCCCCCGTCGCTGCGTCCGCGGGTGAATCGTTGGCTGGCCTGCTACCGGGTGCACACCCGCCTGCAGTGAGGCATAAAAAAACCACCCGGGGAGGGGTGGTTCAGGAGGCGTTGGCCGGATTTGCAATCGGAGCGGCGGGATTTGAACCCACGACCCCCACTACCCCAAAGTGGTGCGCTACCAAGCTGCGCTACGCCCCGGCGAGAAAGAAATTATCACAGCGCCTTCCCGCGCCTGGCCTGGATTCTGCGCAGCAGGGCGCTGCTCAGTTCTTCGCGGTTGAGGCCCGCGTAACCCCAAAGCCGCAGCTCCCGCGCCACCTGTCTGAGCTCCCGCAGATTCATCGCCGCCAGCCTCAGTTCCGGCACCCGCTGCCAGGCGGAGGTGGTCAGCGGCAGGGCGGTGCCGCGGCGCCCGCGCAGCGCGCCATCGGCCATCCACTCGGGCACCAGCACGAACAGCACGGCCAGCAGTCCATAGAGCTCCACCAATCCCCGGGGCAGCGGATGCAGCTGGCGTTGGGGCTTGGCTTTCACGCGGGCTGGTCAACTTCCGGGGATTGTCCCCCAGATCAGATCAGATCTCCACGACCGTTGCCCGGCAGGGTGCGCTCCAGAGCGGGGGGCGGGTTGCCGTCGCGCCACTGCAGAGCGGGTTCAGCGGAGGGGGCGAGACGCACGAACCAGAACACCAGGCCGAACACGAGCCCCAGTGTGATCAGGATCCCCAGGATCAGGGTGCGGTCGGGCAGCGGGTTCATGCCTGGTCGGTGCGGCTGCATTGGAGTTTGCGCCGACCCTGTTCCAGGGTGAGGCTGTCGCCCCAGAGGATCAGCTCCATCGCATCATTGGCGAAATGCAACCCCGGTTGGCTGGAGGCCACGCGGAACAGGGTGAAGCGACTGCGACCGCTGATCAGCGCCGCCTGAGCGTCGTTGCGCTCCACCACCACCATTCCCTGCTCGCCGCAGAGGAAGCGCTCGCGCACCTCGTAGCCCTCCCACCAGGGACTGCTCACCGCCACTGAGGTGGCGG
>CAJXSQ010000177.1 GCA_913061215.1 uncultured Synechococcus sp. | reverse complement strand
CACGATCTCGCTCTCCAGCAGATCTCTGGTGGTGCCCGGCAGATCGGTCACGATCGCCCGCTCGCGGCGGCTGAGCCGATTGAGCAGGGAACTTTTTCCCACGTTGGGGCGACCCACCAGGGCGACCCGCAGGCCCTGGCGCAGGGCATCGCCCCGCTCGCCATCGCGCACCAACTGCTGAAGCTCCAGCCGCACGGCTTGCAGCTGCTGCAGCAGGGCCTCGCCATCGAGGGGCGGCAGGTCCTCCTCGAAATCCACCCGAGCCTCCAGTTCGGTGAGCTGATCGAGCAGCCGTTCCCGCAGCGCCGTGATCTGGGCCTGAATGCCGCCATCGAGGCCCGCCATGGCCAACTCGGCCGCCCGGCGGCTGCGGGCCGCCACCAGCTCACTCACCGCCTCGGCACGGGTGAGATCGAGCCGGCCGTTGAGCACGGCCCGCTGGCTGAACTCGCCCGGCTGGGCCCGCCGCACTCCCGGCTGCCGCAGCACCTGTTCGAGCACCCGCTGCACGGCGATCACCCCGCCATGGCAGTGGATCTCCACCACGTCCTCACCGGTGAAGCTGCGGGGCCCGCGCATCAGCAACAGCAGCACCTCATCGAGACGGCGGCCCTCGCCATCGATCACATGGCCGTACACCACCCGGTGCGATCCCCACTCCTGTCGGCCCGGGCAGTGCACCACGCTGCGCCCCGTCGCTTCCGCAGCCGGCCCGGAGAGACGAATCACGGCGATGCCGCCCTGCCCTGGGGCCACGGCGGTGGCCACGGCCGCAATCGTGTCGGTGCTGGGCACAGCAGTCGCCGCTGGTGATCCATACCTAGGATCCGGCCGATTTCTGCTGGGTTCATGCGCCGGTTGCTGCGCCTCAGTCGCATCCGGATGCGCCGCGGGGTCCTCTGGTTGTGGAGACAGGAAGGCACCCCAGGCCAACGGGCCCGTGGCCTGGCCGCTGGCGTGTTCTGCGGCTGCTACCCCTTCTTCGGGCTGCAGATCTTCCTCAGCGTGGGTGTGGCCAGCGTGGTGCGTGGCAACCACCTGCTCGCCGCCGCAGGAACCCTGGTGAGCAATCCCCTCACCTATCTGCCCCTCTACTGGTTCAACTATCTGGTGGGCTGTCGGCTGCTGGGCCCAGGCCAAGGCGGGATCAACCTTTCGGAGCTGAATCGCAGCAGCCTGTGGGCCCAGGGATGGGAGTTCAGCCAGCGCATCCTGCTCGGCTCCACCGTTGTGGGAATGGTGCTGGCCCTGGTCAGCGGCTGGATGGCCTACCGCCTGTTTCTGCAGCGTGAAGCCCGTGCCGTCGTGAGCCGAGGCAGCTAGCTCGTGCCCACCCGGGCAATCCCGATCACATCCGCCATCGAGCGGATCTGGTCCATGGTGCGGCTGAGCTGATCGGCACCCTCCAGCTCAACCCGCAGATCAATGCGGGCCGGCTTGCCCGCTGCCGTGGTCACCCGGGCATCACTGACGTTGATGGCCCCATCGGAGAGACGCAGCAGGATGTCTTTGAGGATGCCGACGCGATCGATCACTTCGATCCGCAACTGCACCGGGAAGCGCTGTTTCTCCTGTTCGGCATGGGCGGTGTTCCAGCGCACGGGGAGCCGCCGTTCCCGCGGGATTGTCTCCACGTTGGAGCAGTCCTGCCGGTGAATGGTGATGCCGTGGTTGCCGAGGGCCACCGTGCCCACGATCAACTCACCCGGCAGCGGACTGCAGCAGCCACCGAGGCGGTAGTCCAAGCCCTCCAGCCCAAGGATCGCCCCTTCGCCTCCGGAACGGTCCGGCGCCGGATCCCGCGATGGCAGCAGCGCCGCGGCCACGTCTTCGTTGCTGGGTGGGGCCTGCTGCTGTTCCGCCAGCAGACGCATCTCCTCCCGCAAACGGTTGAGCGCCTGCTGCAGCGTGACGTCTCCAAATCCCAGTGAGGCCAGCAGGTCTTCGGTGGTGGGCACATTGCAGCGCTGCGCCACCCGCTGCATCGCCTCACTGTTGAGCAGGGCATCAAAGCCATCACGGCCCAGCTCCCGCTCCAGCAGATCCTTGCCCCGTTCAATCGTTTCGTCACGGTGGCTGCGCTTGTACCACTGGCG
>CAJXSQ010000176.1 GCA_913061215.1 uncultured Synechococcus sp. | reverse complement strand
TCCACCAGCGAATGGGTGGAGCCGGCCAGGCGATCGCTGCCGGCGTGCACCAGCTTGCCGGCGTCCTCCTCCATGTGCAGGCGCTCGATGCCGATGCGCTTGAGATAGGTGTCCTTGCCTTTTTCGGCCACCTCCACTTCAATCCAGCCGTCTTCCGCGATCGGCTCGTCGTACTGGGAGATCTGGTAGTTCTTCGGCAGATCGGGATAGAAATATTGCTTGCGATCAAACTTGCTGTGCTCAGCGATGTTGAGGTTGAGCGCCATCGCCGCCTTCACCGCATACTCGAGCACCTTCTGGTTGAGCACCGGCAGCGTGCCGGGCAAGCCACACACCACCGGATCGATGTGGGTGTTGGGGTCGTCGCCGAAGGCCGTGGAGGCATTGGTGAAGATCTTGCTGTTGGTGCCCAGCTGCACGTGGGTCTCCAGGCCGATCACGGCTTCCCAGGCGGCCTCAGCAGCCATGTGTCATCTCCATGCGTGGGCCGATCCTATGGAAGGGCGCCGGTGGCCATCGGCCGCTGCGGGCTGAAACACTGAGACACCCCTGCCACTGCCGCTGAGCCATGGCCGCCAACGCTGCGACCACCCCCGATGCGCCGGTGCTGATCCTGGGCGGCGGACTGATGGGGCTGGCCCTGGCCCATGAGCTGGCGCGCCAGGGCACCGCCGTGGAAGTGCTGAGCCGGCGGCGCAGCGAGGCCGCTGGTTTTGTGGCGGCCGGGATGCTGGCCCCCCACGCCGAAGGGATCAGCGGCGAGCTGCTGCGGCTGGGGCAGCTCAGCCTGGAGCGCATTCCCGCCTGGGTGAGCCGGATCGAGGCCGACAGCGGCCTCAGCTGCGGCCTGCGACCCTGCGGCATCGTGGTGCCCTTCGCCAGCGCCGCCGAGCGGGATGTGTATCCCACCGCCGCCTGGGGCGAAGCGCTCGATCGCGCTGGCCTGGAGCGGGAGCTGCCCGGCATCGGGCCGGGCTGGCAGGCGGGCCTGCTGTTCCGCCAGGACGGCCAGATCGACAACCGCCGCCAGCTGATGCGCGCCCTGGAGCGGGCCTGCGTGGAGCTGGGGGTGCGCTTCCAGGAAGGCGTGGAGGTGCTGGAGCTGCTGCAGGAGGAGCAGGTGCTCACCGGCGTGCGCGTGCGCGATGCCGGCGCCGAAGTGCGCACGCTGCCCGCCGCCACCGCCGTGCTCTGCAGCGGAGCCTGGAGTGCGCAGCTGCTGCCGGAGCTGCCGGTGTTCCCGGTGAAGGGGCAGATGCTCTCGCTGCAGGGGCCGCGCGAGGCGCTGCAGCGGGTGATCTTCGGGCCGGGCACCTATCTGGTGCCCCGCGAGGACGGCCTGCTGGTGGTGGGTGCCACCAGCGAACGGGAGGCCGGCTTCACCGAGGGGCTCACCCCCTTCGGCCAGTCGCAACTGCAGGCCGGGATCGCCGCGCTGCTGCCCCAGGCCAACCAGTGGCCGCCGATGGAGCGCTGGTGGGGCTTCCGGCCGTGCACGCCCGATGAAGGGCCGCTGCTTGGGGCCAGCGCCATCGCCGGGCTGTGGCTGGCCACCGGGCACCACCGCAACGGCGTGCTGCTGGCGGCGATCACCGCCGAGCTGCTGGCCGCCGCTCTATCCGCCAGCGGACCCGATGCCGAACAGGCGCAGCTGCTGCAGGCTTTCCGTTGGAACCGCTTCGCCGGCTGAGCGATGGATCTGCAGCACGGCTTCAACCTGCTGGCTCTGCTGGCCATGGGCCACTTCCTGGCCGACTTCGGCCTGCAGAGCGACCGCATGGCCACCGAGAAATGCCCCGGACGCGCCGGGGCTCTGCCGTGGCAGTGGTGGCTCACAGCCCACGCGGCCATTCATGGCTTTGTGGTGGCCGTGATCACGGGCCAGCCCCTGCTGGGGCTGGCGGAATGGGGCTTGCATGCCCTGATCGATCGGGGCAAGTGCCAGGGCCGCTACGGCATCAACGCCGATCAGGCCCTGCACCTGCTCTGCAAGCTGCTCTGGGTGGCGCTTCAGGCCTCCACGCGCCAGGTCTGATCGGAGGGGGTCCAGTCGCTCAGCTCGGAGGGCTGGAACCAGAGGCCGATCTCGAACTGGGCGGTTTCGGG
>CAJXSQ010000175.1 GCA_913061215.1 uncultured Synechococcus sp. | reverse complement strand
GCCGAGGCTGCCGGCGCTGAAGGGCTTGGCGCTGGTGCCGCCTTCGGTCTGGATGATGTCGGCACCGGCGGCCACCAGATCCACCGCCAGCTGCTCCTGCTGATCGAGGGGCAGCACGTGGGGCACGGTGACGCTCAGCACCACCTCGGGCAGCAGCTCACGGGTGCGGCGGGTGATCGCCAGCACTTCGGCGGCATCGAAGATGCGGCCGAGGGGGTAGAAGGCGTCGTAGTTGCCGATCTCCACCATCGCGGCACCGGCGGCCACGGCGGCGGGGAACAGCTCAGGATCCACAGCGCTCACGCAGATCGGCAGGCCGCTCACCTCGGCCGCCAGGCGCACCAGCGCGGGATCGCAGGCCACGTCGATCAGATCGGCACCGCCGAGGCCGGCGGCACGGCTGATCCGCTCCACGCTGGCGGCATCGAAGTTGGTGAGACCGGCGATCACCTTGAGGGCGCGGCGCTCCACCAGAGCTGTGCGAAGCGAGGCGGGCAGCTGGGCGAGACGCGCCATACCGGTGCAGACAGAGTGGTGTTGATTCTCCCACGCAGCAACGGGCGCAAGCGATGGCCGAGCGCTGGAGCCCCCACCACCTGCGGCTGCATCGCTGGCTGCTGCACCAGCCGGAGCTGCTGCCCCGGGGAGCATGCCTGCTGCTGGCGGTGTCGGGCGGGCAGGACTCCATGGCCCTGCTGGGCCTGCTGCGGGATCTGCAGCGCCTGCACCACTGGCAGCTGCTGCTCTGGCACGGCAACCACCGCCTGCGCCCGGAAGCCGACCAGCAGGCCGATGAGCTGGCCGGCTGGGCCCGGGAGCAGCAGCTGAGCATCCAGGTGGACCGCTGGGCCGAGCCCCGCGCCGATGAAGCGGCAGCCCGGACCTGGCGCTACGCCGCCCTCGAGGCCGCCGCCCGCTCCCATGGCGCCAGCCATGTGGCCACCGGGCACACCGCCAGCGACCGGGCCGAAACGCTGCTGCTGCAGCTGGCCCGCGGCAGCCATCGCCGCGGGCTGGCGAGCCTGCGGCCGTCGCGACCGCTCACCGCGGCGGTTCAGCTGGTGCGGCCACTGCTGCTGTTCAGCCGCGCCGAAACGGCCCGGATCACGGCCGCACTCGGCTTGCCGGTTTGGCTGGATGGCAGCAATGCCGATCCCCGCTACAGCCGCAATCGCCTGCGCCAGGAGGTGCTGCCGGTGCTCGAGCAGCTGCATCCGGGTGCCAGCCGGCGGATCAGCGGCGTGGCCGAGCGGCTGGCCCAGGAGCACGACAGCCAGCAGGAGCTGCTGCAGCTGGCCCTGGGCGGGTTGTGCACCGGTGGCGGGCTGCAGCGGCGGGGCCTGATGGCCCTGGGGCCAGCGAACCGCCGGCTGCTGCTGCAGGCCTGGCTGGAGCAGCAGGGGCACCCCTCGCTTCCGGCCGATCAACTGCAGGGGCTGCTGGAGCGCTTGGCACCGGAGCGCGGGCCGGGCCGGGCAGCCCTGAGCGGCGGCACCACGCTGCGCTGGGATCGCGAGCTGATCCGGCTGGAGCGCTGAAACCGGATCAGCATGGCGGCACAGCAGCGATCAGCGCCTTAAACAGGGGGAACCCGCCCGCAGCCCTGCGCACCGGCAACCATGCAGAGCTCTGAGGAGCAGGCCTACAGCGCGATCGAGCGGAGCTACGGCGAGGGCCGCTTCGCCGAGGCTCTGGAGCAGGCACTGGCCCTGCAAGCGCAGCTGGAGAGCGGCCGCAGCGATCAGCTGGATCAGCGCCTGCAGCTGTTGATCGGCCACATCCATCTCTATGGCCTGGGGCAGCCGCAGCAGGCGGCCGCGGCCTACAACGCCGTGCTGGAACGCTGCAGCGAGGGGGGCATCCGTGCCCTGGCCGAGCAGAGCCTGCAACGCTGCGATGAGCCCGAGCCCGCCAGCAACAACAACCCTCCCACCAGCGAGCTGCCCGCCACCCCCTGGCTGACCCAGCTGCGCGAGCCGGACCAGGCCCTGGCCGAGATTCAGCAGGCCTGGGCCACTGTGATCCCGGCGGCGGAGCCGGAACCACCTGAGCCGGCCGAGGCTGCGGCAGCGGCAACCCCCTGGCAAAGCGGCGACACCAGCGCACCAGCGCCA
>CAJXSQ010000174.1 GCA_913061215.1 uncultured Synechococcus sp. | reverse complement strand
TGGCAGCAGAGTGCCGCCAGCATCCAGGCGCTGCTGCGCCAGTGGAGCTGACGGCGGAACGGACGGCACGGGGCGTGAATCAGCCCCGCTTGCATCAGCCCAGGTATTCCTTGCGCAGGGTCTGCACCTTGGCCACCACGGCGGAGCGCTTCTCGCTGGTGGTGAGGTTCTGCCAGCTCCACTGACCCACCACCACCAGGCCGAGCAGCTCCAGCAGACCGGGCACCACGGGCAGCAGGTTGATCGTGTCGAGCACACCCTTGATCAGGATCTGGGCAACGATCACCACCACAAAGATGCCCACACCCTTGCCGATGCGGCCCATCTGGCTCCAGTCGACCTTGTCGAGGGTCTCGTTCACCTTGGAGAGGACCTCGCTGTAACGCTCCGTGAAGCTGGCGCCCACCTCGCCGGCAGGGGTGCTGGCCTGGTCCTGGCGTTCAGCGGTCTCGACGGTCATCAGACGACGGTTGAATCTTGGTTCGCCATAAGGTATCTGGGTGCCTGCATCGACGCCAGAGCGACTGCTGCTCGATGGGCATTGCCTGATCGTTCTGGAGCGCACCCTGCTCGCCGCAGCTCCGGAGGAAGGCTGTGCGTTGCTGCTGGGGGCGCAACACCACACAACGCTCTCGCTGCAGCAGATCTGGCCCTGCTGCAACCGCTGGCAGCCAGCGGAAGAGCGGACGCGACGCTTCCAGCTGGACCCGCGCGAGCAGCTGCTGGCGCAGCGCTGGTGCCGATCACGCAGCCTCACGGTGCTCGGTGCCGCCCACAGCCATCCCTGCAGTGATGCCGTGCCCTCGGCCACGGATCTGGAGCTTTGCCTGGGCCCCACGCTGATGCTGATCCGCAGCGGCCGTGCTGAGGGTCTGGCCGCCCTGGGCGCCTGGTGGATTCCGGAGAGCGGATCGCCCCTGCCGCTGGCGATCGAGCTTCGCGCGGTGGCACCCGGGACCGGGGATTTGGGAGAGTAGGGAGCTGGACAGCGTTTCGCTCGCCCCATGCTTCCCCCCGACACCACCGGCATCGAGCTCAGCCCCGATGAGGTGGCCCGTTTTGCGCGCCACCTGATCCTGCCGGAAGTGGGCATGGAGGGGCAGAAGCGCCTCAAGGCCTCCTCGGTGCTGTGCGTGGGCACCGGCGGCCTCGGCTCACCGCTGCTGCTCTATCTGGCTGCCGCCGGCGTGGGCCGCATCGGCATCGTGGATTTCGATGTGGTGGATCACTCCAACCTGCAGCGGCAGGTGATCCACGGCACCAGCTGGGTGGGCAAGCCGAAGATCGAATCGGCCAAGGCGCGCATCCTGGAGATCAACCCCCACTGCCAGGTGGATCTCTACGAAACGGCGCTCACCAGTGAGAACGCCCTGGAGATCATCCGCCCCTACGACATCGTTTGCGACGGCACGGACAACTTCCCCACCCGCTACCTGGTGAACGACGCCTGCGTGCTGCTGGGCAAGCCCAACGTGTACGGCTCGATCTTCCGCTTTGAAGGCCAGGCCACGGTGTTCAACCTGGATGCCGAGAGCCCCAACTACCGCGACCTGTTCCCCGAGCCGCCGCCGCCGGGCATGGTGCCCTCCTGCGCCGAAGGCGGTGTGGTGGGTGTGCTGCCCGGGATCATCGGCGTGATCCAGGCCACCGAAGCCGTGAAGATCATCACCGGCATCGGCACCACCCTCAGCGGCCGGCTGCTGCTGTTCGATGCCCTGGGCATGAAGTTCCGCGAGCTGAAGCTGCGGCCCAACCCCGAGCGCCCGGTGATCGAGAAGCTGATCGACTACCAGGAGTTCTGCGGCGTGGGCGGCACCGCCCCCGGCCAGGAAGAGGCCGGCGCTGTGGAGAGCATCAGCGTCACCGAACTGAAGGTGCTGCTCGAGGGCGACAGCAGCGAACTGGTGCTGATCGACGTGCGCAACCCGCCCGAGGCGGAGATCGGCGTGATCCCCGGCGCCGAACTGATCCCGCTCGATCAGATCGAGAACGGCACCGCCGTGGAGCGCGTGAAGGAACTCGCCGCCGGCAAGACCCTCTACGTGCACTGCAAACTGGGCGGCCGCAGCGCCAAGGCCCTGATCGCCCTCAAGCGCCACGGCATCGAGGGCATCAACGTGGCCGGCGGCATCGACGCCTGGAGCCAGGAGGTAGACCCGAGCGTGCCGCGCTACTGAGGGCTACGGCCCTCAGTAATCCACCCCGCGCTTGAGGTCCACGCCCCGCTCGGCGTAGTGCTTGTGGCACACCATCTCCGAGTGCACGCTGGCCAGAT
>CAJXSQ010000173.1 GCA_913061215.1 uncultured Synechococcus sp. | reverse complement strand
TCAGTCCCTGAGGCCCTCCACCCAGTGGCGGAACACCCGATCCCGCAGGCCATCCGCCAGGGCGTAGCGCATCCACAGATCCCAGACGCTGCGCAGGGTTTCGGCGTTGCGGGGAAAGGCCCGGGCGGCCGGCAGGCTCAGGGCCGGCTGGGGCACCAGCAGCTTGAGCTCGGGTTCCAGCACGGTCCAGGCGGATCCCTTCTGGGCCGAGAGCAGCACCGCATCCAGCTCCCCGCGCTGCAGCGCCTGCACCAGGCTCCGCAGGGGTTGATCGCCATCGAGCCTGGCCTGGGGCAGCAGCTGCTGGGCCCAGCGCAGCAGGAAGGGTGAGGCCGAGGGGATGCCGAGGCGCACCCCCTGCACCTGTCGCAGGGCCTGCCAGGTGCGCGCGTCGTGCAGGCGATCGCTGCGCAGCAGCAGCGCCACCCCGAACACCTCCTGCACATCGCTGAACAGCAGATCCGCTGCGCGCTCCGGAGCCGGGGCGCGCAGGCCGATGGTCATGTCGCACTGCTGCTGCATCAGGGCCCGATCGGCGCTCGAGATGCCGCGGTCCATGTCGCGGTTCATGGCGCGGCCGCCGCTCACCGGCAGGAAGCTGGCCTCAAGGCCCATCTGCTCGGCGAACAGCAGGCCCAGCTCCACATCCGCTCCCACCAGCGCGCCGCGGCCATTCAGGTAGGCCATGGGGTAGTCGTGCAGCTGGGTGCAGTAGCGGATCGTGCCCCGCTGGCGGATCGACGACCAGCTGCCGGCCTGCGCCAGCGCAGCGGCGCCGGGGTCGAGCTGCACCGCCGGCCCGCGGGCCTGGGTGAAGCCCTGGGTTTCCAGTTGCTCCCGCAGCGGATGGCCCGGGGCCGGCAGGCGTGCAAAGCCCAGGCGGGCGCTGCCGATGAACAGCGGCACACTCAGCAGCGCCAGCCCCGGCGTGAGCAGGCGCCGCAGCGAGAGCTGCGCTGTTTCCAGGCTCAGCCAGGTGGCCAGGAGCACCAGCGTGATCACGCTCATGCAGGCCAGCAGGGTGCCCAGCCGTGCCACCGCCAGCTGATCCATGGCCACGTACAGCTGCACCAGATCGCTGGGCATGCCCAGGCGGTTGAGCAGGAAGGTCATCGCCATCACGCCCTCCAGGAAGGTGCTCGCCAGCCCGGTGAGCAGGAAGTCCGGCAGCTCGGATGGCGGCAGCGGATTGCCGCTCAGCCAACCGGCGAAGGGCACGAAGGCCAGCGAGAGCAGCCGGCCCATATCCGGAAACACCAGCGCCAGCGGTGTGAGCACCTCCACCGGCAGCTCCACCTCGGCCCGCAGTGCCGCCAGGGCCTCACGCGGCCCGCCCTGCAGGCCGCGGCGCTCAGCCCGCGCCTGCACGATCAGCTCCTTGCCCCGCTCCACCAGCAGCGGCAGCACCACAAACAGATTGGCCGTGGCGAAGGCGATCGTGAGCGGTGTGCGGAAACAACGGATCACCTGCTTGGCGCTGATCGGCGTGAGGGCACTGATCAGCAATGGCAACACCAGCAGCGCCAGCAGCAGCACCACGCCCCCCTGCAGGGCCAGGTAGATGCCCAGGCGCGGCACCTCGCTGGGCGAGAGGGAGGAGGCCGCCCCAGCCAGGATCGCGAACACGCCCAGCGGGGTGAACCGCGCCACCACCGCTGAGATTTTCAGCAGTGCCGTGCTCAGTCGATCGAGCACCTGGATCAGCGTGTCCCGCGCCGGCACGGCGATCAGGGCGATGCCCAGACAGAGCGAGAACAGCACCACCGCGGGAATCTGGGCGGTGGCGAAGGCCTCGAACGGGTTCACCGGAATGAACAGCTCGAGCAGGTTCAGCGGCTTGGGCGGCTCCAGCAGGCTGGGCCGGAAGAAGGAGGCGTCCTGCCAGGGCGGGAATCCCAGCGGCAGCAGCAGCACCGCCACCAGCGCCAGGCCCCAGAGCAGCAGCAGCACCAGCCCCGCACGGCTGAGCAAGCGGCCGGCCTGGCGCAGCTCCAGCCGTCCCACGCCGGAGATCAGCGACAGGCTCAGGAACGGCAACACCGGCATCTGGAACAGCCGCAGAAAGCCATCGCCCACCGGCGCCAGCCCCCGCACCACGGCAGCGGGCAGCCAGAACCCGAGCACCAGCCCGGCCACCAGCCCCTCCAGCACCTGAACGGCCAACGGCTGCCGCAGGAACAGGCGCAGCGGCAGCAGCAGCCCTCGCAACAGCACGCGCATCGCCGCAGGCGGGGGACAGCCCTCAGGATGCAACCTGCAGCTGGCTTTGCCAGCACTGCTTCAC
>CAJXSQ010000172.1 GCA_913061215.1 uncultured Synechococcus sp. | reverse complement strand
ATCGTTTTGCCCAGGCCCATGTCGTCGGCCAGGCAGGCGCCCTGATCGAAGCGGTGCAGGAAGGCCAGCCAGCCCAGGCCGCGCTCCTGATAGGGCCGCAGCTGGCCGGCGAAGCCGGGGGGTGCCGGCAGCGGATCGGGGGCCTTCTGCTGGTGGTATTGCTCGAGCACCGCCTGCAGGCGCGGGCCGGCGGTGAAGGCGTGCACCGGCAGGCGCTGCAGCGTTTCGCCTTCGTTGCCGGTGATGCGCAGGGCGTCGTCGAGGCTGAAGGGGGGCTCGGCGGCGCAGAACTTCTCGGCGTTCTTGAGATCCAGCGGCCGCAGTTCGATCCAGGCGCCCTTGTGCTGCACCAGCGGGCTGCGCTTGGCCGCCAGCTTCTCCAGATCCCGCAGGGTGAGCGTGACCCCGCCGATCATGAATTCCCAGTGCCACTCCAGCGTTTCACCGAGGGTGAAGCCGCGGGATTTCTCGGGCAGCTCGGCGGTGATCGCCAGGCCCAGGCGCGAGGCCAGGCCGCCCGAGAGGCTGGCGGGCAGCACCACACCCACGCCCACATCCCGCAGGCGGCTGGCGGCGGTGCGCACCAGCACAAACGCCTCGGCCGGCGTGAGCTGCATCGCTTCCGGGGTGGCGGCGTCCAGGCCGCGCTCGATCGGCTCAAACGCCAGCAGCGCCCGGCCCAGGCCTTCCAACAGCAGCGCTCCGGGCTGCTCCAGCTGGATCTCGCCCAGGGCGAGGCTGCCGTCGCCGGCGCCCCACACGATGCCGGCGGGCACCCGCAGGGTGGGGTCGGCTTCCGCCTGCAGCCCGAAGCGCAGCTCCCACAGCTCCTCGCCTTCCGGCGGGGTGAACAGCTCCAGGCAGGCCCGGGCTGGCTCCACCCGGCCCGCCACGGTTTCGCGCCAGTGGTGGCTGGCGATCGCCAGGCGCTCCTGCTCTTCTTCATCGAGCTGGAGCTTGCCGTCGTGGCTGGAGAGGCCCTCCTGCCAGGCCGCCAGCAGCGGATCAAGCCCCTCGCCGCCGGGGGCGAAGGCGGCCCGCAGCTGGCCGTCCACCAGCTTCTCCACGATGCTCGCCACCAGCAGGCGGTTGGAGCGGGGCCGGCCGCAGGCCAGCTGCGGTTCGGCGCTGGAGGCGGCCACCACCTGGGGCATGCGGATCGCCAGATCTTCCAGGCGGCGCCGGTCGTCCTCCCGGTTGAGCAGCGGCAGCCAGCTGGCTTTGCCGTCGGCGGCATCCGGCAGCCAGCGGCCGCGGGCGATCAGGCTCAGGCACCAGCGCTGCAGGTGGCACCACCAGAGCAGGTCGTCGCCCAGGCCGGCTTCCGCGGTGCCGGAGAGGGGCAGCTGGTTCAGCCATTCAGCCGCGGGACCCGGCTTGAGGAACCAGCCCTCCAGTTGCCAGGGCCACCAGGTGAGGTCTTTGGGCAGGGGTTCGCCGGCCTGCAGCGGCAGGCCGCTCCAGGCATCACCGCTCTTGCTCTTCTGGCCGCGGCTCAGCTGTTGGCGGCTGGGCAGGGTGAGGGTCACCGTGGCCTGGCGCAGGTCTTCCGACCAGAAATCGTTGTCGTCCAGCCAGGTGGCCAGGTCGTCGAGGTTGAGGCTGAGGGGGTGAAGCGGGGCCTCGTGCTGCGGCGTGATCGGTTCGGCCACGCGCCAGGTGTCCGCCCAGATGAACAGGCCCGCACTCGGGGCCTTGCCCTTGGCGAAGCTGCCCCGCGGGACGACGGGCAGCCAGGTGGCATGCAGCAGGCTCATGGAGGCGGGGCCTGGGGAGTCAGGGTTGCCGGATCGTGGTGGTCCGCGCCGCGACGAGTCGTGGCAGAACCTGCGATCCGTGCAGCACCAGTGCGGCGCCGATCAGCGGCAGCCAGGCACGAACGAGTTCCATCATCACAGTTGGCGCGACCTGCGCCAAGGCCGGCAGCCAGGGTTGCGGCAGCGGCCAGGGGCTGAGGGGCGGCAACGCCAGGCTGTGAATGCCGCACACGGCTCCCACCAGCCCCGCCTGCAGGTGGCTGTCGTCGGGGTCCACCCGCTGCAGGTGAAAGGCCAGCAGCCCATAGAAGAAGCCGCAGCCACCGGCCCGCAGTGCCGCCTCCAGCCCAAAAGGCAGCCCGAGCACCAGGGCGCTGAGGCCGGCGCCCAGGGCCCAGGCGATCGAGCGCAGGCGCAGCTGCGCGCGGGAAGGTTCGGAGGGGGCGCTCATGCTGCGCGATCATGCCCGGTTCAGGCTTTTCTTGCTTCGCCATGGCTGCCGCCGCTCCTCGCACCGGTGCTGAGATCCGCGCAGCCTT
>CAJXSQ010000171.1 GCA_913061215.1 uncultured Synechococcus sp. | reverse complement strand
GCAGGGGCCAGCGGGGCGGAACTCAGCGGGCCCAGGCCCGACTTTCCGATCACGGCACCGGCGGCCAACCCGGTCTTCTATCGCACCTATTCGCGCAAGACCGACCACGGCCGCGAGAGCTGGCGGCAGGTGGCCGAGCGCAACCTGGAGGGCCTGCGCCAGCTCGGCCACCTCAACGGCGAGGAAGTGGATCTGCTGCGCCGCATGCAGCTCGAGCAGAAAGCCCTGCCCTCGGGCCGCTGGCTCTGGATCGGCGGCACCCCCTGGATCGAGCAGAGCGAAAACTTCTCCGGCGCCTACAACTGCACCTCCACCAACCTGGTGGATTGGGACGCCTTCGGTCTGATGATGGACCTGGCGATGATGGGCTGCGGCACCGGCGCCATCATCGAGCCGCACCTGATCGATCGCCTGCCGGCGGTGCGCAACCAGCTGGTGATCAAGGGCGTGAGCGACATCGGCGCCACCCCCGCCGGCCAACGGCAGGAGCACACCAGCCACCGCATCGAAGGCCAGCAGGTGTTCATCAAGGTGGGGGATACCCGCCGCGGCTGGGTGGACAGCTACCAGCTGCTGCTTGAGCTCTGCAGCGATGAGCGCTTCGACAGCGAGACACCGATCGAGATCAACGTGGATCTCTCGGATGTGCGCCCCGTGGGCGAAACGCTGAAGGGCTTCGGCGGCATGGCCAACCCGGTGAAGCTCAAGGATCTCTACGGCCGTGTGGCCCAGATCCTCAACAAGGCGCGTGGCCGCCGGCTCACCTCGGTGGAGTGCTGCCTGCTGATCGATGAGGCGGCCGTGACGATCGTGGCCGGCAACATCCGCCGCAGCGCCGGCATGCGCCAGTTCGCGGCCGATGATCTGGCCGCCGCCGGTGCCAAGGAGAACCTCTGGCAGCAGGACAGCGAGGGCAACTGGCGCATCGACCCCGAGCGCGATGCCCTGCGCATGGCCAACCACACCCGCGTGTTCCACACACGCCCCGATCGGGCCACGGTGCTGGAGGCGGTGACCAAGCAGTTCCACTCCGGCGAGGGCGCGATCCAGTTCGCCCCCGAGGCGATCGCCCGCTCCAACGCCGATCTGCTCCACACGCCCGAGCTGCGGGCCGAATTCATCGAGATCTACTGCGACCAGGGCCGCGACGAAGCCGGCCGCTGGCTCACCACCCACCACCCCGAGATCAGCAGCGCGGAGCTGGAGCACCGCCTCGGCCGCTACGGCCTCAACCCCTGCGGTGAGATCCTCGGCGCCGACTTCCACTGCAACCTCGCCGAGATCCACCTGAACCGGATCGATCCCGAGGATCACAAGGCCCAGGAGGAAGCCTTCACCGCCGGTGGCCTGGCCGTGGCCTGCCTGCTCAACCATCGCTTCGAGGTGGAGCGCTACCGCCAGAGCCGCGCCTGGGATCCGATCGTGGGCGTGAGCTTCACCGGCCTGTTCGACTTCTTCGTGCACGCCTTCGGCACCCCCTGGCTGCAGTGGTGGGAAGCCGGCCGCCCCGACACCGAGGAAGGCCGCAGCTTCAAGGCCAAGGAAGCGGAGTATCTGAGCCGCTGGAAACAGATCGTGAACACCGCCGTGTGGGACTACTGCGATCGCCACGGCCTGCGCCGCCCCAACCGCTGCACCACCGTGCAGCCCGCCGGCACCAAGAGCCTGCTCACCGGCGCCTCCCCCGGCTGGCACCCCCCCAAAGCGCAGCGCTTCATCCGCCGCATCACCTTCCGCAAGAACGATCCGGTGGCGCTCGCCTGCATGGACTACGGCTACACGATCGTGCCGTCGCAGAGCGATAAGGACGAGCAGGGCCGGCTGCTGGATGATCCGTTCGATCCCCGCTGCACCGAGTGGCTGGTGGAGATCCCCACCGAGGTGAGCTGGGCCAACATCCCCGGCGCCGATGCGGTGGAGATCAACAACTTCTCCGCCATGGCCCAGTTCGACTTCTACATGCAGGTGCAGCAGCACTACACGGCCCACAACACCTCGGCCACCGTGGAGTTCCGCGAGCACGAGATCGAACCCCTCACCGATGCGATCCACGCCGCGATCGACAACGGCCAGGGCTACATCTCCGCTGCGCTGCTGGCGCGCTTCGATGCCAACGCCACCTTCCCGCGCCTGCCGTTCGAGCCGATCGATCACGCCACCTACGAGCGCCTGCAGAGCGAGGTGGTGGGCCGCCGCCGCACCAGCGACTTCTTCGAAGCCCTGCAGCGCTACGACGGCGGCGAACTGATGGAGGCCGGCCCCGCCGGCTGCGACTCCGACAAGTGCCTGCTGCCGCTGGCGAAGCCGGA
>CAJXSQ010000170.1 GCA_913061215.1 uncultured Synechococcus sp. | reverse complement strand
AGCAGCACATTGAAGTGCGGCTGGTGGTTCTTGATCAGGTTGGCCTCGAGGGCCAGGGCCTCGGCTTCGCTGTCGGTGACGATGAATTCGATCTCGCACACCTGCCGCACCATCAGGGCGATGCGGGGCGAATGGCCATGGCCGCTGCCGCTCTGGAAATAGCTGCGCACGCGATTGCGCAGCACCTTGGCCTTGCCGATGTAGAGGATGCGGTCCTCGCCATCGCGCATCAGGTAACAACCGGGCTCGGCGGGCACCTCCTTCAGGCGTGCCCGCAGCCGGTCCCGGTCCTGGAGGAGGGGCTGGATGGTTCTCAAGCGCCGGAGCTCAGCCGCCGTACTGCCAGCCGGTGCTGCTCAGCTCGAGGGCGGCGCCATCGCGGTGCAGCACAGCGCTCTTCACCTCACCCACGAACACGGTGTGATCGCCGTGGGCCACCTGCCCCACCAGCTCGCACTCCACGGCGCCGAGGGCATCGTTGAGGATCGGCAGGCCCAGCTCACCCAGCTGGTACGGCGCGGCATCGAAGCGGCCGCCCACACCCTTCTGGGGCTTGAAGAACACGGCAGCCAGGTCCTTCTGATCGGCGGCGAGCACGTTCAGGGAGAAGCGGCCGGTGCGCTGGATCATGCCGTTGCTGGTGCTGTCGGCGCGCACCGCCATCACCACCAGCGGCGGCTCGAACGAGCCCTGGGTCACCCAGCTGGCGGTGAAGCCGTTCACCTCCTCGCCTTCGGCCACGCCGCAGATGAACACCCCATGGGGGATCTTGCGCAGCAGCGTCTTCTTGGCTTCGGCGTTGAGGGCCATGGAACGGCGGGGGAGATCTGATGGCCCGACTCTAGAAACCCCTGATCCCCACTGGCCCCTCCATAGGATCAGCCCATGCAGGCTCTCTACCCCGGCAGCTTCGATCCGCTCACCCTCGGCCACCTGGACGTGATCGAGCGGGCTGCGCACGTGTTTGATCAGCTGGTGGTGGCGGTGCTGCGCAACCCGAGCAAGAACCCCTGCTTCAGCGTGGAGGAGCGGCTGGGGCAGATCCGCAGCGCCACGGAGCATCTGAGCAACGTGGAGGTGGCCGCCTTCGACGGGCTCACCGTGGAGTTCGCCCAGGCCTGCGGCGCCGGTGTGATCCTGCGGGGGCTGCGCGCCCTGAGCGATTTCGAATACGAGCTGCAGATCGCCCACACCAACAAGAGCCTGGCGCCGCAGCTGGAAACGCTGTTCATCGCCACCGCCACGGCCAACAGCTTTCTGAGCAGTTCGGTGGTGAAGGAGGTGGCGCGTTTCGGGGGCAGCGTGGGTCACATGGTGCCCACAGGGGTGGCGGAAGACCTGGCCAGGCTTTTTAATCAGTCATCCCGCGATCGCTCCTGATGGCTGAGGCGCAGCTCACCTCCGTGCTCGACCAGCTCGATCAGCTGGAGGAGATCGTGCTCGATGGCACCCGCGTGCCCTTCAGCGGCGGCCGCCTGGTGAACGAGCAGGACGCGATCGAGCTGATGGACGCGGTGCGCGAGGCACTGCCGCCGCAGCTGGCCCAGGCCGAGGAGCTGGTGGCGCGCAAGGAGGAGTTCATCAGCCAGGCGCGGCAGAAGGCCGATGAGATCCTCAACCAGGCCCGCCAGCAGCGCGAACAGCTGATCAACAGCCAGGCGATCCGCCAGGAAGCCGAACGCCAGGGCGCCGAACTGCGCGAACAGGGCCGCCAACAGGGCGAACAGCTGCTCAGCCAGGCGCGGCAGCAGCTGGCCAAGGCGGAGCAGGAGCACCAGGCGCGCATGGCGCAGATGGAGCAGCAATACAGCCAGCGCCGCCAGCAACTGGAGCAGGAGGCGCTGCAGCGGCGCCAACAGCTCGATCAGGAGGCGCTGGAGCTGAAGCGCCAGCTGGCCGAGCAACACGAACAATCGCGCCAGCAGAGCCTGGCGGAGCTGGAGAAGATCCGCCAGGAAGCGCTGCGCCTGCAGCAGAGCAGCCAGGCCGAAGCCGAGCGGGTGCAGAACGATGCCCTGCAGTTCCGCCAGCAGACCCAACAGCAGTGCGAAGCCCTGATCAGCCGCAGCCGCCAGGAATCGGCCGCGATCCAGGAGGGCGCCAACCGCTACGCCGAACAGGTGCTCACCGAACTGGAAGGCCGCCTCAAGGAGATGGGCCAGGTGGTGGTGGCCGGCCGCCGCGAACTGGTGCGCCTGCAGACCGTGGACCCGAGCAGCCTGGTGCAACAACAGCAGCAGCGCTCAGCCACCGAGGAGCAGGCCGTGCCGATCAGCCGCGCCCGCCGCGCCGCCGAGCGCCTGAAGCGCGCCGCCGGGCAGCGCTGAAGCA
>CAJXSQ010000169.1 GCA_913061215.1 uncultured Synechococcus sp. | reverse complement strand
AGGATCCACAGCCACTCGGCATCGAGGGGCTCACCGGCGGTGAGCTGCTCCTTGGCCGTCTCTTCGCTGAGCAGCGTCCAACCGGCATCGGGGAAGGCCTTCACCAGGCCATCGAGCAACCACTGGTTCACCGCCAGATCCGCGGCACTCACCGGCCCCTCGCCGCCCTCATCCACGCTCAACGCCTTCGGGAAGCCGTAGGGGGGCTGCTCGCCGCGGCCGTAGGCCAGCAGGATGTCGGCAGCGCCCCAGCTCAGGCGGCGCAGCTCCGCCAGCAGCTGCTCCTCATCGATGCCGGGGGGCAGGCAGGCGGCGGCGGGCATCATGGAGCTGGCAAAGGGGCATTGTGATGCAGGGCGCCGAACCGGCTGCAGGCGTGCTCTATCTGGTGGGCACACCGATCGGCAACACCGGCGACCTCTCGCCCCGGGCGCGCCGGGTGCTGAGCGGCGTGGATCGCATCGCCTGTGAGGACACGCGCCACAGCGGCCTGCTGCTGCACAAGCTGGAGCTGCGCAACGGCTCTCAGCCGCCGCGGCTGGTGAGCTTCCACGAGCACAACCAAACCAGCCGCATCCCTGAGCTGCTGGCGGCGCTGGAGGCCGGCGAGGCGATCGCGGTGATCAGCGATGCCGGCCTGCCGGGCATTTCCGATCCCGGCGAAGCCCTGGTGGCCGCGGCCCGGGCAGCCGGCCGCAGCGTGATCTGCGTGCCGGGCCCCTGCGCCGTCACCACCGCGCTGGTGAGCAGCGGCCTGCCGGCCGGGCGCTTCTGCTTCGAGGGGTTCCTGCCGCCGAAAGCGAATCAACGCCGCGCCCGGCTGCAGGAGCTCGCCGGCGAGGCCCGCACCCTGGTGCTGTTCGAAGCGCCGCACCGGCTGCTGCAGCTGCTGGAGGATCTGCTGAGCGAACTGGGGGATCGGCCGATCGCGGTAACGCGCGAACTCACCAAACGCCACGAGCAGCAGGTGGGGCCCACGGTGCAGGCGGCCCTTGAGCACTTCCGCACCACCCCGCCCCAGGGGGAATTCACGATCGTGCTCGGCGGTGCCCCGGAGAGCGCCGCGCCGGCCCGCAGCGAAGCCGAGCTGCGGGCCGAGCTGCAGGCGCTGGTGGCCTCAGGCCTGAGCCGCAGTGATGCCGCCCGCCAACTGGCCCAGGACACGGGCCTGGCCCGCCGCGAGCTCTACGCTCTGCTCCATAGCGCCGAGGATCCGAGCTGATGCTGCTGCGTCTGCGCCTGCTGCTGGCCAGCCTCGGTGGTGGCGTGCTGCTGCTGTTGATCCTCTGCCTCGGGGCGCAGAACCTGGATCAACGCGCCAGCCTCAATCTGGGCTTCGGGCGCACGGCCGAGCTGCCCAGCGGGTTTCTGCTGGGGGTTGCGCTGGTGATCGGTGTGGTGAGCGGCGGAGCCGCCACGGCGCTGCTGCTGCCGCGCAGCGAGAGGTGATCAGCTCAGGGCGTAGAGCGCGCCGCCCTCCAGCACCAGCCGGGTGATGCCCTTGGCCACCAGATAGGAGGAGCGCCGCTCGAGCACACCGGCATCGGGCACCTTGATCACCCGCTGGGTGCGTCCGCACTGGCGCTTGGCCTGGCGCGGATTGGTGAACAGCATCAGCGCCTGAAGTTCCTGCTCCGCCTCAGGCAGGCTGCCGAGCTCCGGAAAGTCCTTCAGAGGGCGTGCCTGGAGCTCCACCGTCTTGTCCACGAGCATATAAACGCTGGCGGGGAGGACTCCAGGGGCCAGCGGCTCAGCCTCGGCTGCTGCAGCGATCGCTCCAGCTTGCTCCAGATCAGCACTGTCGCCATCCGCTTCCGCTTCATCGTCGGCCTCATCGAGAGCATCGTCACCGAAGTCGTCGGCGTCATCAATCGCCAGTTCGCGGGGCCCAGACTGCTCTTCGGTTGCCTCTTCGGCTTCAGCTTCAACAGGAGCGTCAGCAACAGCGGTGGAGGACTGCGGGGGAGGCGCCGCAACCGGATCAGGCACAGCAACGGGTGCTGCTGCACTGCCGCGGCTGCGCGACTGCCGCTTGATCGCCTCCATCTCGGCCGGATCCAGCGCCGCTTTGAGCACCCGGCTCACCGTGTTGGGGCTGCAGCCGTAGGCCGCCGCCAGGGCCTGGGCGGTTTCCCCCTGGCGGTAACGCCCCACCAGCTCCTGTTTCTGGCTGTCGTTGAGCCGTGGAGCGGGCATCGGGCAACGGGTGCGCAGCACACCACCATAGGAGGCCTGCGCCGCGGCAGCACCAGCCCCCGACTGCCACAATGCCTCCCGTCAGCTCCCTTAGCTCAGCTGGATAGAGCAGCTGCCTTCTAAGCAGCCGGTCGTTGGTTCGAGTCCAACAGGGGGCGTTCTGAAGCGTGATGGCGGCCCGGGCAACCCCGTTCAGCCGCGTCCCCAATTCCGTACAG
>CAJXSQ010000168.1 GCA_913061215.1 uncultured Synechococcus sp. | reverse complement strand
GCCCTCGATCTTGAGGCTGGCGATGCCGGCCTCCGCCAGCTGGGGCAGCAGGTCCCAGGCCGCCAGATCCTGGGGCGACATCAGATAGCGCTGTTCGCCCAGATCGCGCTCCTCGCCATCCACGATCAATTGATAGGGAAGGCGGCAGGCCTGGGCACATTCGCCGCGGTTGGCGCTGCGCTGCCCGAGCGCTTCGCTGGTGAGGCACTGGCCGGAGAACGCCACGCACAGGGCGCCGTGCACGAACACCTCCAGCGGCATCTCCAGCTGGCGCTCGCGCAACTGCCGCTGGATGCGCTGCAGATCCCGCAGGCTGAGTTCACGGGCGAGCACCACCCGCGTGCAGCCCAGCTCCGCTGCCATCGCCACACCGGCGGCACTGGTGATCGACATCTGCGTGGAACCGTGCACCGCCAGCCGCGGGGTGAGGCGCTGAGCCAGCCAGGCCAGGCCCACGTCCTGAACGATCACCGCATCCACGCCGGCGGCTTCCGCGGCCTGCAGCAGGGCCGCCGCCTGCTCCAGCTCCGAGGGGAACACCAGCACGTTCACGGTGAGGAAGCCCTTCACACCCCGCTGGTGCAGCCAGAGCATCACCTCCGGCAGATCGGCAACCTGAAAGTTCTCGGCCCGCAAACGGGCGTTGAACTGCTCCACGCCGAAATACACGGCATCAGCGCCGTTGGCCACGGCCGCCTTCAGCGAGGCCCAGCAACCCGCCGGTGCCAGCAGTTCAGGCCGCACGGGCATCAACGGGCCAGCCGCTGCGCGGCTTCGAAGGTTTTCAGCGCCTCAGCCGTGCCCTCGAAGCGCCAGTGCCAGGGCTCATAGGCCACGCCCTGGCGGTTGCCATCCGGGAAGGAGAGCGTGAAGTGAAAGCGATTGGCGTGGGCCTGCAACCAGGCAAAGGCGTCGGTGCGCTCGAAACTCTGGGCGAGGTTGGTGGACGGGGCGCGGCCGTCGCCGAGGTCCACGGCATAACCGGTGCTGTGCTCCGAGAAGCCCGGAGGGGCGCTGACGCGGGCGCGCTCGAGGGCCGTTTGATTGCGCTCGGATTTCACATCAAAGAAGATCTGTTTCTGCAGATCCACCGAGCGGTGCGCACTGAGCACCCGCAGGTCGATGCCATCGGCGGCAGCGGCATCGAGCATGCGCTGCAGGGAACGGGCGGCATCGCGATGCAGCTGCAGGCCGGGCGCCAGGCTCACCAGATCGTCGGCGGCAGCTTCGGAATAGGGGAAGTGGCCGAGCAGGCGGCCGTCCAGGCTCACCCGCGCCTGCAGCCCCTCCACCGGCGGTGGCGCCATCAGGCGGCGCAGCGGCTGCGGGAACACCACCAGCACGGCTGCGGCCGTGAGCGCAACACCGCCAGCCGTGAGCAGCACCGGGCGCCAGACGCTGCGCTGCTGCAGGGCCGGGCTGATCGAGCGGCGGGCAAGCGGGATGTCGTCGCCCCCACGGCGCCGCGAGCTGCGGGAAGCGGTGGGCAGCCGGCTGGCGCTGGGCAAGCGACGTCTCCCGTGGCAGGCAGGGTGAACCGATGCTAAGCGGGGGCGCCAGCCGGGCCGGCAGATGCCCGCACAGCGGTGTTAGCTTCGCCCCAACATCCTTCTGGCGGAGCGGGTTTCAAGATGTTGCGAGTCGCGGTGGTGGGCGGCGGCCCGAGCGGTTCCTGTGCTGCGGAAGTGCTGGCCAAGGCCGGCATCGAAACCTGGATCTTCGAGCGCAAGCTGGATAACGCCAAGCCCTGCGGCGGGGCCATTCCGCTCTGCATGGTGGCCGAGTTCGACCTGCCCGAGTCGATCATCGACCGCAAGGTGCGCAACATGAAGATGATTTCCCCCTCCAACCGCGAGGTGGACATCAACCTGGAGAACCAGGACGAGTACATCGGCATGTGCCGCCGCGAGGTGATGGATGCCTTCCTGCGCAACCGTGCCGCCGATCTCGGCGCCCACCTGGTGAATGGCCTGGTGACCAAGATCGACACCGGTGCCAACCGCCAGGGCCCCTACAAGCTCACCTATTCCGATTACAGCGAGGGTGAGGCCACCGGCACCACCAAGACGCTCGAGGTGGATCTGATCATCGGCGCCGACGGCGCCAACAGCCGTGTGGCCAAGGCGATGGACGCCGGCGATTACAACGTGGCCATCGCCTTCCAGGAGCGGATCAAGCTGCCGCCGGAGGAGATGAAGTACTACGAGAGCCTGGCTGAGATGTACGTGGGCACCGATGTGTCGCCCGACTTCTACGCCTGGGTGTTCCCCAAGTACGACCACGTGGCCGTGGGCACCGGCACCATGCAGGAGAACCAGGCCCTGATCAAGAGCCTGCAGGAAGGCATCCGCGAACGCGCCAAGAAGCGCCTGGTGAATGGTGAGGTGATCAAGGTGGAAGCCCACCCGATCCCCGAGCACCCGCGTCC
>CAJXSQ010000167.1 GCA_913061215.1 uncultured Synechococcus sp. | reverse complement strand
CTGCTGATCCTGCTCGGCGGGATCAATGGCCCGTTCCACAGCGCCATGGTGAGCGCCCTGGCCCGCCGGCCGCGCCAGGAGGGCGCCCATGTGCTGGCGGCGATCAACACGCTGGTGGGGGCGGCCCTGATCGGGGTGACGCTGCTGCTGTTTGTGGCGGCTGATCCCCTGATTGATCTGGTGGGCCCGGGGCTCGATGCGGAGCGTCACGCCATCGCGGTGCTGGAGCTGCGCTGGATGGCGCCGATGGCGCTGTTCGCCGGCCTGATCGGCCTCGGTTTCGGGGCCCTGAATGCGGCGGATGAGTTCTGGCTGCCCTCGGTGAGCCCGCTGCTCTCCAGCGTGGCCGTGATCGCCGGCATCGGCATCCTCTGGCTGCATCTCGGCTCCGACATCGCCCTGCCCCAGTACGCCTTCCTGGGCGGTGCGGTGCTGGCGGGCACCACGTTGCTGGGGGCGGTGTTCCAGTGGCTGATCCAGCTGCCGGCCCTGGCGCGCCAGGGGCTGCACCGCTTTCAGCTGGTGTGGGACTGGAAGCATCCCGGTGTGCAGGAGGTGCTGCGGGTGATGGGGCCGGCCACCCTCTCCTCGGGCATGTTGCAGATCAACGTGTTCACCGATCTGTTCTTCGCCTCCGGCATCGTGGGTGCGGCGGCGGGCCTGGGCTACGCCAACCTGCTGGTGCAGACGCCCCTCGGCCTGCTCTCCAACGCCTTGCTGGTGCCGCTGCTGCCGGTGTATGCGCGGCTCACGGCGCCGCAGGATCGCCCCGAGCTGATCGCCCGCATCCGCCAGGGCCTGATGCTCTCCAACGCCTCGATGCTGCCGCTGGGGGCGCTGATGGTGGCCCTGGCCGGCCCGATCGTGGCTCTGGTTTACGAGCGCGGGGCGTTCAACGCCAGCGCTGCTGCCCTGGTGGGTGGCCTGCTGATGGCCTATGGCGTGGGCATGCCGGCCTACCTCGGCCGCGATGTGCTCGTGCGGGTGTTCTATGCGCTGGGCGATGGCACCACTCCGTTCCGCTTCTCGATGGCGGGGATCGGCCTGAATGCCCTGTTTGATTGGTTGCTGGTGGGCGGGCCGACGCCCTGGGGGCTGCAGCTGCCGGCCCTGAACTTCGGGGCTCCGGGGTTGGTGCTGGCCACGGTGGGGGTGAATCTGATCACCTGCCTGGGGTTGCTGCTCGCCCTGCAGCGCCGTTTGGATGGCCTGCCGCTGGCGGGCTGGGCTCGCGACAGCGCCCTGCTGCTGCTGGCGGCCCTGCTGGCCGGCGGCCTGAGCTTTGGGCTGGCTGAGCTGATCGCCTGGCCCACGCACCTGATCGGGCTGGTGTTGCAGTGCGGTCTCTGCGCGGCGGCGGGTTTGCTGGTGTATGGCCTGGTGGCCAGCTGGGCCGGCGTGCCGGAAGCGATCCAGATCAGCCGTCAGCTGGGCGGCCAGATCCGGCGGCGCCTGCCGATCGGACGCTGAGCCCGGCCTGGCTCAGCCTTCCACCACGCGCTCCTCACGCACGTGGATCGGCACCTCCAGGTGGCTGCGGCCCACCATCGCCGGGCCGTCCACCGAGTAGATGCGGGCTTCCACGCCGAAATCGCGGAAGGCGGTTTCCATCTCCTGGATCAGCGCCTTCTCCACCTGCGCCTCGGCATCCACCACCTTGCCGATCAGCCGGCTGCCCAGGGGACCGATCCGCTGGCGCACAAGCTCACGGGCGTTGGTGACCTCGATGACCAGCACAGGGCCGCAGCGGGATGCGCAACCCTAACCGTGGTTGGCGAGCAGGTCTTCCAGATCCTGCAGCTGGCCGGCGGGCACCAGCCGCGCCAGCGGCAGCTTGGTGGTGCCGCCGCCGATCGGCACCTGCACCGCCTCCAGCGCCTGGCGGGCGCACACCGCGGCCCCCTGATCCAGCCGGGCGGCGCATTCGATCGCCAGCGCCTCGGCCACACCGGCATCGCCGAGGTAGAGGTGCCAGCCCCCCACCTGGATGTAGAGCCGATCGGCGATCTCCAGTTGCAGATCCCGGATCTCGCTGGCGGAGAGGGTCATGGCGCCGCAGGCCTCACTGCCTTCAGGATGGCGTCTGCGGGCGCTGGGCGACCACGCTGATCAGCTGCACCAGCAGCAGCAGCGCCCAGCCTTCGGTGAGCCAGTCCAGATGGGGCCAGGGGTGGCGCATGTTCTGCACGAACCAGAGGCCGCTGTTCAGGGCGGCGAACACCATGGCGTGCAGCACCAGATTCACGATCCGGTTGAAGTGGCGGTAGGTGGGGTCCTGGGGGTCGGCGGGGCCGTACCAGCGGATCGGCATCGGGGTTGCAGGAGGGGATCTGTTGACGGGTGGGCCCTCGGTATGGGCACAATGTCAGGGCAGGCGAAGGCGCTTGTAGCTCAGCGGATTAGAGCATCTGACTACGGATCAGAGGGTCGGGAGT
>CAJXSQ010000166.1 GCA_913061215.1 uncultured Synechococcus sp. | reverse complement strand
TTGCCTCAGTGCAACAGCTTCCAGAAGCCCCGCCGTGTTTCGAAGCAGTCCTCCAGCCAGGCCCTGTAGGTCTGGTGGTCGCGGTGCCCCTGCCAGTTGTCGATGCGTGCGGCCAGCTGTTCACAGCTGCGCAGATGCTCGGCGGTGACGCGGTAGCGCTTGGCCCATTTCGTCCACAGGACGAAGAACACCATCGCCCGCAGCAGCAGCGTGGCGGCGAGGGGATGGTCGGCGCTGAGGCGTTCGGCGCCAGCGGTGAGGACCGTGAGCTCATCGCCCTCCCACTCATCTTCGTGGGCGAGCACATGCCGGGCAGCCCGACTCAGGGAGGGCCACTCCACCAGGAACTGCAGGCCCAGCAGGCTGTCCGGGAACGCTTCCGCCAGCTGCAGGGCCCGCTCCTCCACCTCCACATCCTCAAAGGCGTCCAGGCGCTTCAGGTGCTCGCGCAGGTGTGGGATCGAGAGGGTGTGGCTGAACCAGTTCCAGCGCATGGCCTGCGCCTCGTTGTGGCGGCCCAGCGCATCCAGAACGGCGATGCGGGCGTCATGCCACTGCGCATCCTGTGGGTCGTCCGGCTCTTCCGCTGCGCCGTCCAGAACCTGCAGGGCCTGCTCCGCTCGCCCCCAGGCCAGCAGCTGGGAGGCCACGCTGGCGGCCGTGTCGGGCCAGGTGAGTTCCTCGCGATCGAACTGGCGCAGGAAGCCCTCCACATCACCGCGGGCCACGGCGATCTGCAGCAGCACTTCAGCGCCATCCCCGATGCCCCGCTGGCGCCGGTAGCTCTCCAGCAGCTCGAGTCCCCGGTCGCCCAGGGCGTCCTTCAGGGCTGGCACCAGCCCCTCGTACTGCTCGTGGCTGTTCTCCTCCAGCAGCTCATCGGCGTGTTGCGCCAGGGTTTCCACCTCGATCCGCGCCGCCACGGCCAGCGGCCCCAGCTGCTGCACGGCCCGCTCGAACACGGCGAACACAGCGCCGGTGCTGTCCCAGCAGCGATCGAGCACGTCCTCCGACAGCTCCAGGAAGCGCAGCAGCAGCTCGAAGGCCTGAGCCGGATTGCCGCCCGCGATCGGCCCGGTGATCGCCTGCAGCTGCATCTCCAGGTCGGTGATCAGGGCCTTGCGGCGGCGCGCATCCACCGTGGTGGTGGAGCGGCTGATCGCCTGCAGCCGTTTGCGCACCTCCTGGGCGGCGCCCTCCACCCCCTCGGCACTCGCCAGCGCCAGCCGCAGGCGCCGCTGGATCACCGCATTGCCGCTGCTCACCTCGATCAACAGCGCCGCCAGGGCCTCAGCCCCAAGCGCTTCGAGGTTGGCGGCGTTGAGGGTGCGTTTGCTGGCCACGGGACAGTGTTCAACGCTGCAGGCGTCGCCAGGCTTCCTGCGGTTCGACGCCACGTTGGCACAGCTGTACCCAGGGGCGCAGGGGGCCGAGCCAGTCCTCACGCTCCGGGGCGCGCAGCAGCTCGAGCACAGAGGGCTGAGCGGAGCGGGAGCTTGGTGTGCGCTGGGGTGCCATCGCAGAACGGAGCGAACTCCATGGAGCATTCCCCGCTTGGTTTGTTCGGTTGCGCCGGCCTCACTCAGCCGCTGCAGAGCTCCTCGCTCACGCTCCAGAGCCGTTCGCAGGCCTCGCGATCCAGGGCCGCCGGGGCGATGCGGCAGGCCTTCGGGTAGCCCTTGAAGTTGCCCAGGCCGCCGGGGCCGTAAAAGCCGCCGGCTGCGGCATCCGGCGCTGTGGCGGCAAACAGCTGCGGCAGGGCGCCCATGGCGGCGCTCTGGAACAGCGGGTCCATCAACCGGTAGGCCAGCCCTTCCAGCCGTGAGCCCCGGGCCGCCACGGAGGTGGGCTGCAGGTTGGTGCGGGCCAGGCCGGGATGGGCCGCGATGGAGCGAACCTCTGCCCCCTGGGCATCCAGCCGGCGCTGCAGTTCCAGGGCGGTCATCACATTGGCCAGCTTGCTCTGGGCGTAGGCGGCCCAGGCGTCGTAGCGCTGTTCGCCCTGCAGATCGTTGAAGGCGATGCGGCCGAAGTAGCTCGCCCCCGAACTCACGTGCACCACACGCCCGCCGGACCGCAGCAGCGGTAGCAAGGCTTGTGTGAGCGCGAAGTGGCCGAGGTGATTCACGGCGAACTGCAGCTCGAAACCCTGGGCGCTGAGCACCCGTGGTGGTGCCATCACGCCGGCGTTGTTGATCAGCAGATCCAGGGCGCCCCAGCGCTCGGCCACCACGGCCGCGGCAGCGCGCACGCTGCTGAGATCGGCCAGATCCAGCTCAAGCGGCACCAGCTCGCCCTGGCCTGCGTGCGCCAGTTCCCGGCAGGCGGCCTCGGCCTTCGCCAGGCTGCGGCAGGCCAGCAGCACCCGGGCACCGCGGGCGCTGAGGGCTCGCGCGCTCTCCAGGCCGAGGCCGCTGTTGGCACCGGTGATCAGGGCGGTGCGGCCCTGTTGATCCGGGATGTCGTTGCAGGTCCAGGCCATGGCAGGAGCAGGATCCGGCACATCCTGGCGAGCGCCCTAGCGTGATGGAGGCAGCCCTGGAGCGGGG
>CAJXSQ010000165.1 GCA_913061215.1 uncultured Synechococcus sp. | reverse complement strand
TGTTGCGGTTGAGCCAGGCGGCGATGTTGCGCACGATGTAGAGATCGAGCGTGATCTGCTCGCGCAGGCCGGGCCGCTGCACCTTCACGGCCACCTTCTCGCCGCTGAGCAGCACGCCGCGATGCACCTGCCCCAGGGAGGCGGCGGAGATCGGTTCGCGTTCGAGTTCGGCGTAGATCGAAGCGATCGGGGCGCCGAGGTCCTCCTCGATGCAGGCCATCGCCAGGGCGGAATCGAAGCCGGGCAGCTGGTCCTGCAGGCCGGCCAGCTCCTCCAGCAGCAGCGGCGGAATGATGTCCGGCCGGGTGGAGAGGGCCTGGCCGGCCTTGATGAAGGCGGGGCCGAGCGAGGCCACCAGATCGGCGGCCTCCTTGGCGCGGGCGCGGGCGTGGTCGGGGTTCGCCAGCCGGCGGGTGAGCCAGTCGGTGCCCACGCTGAGCAGGTAGAGCCCGATCGGCACCAGCGTCTGCCAGAGGCGCCGGATCAGGCGTTGCGGTGCGCCGGCATAGATGCGGCTGATCGCCGCCGGGTCGTACTCGAGCAGGCCGGAGACCTCGATGAAGTCGCTGAGGTCGGTGTTTTGTGGGGCCGGTTGGGGCGCGGCCTTGGCAGGTGGATGTGGGTCTTCCGCCGCGACTGTCCTGGTTTCTGTGCAGTCTGTACGGACTTCGGGAGGTGCTTCGGCTTCGCCCAGCACGTTGCGGCGCATTGCGGCGGCTGCGGCCTCCATCGGCGTGAGCGGGGCGGAGGCGTGCGGGGGGAGGGCCATGGCACCGGGAGGCAGGGCCAGGGGGTCGGACCCCGGACTGCTCGATCTCCCCTTTTAAACGAAAGCGATCGCCGCTAGCGTTGGTCGTACATCTGTTCTATCGGGGGTTGCGGTGCTCACGGGTCTGCGCCTCGACAACATCGCTCTGATCGAGCATCTCCAGCTGGACTTCAGCGCTGGCCTCACGGTGCTCACCGGCGAGACCGGCGCTGGTAAGTCGATCCTGTTGGACGCGCTCGATGCGCTGCTCGGTGGCGCCGGGCCGCGCCTGCTGCGCCCCGGCGCCCAGCGCGGCCTGATCGAAGCCAGCTTCAGCCTCACGCCACCGCTGCAGAGCTGGCTGGAGCAGCAGCAGCTGGAGGCCGAGGAGGGGGAGATCCTGCTCAGCCGGGAGTGGCGCCAGAGCGAGGAGCGGCTCAGCAGCCGCCACCGCCTCAATGGCGTGGCTGTGAACCGTGCCCAGATCCAGGAGCTGCGCCCGCTGCTGCTCGATCTCACCGTGCAGGGGCAGACGCAACAGCTGGCGCGCCCAGGCCAGCAGCGCCGCTGGCTCGATCGCTTCGCCGGCGATGCCCTGCTCGCCCCCCTCGCTGCCGTGGCCGCCGACTACCGCCAGTGGCGTGCGGCCGCCCAGGCCCTGCAGCAGGCCCGCAGCAGCTGGGAGCAGCTCCAGCAGGAGCGGGAGCGGCAGGAGCAGCTGTTGGCTGATCTGGAGGCGGCTGCGCTCGAGGATCCGGCCGAGCGCGAGCGGCTGCAGGCGGAGGAGAACCGCCTGGCCCACGGCGTGCGCCTGCAGGAGGGCGTGATGACCCTGCTCGGGCGCCTGGTGGAAGGGGCTGAGGCGGTGCCTTCAGCCCTGGATCACCTGGCGGCCTGCGAGGTGGAGCTGGCGGCGATGCAGCAGCTCGATCCTTCCCTGGCGGAGCTCGCCGCCCGTTGCTGCGATGGCCTGGCCCTGGTGCAGGATCTGGCGCGCGATCTCGATCGCTACGGCGCTGGCCTGGAGAGCGAGCCAGACAACCTTGAGCAGTTGCAGGAGCGCATCGCCCAGCTCAAGGCGTTGGAGCGCCGTCACGGCCGCAACCTGGCGGAGCTGATCGCCTGGCGCGACGATCTGCGCGAGCAGCTGGCCCCCGGGGGCGGTGAAGCGCGGTTGGAGGAGCTTGAGGCGGCTGAAACCGCTGCCCGCGTCCAGCGGGATCGCAGCAATGCCGCCCTCAGCGCCGCCCGGCGCCAGGCGGCAGGCCAGCTCGAACAGCAGCTGATGCAGGCCCTGCGGCCGATGGGCCTGGCCAATGTGCGCTTCAGCGTGGCGATTGAGCCGGCGCCGCCGGGTGAGGAGGGCGCCGACGCGGTGCAGTTCCTGTTCTCGGCCAACCCCGGCCAGCCCCTGGCCCCCCTGGCGGAGGTGGCTTCCGGCGGTGAGATGAGCCGCTTCCTGCTGGCGCTGAAAACCTGCCTGGCCGCGGCCGATCCGCATGTGACGCTGCTCTTCGATGAGATCGACACCGGCGTGAGCGGCCGCGTCAGCGGTGCGATGGCGGAGCTGTTGCAGCGTCTGGCCGGCCAGCGCCAGGTGTTCTGCGTCACCCACCAGCCGTTGGTGGCCGCGGCCGCCGATCACCATTTCCGTGTGAGCAAGGAGGTGCGCAAGGGCCACACCCACACGCGGGTGTCCCACCTGCGGGACACCCAGGCGCGCCAGAGCGAGCTGGCGGAACTGGCCGGCGGCGACAGCGGCGAAACCCGCAGCTACGCCGCCAGCCTGCTGAAGCGGGCTGGGTA
>CAJXSQ010000164.1 GCA_913061215.1 uncultured Synechococcus sp. | reverse complement strand
CCAGGGTCTCCCAGCTCATGGCCGGCCAGGCAGCGCTCGTAGGCACTGATCACGTCTTCTCGTGCGACCCATTCCAGGGGAGCGAGGGAAAACTGGCGCAGCCGTTCGCCATCCACGATCTCCCGCACACACAGGTACGGCGACTTGTCGGGGCTGGCGTGCAGGCGGAAACGGCAGCCGTCTTCGACGAGCCGATGGGCGTAGAGGGCGAGGGCGGATCGGTTCACGGCAGGGGGCATCCGCGGCTCCTTTGAGCATTCCCAGCTCGCGCTCTGCTCGACCCACTGATTCGTCGACTGATTCAGGCGGGTCAATCCGGAGGGAAAGCTGGAGGGAAAGTGCGCCGGCCGGCCACTCGATCGTGGCAGATCTGGAGGGAAACTCACTTTCCCTGTCAGTGGCTCAAGCTGATGCGATTTAACGAAATGATGCCCTTGTCATGGATATCCCTGAAAACAAGAAACCCCTGCCAAAGACAGGGGTTTGCTGGTGGGTCGGGGCTGTTTAGGAAAAGCCGGTGACTGGATTTGAACCTGCGACCTACTGATTACGAATCAGTTGCTCTACCACTGAGCTACACCGGCAGCCGCCTCAAATTAGCATTCGGGCTGTTCGCCCTTCGGGCTCGCTCCATGGTTCCACCGTCCCGTGAGCCGATTGATCCGGCGTTGAAAGCGCGCCTGCTGCAGGAAGCCAAAACGCCCTGGCGTGGCCTTCGCCGTGGCCTCTGGCTGGCGTTCACGGCATCGGCGGCCGTGGGGCTGGCCACCATGGCCATGCGCGCCTCAGTCGGCGACGCTGTCGCCCTCAGCGACCTCGGGATTCAGATCGGAGCTCTCGTGCTCTTCGGCGGGCTGCTCTGGCGCGACCGCAACCCCAGCGTCGACGACGCCGAGCGGGGGTAACAGCAGGAGCGGCAGCCCCAGGTTCAGGCGCGTTTCGGCCGCCTGAGCCTGGGTGAGCGGCAGGGTCTGGTCCACCAGCGTCGCTGGCCGGGTGAACAGCCAGAGGGTTTGCACGAGCTGGTGCCACTGCCACTGCATCAGCGCCAGCAGGGGCAGGCTCACGAGCAACACCACCAGCCGCGGGCTGGCCGACAGGGGCGACCAGGCCCAGGCCAGGCCGGCCTGGGCATCCAGGAGCCACACCAGGGGCAGCAGCAAAGCCGCCCCAGAGGCCGCGGTCAGCTTCAGAGGCAGGGCGGTTTGCAGCGCGCTGAGCCGCAGTTGCTCCGGGCGGCGACCACGCAGGGGAACCTGAAGCAGCAGCAGCGACCACAGGTCGGGGGGTTGCCGCCAGAACAGCACGGCAGGCGCGAGTGCGCCGAGCGCCCAGGCCAGGATGCGCTCCAAACCGGGCAGTGGGCCAGGATCCGCCCCGGCGAGCACCAACAGCAGCAGCAGCGCCTCCAACGGCAAGGCCGCGAGCCCCAGGAGCTGGAGCCACAGCAGGGGTTCGCGTCTTGCCGGATTCACGGGGTGTTGCCTTGGATCAGGTGCTCAGTGTGCGGCGCTGGGTAACCAGCTTGTAGGCCTCGATCCGGTCGCCTTCCTTCCAGTTGGCGAAGCGATCGCAGCCAATGCCGCATTCGAAGCCGGTGGCCACTTCCTTCTGGTCGTCCTTGCCGCGACGCAGGGAGTCGAGGTCGCCCTCGAACACCTTTTCCTTGCCGCGCCACACACGCACCTTGCAGTTGCGCTGCAGCTTGCCGTTGGTGACGTAACAACCCGCCACGGCGCTCTTGCCGATGGTGAACACGGCACGCACTTCCGCTTCGCCGAGGGCTTCCTCCACCAGCTCGGGCTCCAGCAGGCCTTCCATGGCCATCTGGATGTCCTCGAGCAGCTTGTAGATCACGTCGTAGTCGCGCACATCCACACCGGTGGCATCGGCGGCGCGCTTGGCGCCCGGTGCCATCGAGGTGTTGAAGCCCACGATCACGGCGCCGGAAGCGGCGGCCAGATCCACATCGGTTTCGGTCACCTCGCCCGGTGCCGACAGCAGCACCCGCACCTGAACCTCTTCCTGAGGCAGCTGCTCCAGGGAGCCGAGGATCGCCTCCACGGAACCCTGCACATCGGCCTTGAGGATCAGGTTGAGCTCCTTGAGCTCGCCTTCGCTGGCCTGGCCCGACATCGAGGCCAGCGACACACGGCGGGACGCCATCTGCTGGGCCAGACGGGTGGCACGGGCTTCGGTGGCGCGATCGCCCACCACGGCGCGGGCCGCTTTCTCGTCGGGGTAAACCTCGAACTCGTCGCCGGCGGTGGGTACTTCACTGAAGCCCAGGGCCTCCACCGCATAGGAGGGGCCGGCTTCCTTCACGCGCTTGCCGGTGTCGTCCACCATGGCGCGCACCTTGCCGAGCACCGGACCGGCGGCCACCACATCGCCGGTGCGCAGGGTGCCGTTCTGGATCAGCAGGGTGGCCACAGGACCCTTGGCCTTGTCGAGGTGAGCCTCGATCACGGTGCCCTTGGCCATGCGGTCGGGGTTGGCCTGCAGGTCTTCCACTTCGGTGACCAGCAGGATCATTTCCAGCAGCTTGTCGATGTTCTCGCCCTTGATGGCGCTCACCGGCACCATCACG
>CAJXSQ010000163.1 GCA_913061215.1 uncultured Synechococcus sp. | reverse complement strand
CGCCATCCCGTGGCAATGCGCTGCAGGTAGCGCTGCACATAGGCGCCTTGGCTTTCGCCCGGTTCGCGGAACACATCCACCCAGATGAACAATCCCCCCGGGGCGATCCGGCTGCGCAGGCCCTCGAGCAGTGTTTGTTTCTCGCGATCGCTGAGGTGATGGATGGCGAAGGCGGAGTGAAGGATCTCCACCGGCGCAGCACCGCTGGCTGCTGTTTGGCTTGCCCAGCCCAGCAGATCGCCTTCAACCCACCGGCACGGGTAGGGCACCTCCCCCAGCGCCTGCTGCGCCAGCGGCAACACCTGGGGCGTGAGATCCAGGCCCGTGTAGCCCCCGAGCGGCAGGCGCCGCAGCACGGGAGCCAGCAGGGCCAGATCGCCGCAGCCCAGATCCACCATCTGCGCCGCTGCAGCTCCCTCGGGGCGCGCTGCCAGCCAACCCTCCAAGGCGGCCGTGGTGGCGGCGGCCACGGCCTGATGTTCCATCAGATCGTGCTCCACCACGGCTCGGTAGGAGGCCCACTGCTGCGCAAAGAAATCCATGCTTCATTCAAACGCCATGAGCACGCCCACGCTGTTTCTGGTGGTGCTGGGCGGCCGCACCGCCACCAGCCTGATCGAGCTGCACGATGTGCGCTTCGTGGCCGGATCCACGATCGACGACACCATCCCAGAGTTGCGGCGCCAGTGGTTCGGGAGGCGTGAGGGCCTGCACCTGGACAGCTTCATGGCGGTGCGGGCGATCGATGGCTGGGCGGTGAGCCTCGTGCGCGAGCCGCCCGCGCCCAGGCCCGAGCGCCTCTGGTTCGTGAACCTGGGCGCTTACCGCCCCGATTCCCTGGCGGAGCTGCACCAGTTCGGCCTGGTGGTGGCCCGCTCCTCCCAGGCGGCCAAGGCTGCAGCCAAGCGGCAGTGGCTCCCGGGTGCGCTGCAGCAGCACAAGGATGATCTCTGCGCGGTGGACGATTGCCTGGCGATTGAGCAGCTGGAGTTGCTGGGCGCTGAGCGCTGGCATGTGCAGCTCGATCCCCATCCCGAAGGCTTCAGCCAGCCGCAGGTGCCGGATTGGTTCGGCTACCGGCGGATCGATCGCTCCTGAACGTTGCGGCTGAGGCTGCCGCTGCGGCCGCTGAGTTGCGCCGGCAGGCGGTTCCAGGCCACCGGCCGGCCCGTGGCCACGGCATAGGTGGTTTCCAGGAGCGCGTTGTTCTGCCAGTTCACCTCCAGGGTGGAGAAGGTTTGCTGGGGGGGGATGGATCCCTGCAGCAGCCGGCGCGGCCCGCTGCCCAGCGCTCCCAGTTGGATCAGATCCAGCCCGCCGCGGCGGGCCGGGAACCAGGCGTGCTGGTGGCCGCTGATGTAGGCCTGCACGCCACCGGCCTCCAGCAACTCCTGGATCGCGCTCGCTTGATCGAGCACCTCGCCGGGGCGGTCGCGGCCCTGGCTGATGCCGGCCAGCGGTAGATGCCCCACCACCAGCCGCAGCCGTGCCTGCCTTGCGGCTGGGCTGGCCAGTTGCCGGCGGGCCCAGTTCAGCTGCTCAGTGGGCACGCGGCTGGAGCTGGCATCCCACACCAGCCAGAACACCTCGTTCTGCAGGGCGCTGTAGTGGAAGGGGAAGTCGGCTGGATCCACAAAGCGCAGGCCCAGGCCCTGGCGGCGCGGTTGCCAGAAGCGGCGGGCCGCTTCGCGGTCGGCCGTGAAGCCGGGTGAGCCATCGTGGTTGCCCACCGCCGGCAGGAAGGGCACGCCGGCCCGGCGCACCGGCGCCAGCACCGTGCGGGCAAAGCTCTCCCACATGGCATCGAGCTGGCCGGCGCTGAGGCCGCGCTTCTGGCCGGCCACCATGTCGCCGGCGCACACCAGCAGCTGCGGCTGCAGGGCCAGCAGCTGGCGCAGCCCCTGGCTCACCTGGGGGATGTAGGTGGTGGAGCCGTAGCTGCTGTTGAGGTCGCTGATCAGGCCCAGGCGCAGATCGGGGCTGCGGTTTGGCGCGGCCGCAGACGGTGCCCGCCCCAGGCCCAGCCAGCTCAGGCCGCCGCCTGCCGCTCCCGCGGCGGTGAGCTGCAGCAGCTGGCGGCGGCTCAGGGGCATGGGGCGACGGGGGCGGTCGACGGGCAGCATGGTGCATTCGCTGCGGCAGCGCACCCCCATGAAGATCGACGGCAAGGCCTGGCGCACCATCTGGCTGGAGCCCGATGGCCGCTCGATCGGGGTGATCGATCAGATCCAGCTGCCGCATCGCTTCACCACCCGCACGCTGCGCAGCTGTGATGAAGCGGCCGACGCCATCCGCACGATGGTGGTGCGCGGGGCGCCGCTGATCGGCGTGACCGGTGCCTATGGCCTGATGCTGGCGCTCCAGGTGGATCCGGGCGATGCGGCGCTGGCTGCAGCGTTTGAGCAGCTCAATGCCACGCGCCCCACGGCGGTGAACCTGCGCTGGGCGCTGGAGCGGGTGCGCGATCGCGTGGCGCCGTTGCCACCGGAGCAGCGGGCCGAGGCCGCCAAGGCGGAAGCGGCTGCCATCGCCGATGAAGACGTGGCGATGTGCGAGGCCATCGGCGAGCACGGGCTGGCGATCTTTCAGCAACTGGCCGCGGCGCGGCCGGCCGAACGGCAGGGGCAGCCGTTCAACGTGCTCACCCACTGCAACGCCGGCTGGCTGGCCACGGTGGACTGGGGCACGGCCC
>CAJXSQ010000162.1 GCA_913061215.1 uncultured Synechococcus sp. | reverse complement strand
GCCGAGGAGCGCGATCACATCCTGCTGGGCCTGTTGATCGCGCTCGACAATCTCGACGCGATCATCGCCCTGATTCGGAGCGCCGCCGATACAGCCACGGCTCGCGCGCAGCTCATTGAGCAGTTCGGCCTCAGCGAGATCCAGGCTGACGCCATTCTGCAGATGCAGCTGCGCCGGCTCACGGCCCTGGAGGCCGACAAGATCCGGCTGGAGCACGAGGATCTGCTTGCCAAGATCACCGACTACAAGGACATCCTGGCCCGCAAGGAACGGGTGTTCGCCCTGATCACCGAGGAGCTGGGAGTGCTGCGCTCCCGCTACGACTCCCCCCGCCGCACCGAGATTCTCGATGTGGAAGGCGGCCTGGAAGACATCGACCTGATCGCTAACGAGCGATCGGTGGTGCTGCTCACGGAGAACGGCTATCTCAAGCGGATGCCGGTGAGTGAGTTCGAGGCCACCAGCCGCGGTACCCGGGGCAAGGCGGGCACCCGCAGCCAGGGTGAGGAAGCTGTGCGCCTGTTCATCAGCTGCAACGACCACGATTCGCTGCTGCTGTTCTCCGATCGCGGCGTGGTGTACACCGTGCCGGCCTATCGGGTACCGCAGTGCAGTCGCACCGCCAAGGGCACGCCGATCGTGCAGTTGCTGCCGATTCCGCGTGAAGAGCAGATCACCTCGCTGCTGGCGGTGAGCGAATTCGCGGAAGAGGCGGTGTTGGTGATGCTCACCAGCGGTGGCTACATCAAGCGCACCCGTCTCTCCGCCTTCGCCAACATCCGCTCCAATGGTCTGATCGCGATTTCCCTGGAGGAAGGCGATGCGCTCACCTGGGTGCGTCTCGCTCAACCCGGCGACAGCCTCTTGATCGGATCCCGCAACGGGATGACCATCCACTTCCGCCTCAGCGATGAGGAGCTGCGGCCCCTGGGCCGCACCGCCCGCGGCGTGCGCGCCATGAACCTGCGCCCTGGCGATCAGCTGGTGAGCATGGATGTGCTGCCGGTGGAGCTGGCGGATCGTGTGGAGAGCAGCAACGCTGCTGCCGATGAAGAGGACACAGACGAGGTGGCTCCCAGCGAGGGCCCCTGGGTGCTGGTGGCTTCCGCCAGTGGCCTGGGCAAGCGGGTGCCGGTGGATCAGTTCCGCCTGCAGAAGCGCGCCGGCATGGGGCTGCGCTGCATGAAGTTCAGGCGCGATGGTGATGTGCTCGTGGGCCTCAAGGTGCTCGGCGCCGGTGAAGAGCTGCTGCTGGTGAGCGAGAAGGGCGTGATCGTGCGCATGCAGGCCGATGCGGTGCCGCAGCAGTCGCGGGCCGCCACCGGCGTGAAGCTGCAACGGCTCGACAGCGGCGATCGCCTCTCGGAGGTGGTGCTGGTGCCGCCGGCCCAGGAGGACGAGGAGGATGCTGAAGGCCCGATCGCTGCCACAGGTGCCGATGACTGATCACCGCAGCGAGCCCTGATGGCTGCGGGCTCAGCGATCGAGGTGCTGGTGATCGGTGCCGGGCCCGCCGCCCTCTGCATCGCTGCAGCCCTTGCTGAGCGCGGCGTTGCCGTGCAGGGGCTGGCGCCGGAGGATCCGGCTGCGCCCTGGCCCAACACCTACGGCATCTGGGGCCCAGAGGTGGATGCGTTGGGGTTGCACCATCTGCTGGGCCATCGCTGGCACGACACCCGCAGTTACTTCGGTGATCGTCTCGCCACGCCTGCCGTGGAGCACGGCATCGACTACGGCCTCTTCGACAAGACAGCGCTGCAGCAGCACTGGTGGCAGCAGTGCCGCAGCAATGGTGTCTGCTGGCAGCGGGGGCGGGCCGAGGCGATCGAGCACGACGCAGCCGGTTCTGTGGTGATCACCGCCGCCGGTGAGCGCCTGCGGGCCCGGCTGGTGATCGATGCCAGCGGCCATCACTCCCCGTTTGTGCAGCGGCCTGATGAAGGCCCTGTGGCTGGCCAGGCCGCCTACGGCATCGTGGGCCGCTTTTCAGCGCCACCGGTGGATCCTGGCCAGTTCGTGTTGATGGATTACCGCTGCGATCACCTCAGTGAGGCTGAACGCCGTTGCGGGCCGCCCACCTTCCTCTACGCCATGGATTTCGGCGAAGGGGTGTTCTTTGTGGAGGAAACCTCCCTCGCTCTGGCGCCGGCTGTGCCCTACGACGTCCTCAAGGACCGGCTGCTGCGCCGCCTCGCCCATCGGGGCATCGCGGTGGAGGAGGTGCAGCACGAGGAGTTCTGCCTGTTCCCGATGAACCTGCCCCTGCCTGATCTGCAGCAGCGGCTGGTGGCCTTCGGCGGTGCCGCCTCGATGGTGCATCCGGCTTCGGGCTACATGGTGGGTTCGCTGCTGCGGCGGGCTCCGGCGCTGGCGGAAGCGATCGCTGCAGGGCTGCGCCGCTCAGAGCTGCCGGCTGAGCAGCTCTCCCGTGCAGCCTGGCAAGCCCTGTGGCCGCTGGAGCTGCAGCGCAGACACGCCCTGTATCGCTTCGGCTTGGAAAAGCTGATGCGTTTCTCCGAGCCTCAGCTGCGAGCGCACTTCACCACGTTTTTCAGCTTGCCCCGGGAGCAGTGGTATGGCTTCCTCACCAACACCCTCAGCCTGCCGCAGTTGATCGCCGCCATGGTTCGGCTGTTTGCCGTGGCGCCCTGGAGCGTCAAGGCCGGTCTGATGGGGATGCAGGGCCGGGAGTTGC
>CAJXSQ010000161.1 GCA_913061215.1 uncultured Synechococcus sp. | reverse complement strand
CCAAGCCCCAACTCACCAGGGCCGCCCCGCGTCAGCCCTCGGCCACCGCCAGGGCCGCCTGGGCGATGGACGCCTTCTGCTCGGCGTCGTAGCCCCAGCGATCCAGGAAGGCCACATCCTCACCGCGGCCGGCGGTGGCTTCCAGCAGCGTTTCCAGGCGCAGCTTCACCGCCTCCGGTTCCAGCAGCCGCAGCAACTCCGTGCAGCGCAGCTGCACGCGCTCCGAGCCGGCCTGCTGGGCCGCATCAGCGCTGCGCTGGTGATGCAGCGCCATCGCCGTGCTCATCGCCAGATTGCGCACGCTCAGATCCACCACCCCAGCGCCGGCCTGGCGCAGGGCGAACACCACCGGATCCGGCAGGCGATCCATCAGCGGGCAGTCGCCCGCCAGCGACACCACGAAGAAGCCTCGCGCCCCATCGCGGCTGGCCACCATCTCGGCCACGCGATCCCCCAGCACTTCATCGCTGAGTTCGCCGTTCTCCCAGAGCGCCAGCCACTGAGCCGTGATCTCCATCGCCTGCTGGAAGGTGGGCTGGAGCGGTGTGCTGTCGGTGATCTCGGTCATCAGCGCTGGGATCCAAACGAACGGCGGGCTGCCAAGGTGACGTTATGGAACCAAGCCACCCCACCGACCCGCTGCCGCCGTTTCCCGACCTGAGCGATCTGCCGGCCGAAGCCATGGCCGGTGGCTTCCAGCTGGGGCAAAGCCCCGAAGGGTTCCGCTCCGGGTTTGTGGCCCTGGTGGGGCGGCCGAATGTGGGCAAGTCCACCCTGCTCAATCAGCTGGTGGGCGAGAAGGTGGCGATCACCTCTCCGATCGCGCAGACCACCCGCAACCGGCTGCGGGCCATCCTCACCACCCCCACGGCCCAGCTGGTGCTGGTGGACACGCCAGGCATCCACAAGCCCCATCACCTGCTGGGGGAACGGCTGGTGCAGAGCGCTCGCGGTGCCATCGGCGAGGTGGATCTGGTGCTGCTGCTGGTGGATGGCAGCCAGCCGGCGGGCCGCGGCGATGGCTTCATCGTGGAGCTGCTGAGCCACACCCGTGCGCCGGTGCATGTGGCCCTGAACAAACACGACCTGGTGGAGCCGGCCCAGGCTGCCGAACTGGAAGCGAGCTACCGCGAGCTGGTGCCGGGCTGGCCGCTGCACCCGGTGAGCGCGCTCACCGGCGATGGCACCAGCAGCCTGGTGGAAGCCCTCTCCGCCGCCCTGCCGGAAGGCCCGCATCTGTACCCGCCTGATGCGGTGAGCGATCAGCCGGAACAACTGCTGCTGGCCGAGCTGATCCGCGAGCAGGTGCTGCAGCACACCCGGGAGGAGGTGCCCCACTCGGTGGCGGTGCAGATCGAGCGGATCGTGGACGACGGCCCCCGCACAGCGGTGCTGGCCACGGTGCTGGTGGAGCGCAGCAGCCAGAAGGGCATCCTGATCGGCAAGGGCGGTCGCATGCTGCGGGAGATCGGCAGCGGTGCCCGCCAGCAGATGCAGAAGCTGATCAATGGGCCGGTGTATCTGGAGTTGTTCGTGAAGGTGGTGCCCAACTGGCGCCGCAGCGCTTCACGCCTGGCGGAGCTGGGCTACCGGGGCGACAGCTGAGAGAATCGCCGGCATGAGCGAACCTGCAGCCACCAGCACCGGCACCGCCACCGGCACCGACTTTCCGCCCGCTTCGATCGAGGCCTTCCTGCGCTTCTGCGCGGGCGAGTGGATGAGCCTGCGCTCCCGCTTCGTGCTCGGCGCGGCCGCCGACAGCGGCGAGGGCGATGAATGGCACAGCAGCGAGCGCGGCGAGCTGGTGGTGCACTACCTGGAGCCGGCCGCAGCCGGCGATCCGGGCGGCCTGAACGTGGGCCCGAAGGATCAGCCAGCCCGGCAGCTCGTGTTTGGCGCCGATGGCCGCTTCCATGCCGGCGATCAAGAGGGCAGCTGGACCCTCTGGCCCGACGGCAGCCTCGAACTGGTGGTGCAGCAGGGCAACAGCGAACTGCGCGAGCGCATCTGGTTCAACAAGCCCAACCTGCGCCTGCGCTCCACGATCGAGCACCCCGCGGACGGCACACCCGGCCGCGCCAGCTTCAGCTCGGAAATCCGCCGCGTCAGCCGGCCAGCGGCGGCCTGATCCGATGCGCCTCGATGTGGTGAGCCTGGCCCCGGAGGCGTTCGCGCCGCTGCAGGGCCTGGGGGTGATCGGCCGCGCCTTTGCCGCCGGCCGGGCGGAGCTGCACGTGCACAACCCGCGCGATTACGCCACCGATCGCTACCGCAAGGTGGATGACGAGCCCTATGGCGGCGGTGCCGGCATGGTGCTCAAACCCGAGCCGGTGTACGCGGCCGTGGAGGCGATCCCGGTGCTACCGCGCCGGCGGGTGCTGCTGATGAGCCCCCAGGGCAAACCGCTCGAGCAGGCCGACCTGCGCCGCTGGGCCACCGGCTACGACCAGCTGCTCTTCCTCTGCGGCCACTACGAAGGCTTCGATGAGCGCATCCGCGCCCTGGCTGATGAGGAGGTGTCGATCGGGGATTTCGTGCTCACCGGCGGCGAACTGCCGGCGATGACGATCATCAACGGCGTGGTGCGGCTGCTGCCCGGCACCGTGGGCACCCAGGCCTGCCTGGAGGAGGAGAGCCACAGCGCCCTGCTGCTGGAGCACCCCCACTACACCCGCCCCGCCGACTTCCGCGGCATGAGCGTGCCCGAGGTGCTGCGCAGCGGCGACCACGG
>CAJXSQ010000160.1 GCA_913061215.1 uncultured Synechococcus sp. | reverse complement strand
GCCACCACCTTCACCAGCTCGCGGAAGGCGGGGTTGAAGCGCTCGATGTGGCCCACCTGCAGCAGCTTGCCGGCCCGCTCAGCGGCGGCGCTCAGCTCCGATGCTTCCTCCTGGGTGGCGGCGATCGGCTTTTCGATCAGCACGTGCACGCCGGCGTTGAAGCAGGCCATGCCCACGCGGTGGTGCAGCAGGGTGGGCACGGCGATGCACACCGCCTCCACCTCGCTGAGCATCTCCTCGTAGCCAGCGAACCAGCGGCAGCCGAACTGCTCCACCGCCAGCTGCCCCCGGGCGGGATCGGGATCGGCCACACCCACCAGCTCGGCATCGCGCAGCAGGCTCAGCACCCGGGCGTGGTGCCAGCCCATGTTCCCGATCCCGATCACTCCAACGCGAACCGGCTGCATGGCGCTGGCGATCAGACGCAGCGATTATCGCGGATCACCCCTCTTCGGGGTCGGGTTCCACGGCGCGGCGGGTGATCTCCACCCGCTCGATGCGCGGGCCATCCATCGCCATGATCAGAAACTGATGGCCCTTCCAGCGCAGGCTCTCGCCCGGTGCGGGGATGTGCTGCAGGCGCTCCAGCAGGAACCCGGCGAGGGTGTGGTGCTCATCGGATTCCGGCAGCTGCAGGCCCAGCTCCCGGTTGAGCTCGTAGATCTCCAGATCGCCGGCCACCAGCCAGCTGTGCTCCTGCAGTTGCTGGAGGTCGTCCTCTGGATTTTCGGGATCCTCCTCATCACCCACGATCTCGCTGGTGAGATCGGAGATGGTCACCAGGCCCTCGGTGCCGCCGTGCTCATCCACCACCACCAGCAAGGGCTCGCCGCTGCGGATCACCGGCAGCAGCTCCGCCAGGGGGGTGGTTTCCTGCACCGTGGTCACGGGGGTGACGTACGGCGCCAAAGGCGAATCGCTGCGCAGCAGGCCCCGGGCGATCGGTTCGGCCAGGCGGCGCAGATCGAGCAGGCCGCGCACGTCGTCGAGGGAACTGCCGATCACGGGGAAGCGGGCGTGGTGGGTGCTGTGCACCGCTTCCATCAGCTCGGCGAAGCGCACCTCCAGCGGCAGGGTCACCATGCCGGAGCGGGGCACCATCACCTCGCGCACCTGGGTATCGCGCAGGGAGAACAGGCCCTCGAGCATGTCGCGCTCATCGGGCATCAGGCCCACCACGCTGTTGGATTCGATCAGCGTTTCCAGCTCCCCGGCCGAGAGAGCCGGCACCAGTTCATCCCAGTTGCGCGGCAGCCGCAGCAGCCGCAACAGGCCGTTGCCGAAACGCTCCAGCAAGGCCAGCAGCGGCCCGAGGCTGCGCATCACCGCCTCCAGCACGGGCGCCAGCCGCAGGGCCGAGGCCTCCGGGCGGTGCAGCACCCAGGCCTTGGGCACCAGGCCGCCGAGCAGCGTGGCCAGAACCACCAGGCCGAGGAACACCAGCGCATCCAGCCAGGGCTGCCCCAGCCAGGCGCCGATCGATCCAGCACCCAGCCGCTCCGCCAGGCCGCGGCCGGTCCAGCCCAGGGCCAACAAGGCCAGGGCCATGCCCAGCTGCGTGGCCAGCAGCGCCCGCCGCAGCCGCCGCTGCAGCCGCGCCACGGCCGTGGCACCGCGCTCGCCGTCGGCCTCGAGCAATTGCACGCGGGTGGGCCGCAGCCGGATCAGCGCGAATTCCGAGGCAGCGAAGAAGGCCAGCAGAAGCAACAGAGCCGCCGGCGCCAGGAATCGCATCAGGTTCAGATGGGGGTCGCGAGGATCAAGCTCGCCTGAACCCCGGCATTCTGGAGCCAGCGGTCTCAGGGGGGAGGAAGCAAGGCTTCGATATCCCGCACCAAGGCCAGCGCCCGATCGTTCCAGCAAGGGCGATCGAGGTTCTGCAGATCGGGTTGCTCGTCGTAGCGGATCTGAACAGCGAAGTCAGTGAAACGGGCGAGATCGCGGTAGGGCGTGATGTCGATACCGGTCTGCCCCAGCAACTTGAACAGGGCGACCAAGTCATGGGTGAAGGGTGGTTGCACGCCAGAGAGATACAGCCAGGCCTTGAGTGCTTTCTCAATCGTTTGCTGCACCTGAAAACCCCACACCGCCTCGTGGAACGTGCTGGAGTCGGTCATCCCCAGGGCGGCCTGAAGATCGCGGCGAGCGATGGCCACCAGTGCCAGGGCATCTGCTTCAGCCATCGAGCTGTCGGCCTTGGGCATAGGCCTGGTGCACCACACTGCTCCGCAGCTTCTGGCGTTGTTCCACCTGCGAGCGGGAGAACAGCAACAGATCCACGGGCCGGCGGGGCTCGCTCAGTCGCCAGCGCAACCGGTCAAGCACCTCCCAGCGGTTGTGCTGGGCAAGCCAGTCATCCGTCACCGTGATCAGCAGATCGATATCGGAATCGGGCCCGGCGTCGCCACGAGCATGGGAGCCAAACAGGCGCACCTCAGCCTCCGGGATCTCTGCGCGGATGGCTGCGGCCATCTGCCGCAGCAGGGATTCATTCACGGTGGAGAGAGGAGCTGGGATCACAGCTGGCGGAAGGACGTAGGCACGTGCAGGCCATGGGGAAGGAGAGCAGCACCGGTCTTTGATCACGATCTCGCTCATGAGCCTCCATCTGCCACGCACCCTGACCGGATGGAACACTGGCTCCAGAGCCGTGTGCGGGCGATCAGGCGGGGACGGGAGGCGCGCATGCCACGAACCTTGAATAAGCCAGTAGCCAATTCAAGGTTCACGGCTTTTCCTTAAACAAGAAG
>CAJXSQ010000159.1 GCA_913061215.1 uncultured Synechococcus sp. | reverse complement strand
AAGGCCGCCCATCCCGAGCGCGTGCTGCTCTACCGGCTGGGCGACTTCTTCGAGTGCTTCTTCGAGGACGCGATCCAGCTCTCGCGTCTGCTGGAGCTCACCCTCACGGGCAAGGAGGCGGGCAAGGCGATCGGACGGGTGCCGATGGCGGGCATTCCCCATCACGCCGCCGAGCGCTACTGCGCCGAACTGGTGGGCCGCGGCCTGAGCGTGGCCCTCTGCGATCAGGTGGAGACCACGCCGGCCAAGGGCGCGCTGCTCAAGCGGGAGATCACCCGCGTGCTCACCCCCGGCACGGTGCTGGAGGAGGGCCTGCTCAGTGCGCGGCGCAACAACTGGCTCTGCGCCGTGGTGTGTGAGCAGTCGCGCTGGGGGCTGGCGGTGGCCGATGTGAGCACCGGCGAGTTCCGCGTCACCGAGCGCGATGGCAGCGATCTGCTGCATCAGGAGCTGCTGCAGGTGGAAGCGGCTGAAGTGCTCTGGCCCGGCGACGACAGCTCCGCGCCGGCGTGGTGTCCCGATGCGCTGCGGCTCACGCCCCTGCCGCGCACGCCGTTCTCAGCCAACGAGGCCCGTGCGGCCTTGCTGCAGCGCTTCCGGCTGGCCAGCCTCGATGGCCTCGGCCTGGGCGAGATGCCCCTGGGCCTGCGCGCCGCCGGTGGCCTGCTCCGCTATCTCGACGACACCCAGCCCGGCACAGCGATCCCCCTCGATCTGCCCACCACCTGGCAGGCCGGCGATCAGCTGGTGCTCGATGCCGCCACCCGCCGCAACCTTGAGCTCACCCGCACCCAGCTCGGCGGCAGCCTGCACGGCTCCCTGCTCTGGGTGCTGGATCGCACCCACACCGCCATGGGCGGCCGCTGCCTGCGCCGCTGGATCGAAGCGCCCCTGGTGGATCGCGCGGCGATCCTCAACCGCCAGAACGGCGTGAGTGAGCTGGTGGCGGGCCGCCGCCTGCGGCTGAACCTGCGCCGCCTGCTGCGGCCGATGGGGGATCTGGAGCGGCTGGCCGGACGGGCCGGCGCCGGCACCGCCTCCGCCCGCGATCTGGTGGCCCTGGCCGACGGCCTGGAACGCCTGCCGCAACTGGCGGCGTTGATCGCCGCGGCCTCCGTGAGCAGCCCACCGCTGCAGGCCCTCGCCCAGCCCTGGCCCGAACTGGAGGCCCTCGCTGCCGAACTGCGCCACACCCTGCTGGATGCGCCCCCGCTCAGCCTCAGCGAAGGCGGCCTGATTCACGACGGCGTCGACGCCCAGCTGGATGGCCTGCGCAACCAGCTCGATGATCAGGAGGCCTGGCTGGCCGAACAGGAGGCGGCCGAGCGCAGCGCCAGCGGCATCAGCACCCTGAAGCTGCAATACCACCGCACCTTCGGCTACTTCCTGGCGGTGAGCAAAGCGAAGGCGCGCACCGTTCCCGAGCACTGGATCCGCCGGCAGACCCTCGCCAACGAAGAGCGCTTCGTAACTCCCGAGCTCAAGGCGCGCGAAGGACGCATCCTGCAGCTGAAGGCGCGGGCAGCCCAGCGGGAATACGAACTGTTCTGCGCCCTGCGCAGCCGCGTGGGTGAACAGGCCGCACCAATCCGCAGCGCCGCACGCCTGGTGGCAGAACTCGATGCGATCGCCTCCCTGGCCGAGGTGGCCGCCACGGGGGGTTACTGCAAGCCGGAACTCACCGATCCAGCGGGCCCCGAAGCGCGCCTGCTGGAAATTGAGGCCGGCCGCCACCCGGTGGTGGAACAGCTGCTGGTGGAGGAACCGTTCACCCCGAACGCCATCGCCCTCGGCTCAGGCACCGATCTGATCGTGCTCACCGGCCCCAACGCCAGCGGCAAGAGCTGCTACCTGCGCCAGACCGGCCTGCTGCAGCTGATGGCGCAGATCGGCAGCTGGATCCCGGCCCGCAGCGCCCGGCTCGGCATCACCGATCGGATCTTCACGCGGGTTGGCGCCGGCGACGACCTGGCTGCTGGCCAGTCCACCTTCATGGTGGAGATGGCCGAGACGGCCAACATCCTTCACCACGCCAGCGCCCGCTCTCTGGTGCTGCTCGATGAGATCGGCCGCGGCACCGCCACCTTCGATGGTCTTTCGATCGCCTGGGCCGTGGCCGAATACCTGGCCGGCGAGATCGGCGCCCGCAGCGTGTTCGCCACCCACTACCACGAACTGAATGAGCTGGCCGAACAGCTGGGCAATGTGGCCAACGCCCAGGTGCTGGTGGAGGACACGGGCGAGGAGCTGCGCTTCCTGCACCAGGTGGTGAACGGCGGCGCCAACCGCAGCTACGGCATCGAAGCGGCCCGGCTGGCCGGTGTGCCGCCGGCGGTGGTGTTGCGTGCCCGCCAGGTTCTGGGACGGATCGAGGCCAACAGTCACGTGGCCGTGGCCTGATGAAGCCTCAATAGGCGGCGTACGACTTCTCCTCCACCAGCTCCGAGCCGCACTGCTCATTGATCCTGCGCTTGAGCGCCGCGCGCTCATCGTTGCGGTGATACACGGCGCGGGCCAGCTCGATGAAGCGCGCACCGAAGTCGGATTGGCGCTCGCACTCGCGAATGTCGTCCTCGATCTGCCAGAGCTGCGCGTTCACCCCGGCCAGCTCACGGCCCAGCTCCGCCAGAGCACCCGAGGGATAGCCCAGGTTGCGCTCCTCCACCACCGCCATCAGCGCGGCCAGCTCACGCTCAACGTTGGTGCGCTTGGCGGCATCACCGATGCGCTGCTGCTTGATCTCCAGGATCGTGATCTTGTCGATCAGCTCACCCACCGACGCCGGAATCAGGAGGGGCAT
>CAJXSQ010000158.1 GCA_913061215.1 uncultured Synechococcus sp. | reverse complement strand
TTCCAGGGCTTGCGGTTCTGCTCGGCGCGGCGGCATCGCTTCGCACCTGCTGGCCCAGCTGTTCCAGGGCCTGCCAGCGCTGGCGGCCGCGCTCCATCAACTGCGCCACCTGGCGATCGGCTCGGGCGGCCAGGTCGGCGGCGCCGGCGCGGCGGGCCCGCTCGCTGCGATCGCGCCACTGGCGGATCTCTGCTGCAAGTTGCAGCAGTTCGCTGCGCAGCGCTTCGGCTTGCTGCAGCAGTTGCCGCTGGCGTTGGCGGCGTTCCAGCCGTTCCTGCTCCTGCAGCAGGGCTTCCTGGGCTGGATTGGCCCGCAGGAAGGCCTCCAGCTGCTGCTCCAGCCGGGCCTCCAGTTGCTCGAGCCAGTCGGCCGCGGGGCTCATGGCGTGCCGGCGTCGCCGGGAGCGCGAGTGATCAGTGGTGCCTCGATCTCCTCCTGCAGCGGTGTGATCGCCGCCTCGCGCGAGCGCAGCAGCAGCTGGGTGAGCCGGGCGATGCCGCCCTCACCGAGGTTCTGGCTGGCCAGCGTCTCGAAGGCGTTGCCGTAGAGCTCCTCCAGCTGAGCGATCAGGCTCTCGCGCAGCTCGCGTACGGCCTGGCGCTGCTCTTCCCTCGACATGGCGTTTCTCCGCTGGCTTCAGTCTGCCTGCACCAGCAGATGCAGCGATAGATCGCCGGCCGGATCGCTCCAGCGCCGCTCGCCCCGCCAGCCCGCCTCCGCCGCCAGGGCCAGGAAGGCCTCCGGGGTGTATTTCGCGCTGGTTTCGGTGATCAGTGCTTCGCCCTCGGCAAAGTCCCAGCTGCGGCCTGCCAGTTGCACCGTCTGCGCCCGGCAGCTCACCAGCGCCATCTCGATCCAGCTCTGCTCCGGCCGCCAGCGGGCGCGGTAGCGGAAGGCTTCGAGATCGAAGTTGCCAGCCAGATCGCGGTTCAGCCGCGCCAGCAGGTTGAGCGCGAACGCTGCGGACACCCCGGCCGCATCGTTGTAGGCCGCCTCCAGCCGCTCCGGAGCCTTGGGCTGATCGATGCCGATCAGCAGCCGGCCGCCGGGGCCCAGCAGCTGCCGGAACTGCCGCAGCAGAGCCTGCGCCGCCCCCCGCTCGAAGTTGCCCAGGGAGCTGCCAGGGAAAAAGCCCAGGTGGGCCGCGCCGCTCAGCAGGGGATGCTCCGGCAGCTGCTCGAGCTGGCTGTAGTCGCAGCACACCCCCAGGATCGGCACCGCCGGGAAGCGCTGTTGCAGCCGGTTGCAGGCCTGGGCCAGGTGTTCGGCGCTGATGTCCAGCGCCACATAGGCCGGATCGGCCAGGGCCTGCAGCAGTGGCGTCACCTTGCGGGCGCTGCCGGCGCCGAACTCCACCAGGGTTCCTCGGCCCAGAGCCGCGGCGATCGCCGGCGCTTCCTGCTCCAGCAGGGCGGTTTCCGTGGCGGTGAGGCTGTATTCGGGCTGCTGGCAGATCAGATCGAACAGGCGCGAGCCCTCGGCGTCGTAGAGGAACCAGGCGGGCAGTTGCCGGGGCTGCCTGCTCAGGCCCTCGATCACCAGCTGGCGCATGTCCGCCGGAGCGGGGTGCAGATCGAGCAGCTGCGGGGCGCTGATGCTGGCGTTCATCGCTGCACCTCACGCACCAGGCGGATGCCACCGGCCATCCAGCGGCTCGCTGGTGGATAGAAATTGCGATAGGTGAGCCGTTCGTGGCCGGCCGGGGTGAGGAAACAGCTGCCGCGCAGCACGAACTGAGACGTCATGAACTTGCCGTTGTATTCACCCACGGCCCCGGCCGCGGCTTTGAAACCGGGGTAGGGCCGGTAGGGACTGCCCGTCCACTGCCACAGGCAGCCGGTGGCCTGGGGCAGCGTGCCGGCGGCGGCCGCCAGCTCCCATTCCGCCTCCAGGGGCAGCCGCGCCCCGGCCCAGCGCGCATAGGCATCGGCCTCAAACCAGCTCACATGCCGCACCGGCGCCTCGCTCTGGCGCGGCCGCCGGCCCGCCAGCGTGAACTCCCACTCGCCCCGCCAGTAGCGCGGCGCCTGCCAGCCCCGCTGCTGCACCACCGCCCAGCCCTCGCTCATCCACAGCTCCGGCCGCCGGTAGCCGCCATCGGCGATGAACGCGGCGAACTCGCCGTTGCTCACCAGCCGGTTGGCGATGGCGAAGGGCTCCAGCCAGATGCGGTGACGGGGCGCCTCGTTATCGAAATGGAATCCGCCCGCACCGGCCTCGGGGCCGCCGCTGCCCCCCGGGTGGCCGATCTCCACCAGCCCTCCCGCAACCTCAAGCCAGTTCAGGTGTGCCGGGGCCGCTGCGGCGCTGCGCTCGTAGGCCGCTTCCGGCTCCACCGCGGACGCGCCGAGGGGATAGGCCGCCGGCTCCAGCGGGTTGCGGCTGAAGCCATCGAGCAGGTCCATCAGCAGCAGCTCCTGGTGCTGCTGCTCGTGTTGCAGGCCCAGCTCCAGCAGGCCCGGATCGAGCTGCTCGATCTCCCGCTCCAGCGCCGCGGTCACCCGTTGCCGCCAGGCCAGCACCTCCGCGATCGGCGGCCGCGTCAGCAGGCCCCGCTGCGGCCGCGGGTGGCGTTCACCCACCGCCTCGTAATAGCTGTTGAACAGATAGCGCCAGCGGCTGTCGGCCGGCTCATGGCCGGGCCGCTGGCTCAGCAGAAACTCCTCGAAGAACCAGGTGGTGTGGCCCAGATGCCACTTGGCCGGGCTGGCATCGGCCATGCCCTGCAGGCAGAGATCCTCCGGTTCGAGGCCCGCGATCAGCGCTTCGCTCGCCTGGCGGATCTGGCGCAGCCGGGGGAGCAGAGCT
>CAJXSQ010000157.1 GCA_913061215.1 uncultured Synechococcus sp. | reverse complement strand
GGGAGCAGGAACCGCGGGCGGCACGGGTGGCGGCGGGGGATCCGCCCGCAGCGACAGGGTGATCAGGGCGGAAGCGAGGCCCTCGTTGGTGATCAGCAGCTGCACCGGCGAGCGCTCCACCTCGCCCACATTCACCACCCGCAGCGGGCCGCGGGCCTCGAGCACGGCGCCATCGGCGCCGAACACGCTCATCTGCATCAGCGGCGAGCCGTTCACCCCCAGCACCAGGCGGCTGCCGGCCGGCAGGCGGATCGGAAACAGGCGTGCACCACCGGCCGGCACCGAGGCCGACATCACCTGGGTTTCTCCGGGCTGAGCCTGGATCGCCTCGATGCGCACGTTGGTCAGCCCCTGCTCGGCGGCGGCGTACCAGAGCTGGCGGAACGGCTCGGGGGGGATGTCGCCGGCGGAACGGCCGGGCAGCAGGTTCTGGGCACTGCCCGACACCAGCTGCTGCAGCACCGAGCCGCTCAACCCCTGCTGCCCCAGGGCAGCCTGGCGCCGGCGCCAGTCGGCGGGGGTGAAGCGCCCCAGGCGGGTGCGCAGCTCCAGCGGCAGCTGCTCCACACGGCTCAGCCACTCCTGAGCCAGTTCGTTCCACACCTTGCGCAGCGGCGCGTCATCGAGGCTGTCGCCGGGCAGACGCCCGCCCCGCTCGGGGTACTGGGCCAGCAGGCTGGCATCCACCAGCTTGAGGAACCAGCCGCGATCGATCTGCAGGGCCCGCAGGCGATTGAGCAGCTGCTGCCGCTGATCCACCTCCGCCGGCGGCAGGGAGCTGGGCAGCTGCACGCTCGGCGTTGCCGTGGGACTGCTCACCCGGCCGCGGCTCAGCAGAAACCAGCCCAGGCCGGTGCCCAGCACCGCCGACACCACCAGGGCGATCACCACCGGCCAGAGGCGCCCCTCCGCCGCTTCGTCCTTGAGCTCCTGGCGCGAGCGAGGGAGCTCAACCGGCTCCTGCGGCAACGCCGGCAGCTGCGGGCGAGGGACTACCGCGACCGGCTGCGGCGCCAGCACCACCGTGCGATCCGCCCGCGGCACCGGGCCGGTGCTGTCGGGCATGGGCAGCTGCTGCAAAGCCTGCAACGCCGCTGAGGCCGAGGGAAAACGCCGCTCCGGGTCGGTGCTGAGCAGCCGCTCCAGCGCCTCCCGCAGCGCCGGCAGATCATCGAGGGCTGCGGGCCAGCGCCACGCCATGGTGGCCGGATCGAGCAGCTGGGCCGGCTCCTCACCGCTGAGCAGCACCAGCGCCAGCACGCCAAGGCTGTACAGGTCCATCCAGGCAGCCGGCTCCTCGCCGCGGCCGCGCTCGGGCGGGGCGTAGCCAGGGGTGACCCCCTCGGGGCCGAAATCCAACAGCACCGGCAGGCCGTCGCGCTCGCGGCGCAGCAGGTTGGCGGGGCTGAGGTCGCCGTGGCAGAGCTCCTGGCTGTGCAGCACCGCCAGGGCCGGCAGCAGCTGACGCAGCAGCAGCAACACCTCGCCGGCGCCGAACACCAGCTGCCGCTCCCGCCGCCCCTGCAACAGCTCGGCGTAGGTGCTGCCCTCCTGCCACTCCCGCGGCAGCCAGAGCGCTCCCTCCTGCTCGATCAGCTCGCCGAAGCGCGGCACCTGCGGATGCAGCACCCCCTGCAGCCGCGGCCAGAGACTGCGGAACCGCTCCTGCAGCGCCGGCTGATCAGCGGGAATGGTGCGCAACACCACCGGTGCCTCCCCGGCCAGCTGATCACTGGCCCGCCAGAGGCCAGTGCCGCTGCCGAGGGGGTGCTCCAGGCGATAGCGGCCGGCAATCAGGGGATCGTCGGTGGCAGGCAGGTCCAACGCCGGTGCAACTCAGGCAGCCCGCACAGGTTGCTGCAGGCCCTTGCTGCGCAGCCAGTCGGCGTCATAAAGCCGTGACCGGTAGCGATCGCCGCTGTCGCACAGCACCGTGACGATCGTGTGGCCGGGACCCAGGCGGCGGGCGGTCTCCACCGCCGCGGCCACGTTGATGCCCACGGAACCACCGAGGAACAGCCCCTCCTGCCAGAGCAGGTTGTAAATCGTGTCGAGGGCCGCCGGGTCGGCGATGCGCACGGCGTCGTCGATCGGGGCACCCTCCAGGTTGGCGGTCACGCGGCTGTTGCCGATCCCCTCGGTGACCGAATTGCCCTCGCTGGCCAGCTCACCGTTGGTGGCCCAGCTGTAAAGCGCACTGCCATGGGGGTCGGCGAGCACGCAGCGGACGCCGGGGTTCTGTTCCTTGAGGTAAAGCGCCACACCGGCATAGGTGCCGCCGGTGCCGGTGGCGGCCACCCAGGCGTCCACGCGGCCCTCGGTCTGCTGCCAGATCTCCGGGCCGGTGGTTCTGTAGTGGGCGCGGCGGTTGGCCAGGTTGTCGAACTGGTTGGCCCACACGGCGCCGGGGGTTTCCTCGGCGATGCGGCCGGAGAGGCGCACGTAGTTGTTGGGGTCGCGGTAGGGCACCGCCGGCACCGTGCGCACCTCCGCCCCGAGGCTGCGCAGCAGGCCGATCTTCTCGGCCGACTGGGTTTCCGGGATCACGATCAGGGCCCGGTAACCGCGGGCGTTGCAGAGGTGCGTGAGGCCGATGCCGGTGTTGCCGGCGGTGCCCTCCACCACGGTGCCGCCGGGCTGCAGCAGGCCCTGCTCCTCCGCCTCCTGCAGGATCCCCAGGGCAGCACGGTCCTTCACCGAGCCACCGGGGTTCATGAATTCGGCCTTGCCGAGGATCTCGCAGCCGGTGGCCTCACTCAGGGCGTTCAGCCGGATCAGCGGCGTATTGCCGACGGCTCCCACGAAGCCGGAGGTGATGCC
>CAJXSQ010000156.1 GCA_913061215.1 uncultured Synechococcus sp. | reverse complement strand
AGTTTTTCGCGCGGTTTGAGCAGTGGCTGGTTGGAGGGGGTGAACCACCGCCGGCTGGTGCACGGCCGCTGGAGCAAGAAGCGCGGCCCCTGGCTGGGCCGCCTGGAGCGGATCGAGGCCGATGGCCGCCTGATCCTGCGCAGCCGCCAGCCGCTCAAGCCCGGCGATGGCGTGGTGCTGGAGATCCCCGCCAGCGATCCGCTGCACCCGCCGCGGGAGGTGGGTGGCCGTTTGATGCGGGTGGACCCGCTGCCGCGGGGGCGCGTGGCGCTCAGCCTCGGTCCGGGCCGGATCGATCAGCGCGGCCTGCAACCCGGCAGCCCCTGCTGGCTCACCAGCGATGCCCAGCTGGAGAGCCGCCTGCAACGCCTGGCCCAGCAGGAGGCGCCGGAGCGTCGCCGCCCGCTGCGGATCCGGGTGCGCGGCCGCGCCGGCGCTCCGCTTGAGCTCGAAGCCTCCAGCCCGGGGCTGCCCGGCGGGCCCTGGTGCGTCAGCTCGCCGCAGCCGCTGGAGCAAGCCCGTGGCGCCGGCCTCGATGCGGAACGGCTGCGGCAGCAGCTGGGGCGGCTGGGCGGCACCCCCTGGGAGCTGGCGGAGCTGGAGCTGGAGCTGGAGGGTGAGCTGTTCCTGCCCGTGGCGCAGATCAATCAGCTGCGCCGGGCCCTGGTGGATCGGTTGGCGGATGGTCTTGCCCGTGCCGAGCAGGAGCCTCCATCCCGCGCGGAGGCCGCCACGGCGCCACAGCCCGAGCGGCTTCGGCAACTGCTGCAGGCCTCTCCAGCCGACGCCGCGATCGGCATCCCCCCAGCTGAGCTGCAGCTGAGTGTGCTCGTGCGCAGCCTGGAGCAGCTGGAGGCCCTGCAGGACCAACCCGTGCACCGGGTGATCGTGGATCTGGAGCATCCGGCCCAGCTGCGCGAGGCGGTGCGGCGCGGCCGGGGCCGCTGGCCCGGGGGCCTCTGGCTGGCGGGCCAGCGCATCTGCCGGCCGGATGAGGCCTGGACGCTGGAGCCCCTGATCCGCGCCCAGCCCGATGGCTATCTGGTGCGCAATGCCGATCAGCTGGAGCGGCTCACCCCGCTGGCTCCCTGCGCCGGCGACTTTTCGCTCAATGTGGCCAACCCGCTGGCGGCCCGCTGGTTCCTCGAGCGCTGGGGCCTGGACTGGATCACCGCCAGCTACGACCTGGCCCTGGATCAGCTGCTGGCCCTGGTGGCCGGCACGCCTTCAGGGGCTCTGGAGCTCACGCTGCATCAGCACATGCCGATGTTCCACATGGAGCATTGCCTCTTCTGCGCCTTCCTTTCGGACGGTCACGATCACACCGACTGCGGTCGTCCCTGCGAGCAGCACACGGTGTTGCTGCGCGACCGCAGTGGCGCCGAGCATCCGTTGCGGGCTGACCTGGGCTGCCGCAACACCCTGTTCAATGGCCGTGCCCAGACCGCCGCCGAGGCCATCCCCCAGTTGCTCGAGGCCGGCGTACGCCGCTTCCGGTTGGAGCTGCTGCAGGACAGTGCCGAGGACACGCGCCGGCGCGTGGACCTCTACCGCCGCGCCCTGTCTGGTGCGATCAGTGGGCGTGAGGTGTGGCAGCGCGAGCAGCTCGATAGCCGCCTGGGGGTGACCCGGGGGAGCTTCGGGGCACTGCGATAGATTTCCTTAACGCACCGTAGGGGTCATCGGTCTGAAGCTTCGTCAGTAACAGCTGATCGCGCCACAGGCCACGCTGCAGGAGATACCGGTTCACGTCGTTTCGGGCCTTGCCCCACGACCTGGCTTCGGGGTTTCAGCCACCGTTCCCAACGCCATTCCCCACGCCACAACACCTGCTGTGCACCATCGAGATCAACACGCACACTTCTTTTTATGAGCGGCGCGCATCCGGGAACCCCGATCCGCAACATCGCGATCATCGCCCACGTTGACCACGGCAAAACCACCCTGGTGGATGCGCTGCTGGCTCAGTCCGGCATCTTCCGCGACAACGAGGCAGTCCCCACCTGCGTGATGGACTCCAACGATCTGGAGCGCGAGCGCGGCATCACCATCCTCTCCAAGAACACCGCTGTTGATTACGACGGGATCCGCATCAACATTGTGGATACCCCCGGTCACGCCGACTTCGGCGGCGAGGTGGAGCGTGTGCTCGGCATGGTGGATGGCTGTCTGCTGATCGTGGACGCCAACGAGGGCCCGATGCCCCAGACCCGCTTCGTGCTCAAGAAAGCGCTGGAGAAGGGTCTGCGTCCGATCGTGTTCGTGAACAAGATCGACCGTGCCCGCGTTGACCCCGAGCAGGCGGTGGACAAGGTGCTCGATCTGTTCCTGGAGCTCGGCGCCGACGACGACCAGTGCGACTTCCCCTACCTGTTCGGCAGCGGCATGGGCGGCTACGCCAAGCCGGATATGGCCACCGACAGCGAGGACATGCGTCCCCTGTTCGACGCGATCCTGCGCCATGTTCCGCCGCCGGTGGGTGATCCCGAGAAGCCCCTGCAGCTGCAGGTGACCACGCTCGACTACAGCGATTTCCTCGGCCGGATCATGATCGGCCGCATCCACAACGGCACGATCCGCGCCAACCAGCCCGTCGCCCTGCTGCGCGACGACGGCAGTGTGAAGCGCGGCCGCATCAGCAAGCTGCTGGGCTTCCAGGGCCTGCAGCGGGTGGAGATCGAGGAGGCCCGCGCCGGCGACCTGGTGGCCGTGGCTGGTTTCGATGAGGTGAACATCGGCGAGACCATCGCCTGCCCGGATGAGCCCCAGGCGCTGCCGCTGATCAAGGTGGACGAGCCCACCCTGCAGATGACCTTCGTGGTCAACG
>CAJXSQ010000155.1 GCA_913061215.1 uncultured Synechococcus sp. | reverse complement strand
TTTCACGCCACCCACAACCTGGAATGCCCGCCGCGGCGGCGGGCTCTCTTCTGAGTTCAGGCGGGGCGGTTTTCCCAGATCTTGTTCACGATCTGCATGCCGGTCACGGCCTGCCAGAGGAACAGGGTCACCACGCCCATGTTCAGACCCACGTGAACCTTGCGGGCGATCAGGTTGCCCTGCTGCATCAGCGGCGAGAGCGCCGCTGCCAGCACCAGCATCGTGGTCATGCCGATGCCCACCAGCAGGTGGGGCCCCACGAACAGCTTGCCGTTGTTCAGGTAGGTGACGGCCATGCCACCGAAGGTGCCGAGCACCATCACCGCCAGCACGGCACTGCCGTAGAGGTAATGGCGCTTGGCGAACTGCCCCTTGATCAGGGTCTTGCGGGTTTCGGCATCGGCGGTGCGGGTTTTCTTGGCCTTGATGCCGAGAACCATCGCGTAGCCGCTCAAGGCCAGCAGGGCCCACATCGCCAGCGGATGCAGGAAGTTGAGATTGAAGGCGAGGCTCTCGGGCATGGGAGCGAGCTGGGGTGAGCGGAGTGGGGCGAAGCTAGAGCAGAGGCAGGGGCCTCAGTGCAGGAAGTGCCGGCGTCCGGTGGTCACCATCGCCAGGCCGAGCTCATCGCAGGCGGCGATCGAATCGGCATCGCGCACGCTGCCGCCGGGCTGGATCACGGCCGTGATGCCGTGTTCAGCCGCGAGGCGCACCGTGTCGTCGAAGGGGAAGAAGCCATCGCTGGCCAGCACGGCACCCTTGGCCTTCTCGGCAGCGGTTTCCAGCGCGATGCGGGCTGAGCCCACCCGGTTCATCTGACCGGCGCCGATGCCGAGGCTCTGGCCGCCCTTGGCCACGGTGATCGCATTGGAGCGCACGTGGCGCACCAGGCGCCAGGCGAAGCGCAGATCCTCCAGCTCCTGAGCCGTGGGCTGGCGCTGGCTCACCACCTGCCAGGCGGTTTCATCCACGGGCTGATCGTCGAGCTCCTGCACCAGCACGCCACCGAGCACGCTGCGCAGCTGCTGGCGACTGGCCCGCGCGATCGCCGCCGGCTCCAACTCCAGCAGCCGCAGGTTGGCCTTGGCGGCCAGCAGCTCCCGCGCCGCCGGCTCAAACGCCGGGGCCACCACACACTCCAGGAACAGGCTGGTGAGATGGCCGGCCGTGGCGGCATCCACCGGCCCGTTGATCGCCACGATGCCCCCGAAGGCCGACACGCGATCGGCGTCGAGGGCCCGCTCCAGGGCGTTGGCGCTGCCGCTGCCGGTGGCCACACCGCAGGGGTTGGTGTGCTTCACCACCACTGCGGCCGGCTGGAAGGCATTGCCGCCGGCGGGCTGACCGCCGTAGCCGAACTCGCGCACCGTGGCGAGGGCGGCCTCGAGATCAAGGATGTTGTTGTAGCTGAGCTCCTTGCCCTGCAGCTGCTCAGCGGCACCGAGGCCGGCGCCGGGCTGGGCATACCAGGTGGCGCTCTGGTGGGGGTTCTCGCCGTAGCGCAGGCTCTGACGGGCCGGCAGGCTGAGGTTGAGCTGGCTGGCCTCGGCCTCCAGTTGCTCCGCCAACCAGGCGCTGATCGCAGCGTCGTAGTCGGCGGTGTGGCTGTAGGCCTCCAGCGCCAGCTGCCGGCGCAGGGCCGAGCTCAACGCTCCAGCGGCCAGGGCCTCGAGGAAGGCGGGGTACTGGCTGGGGCTGGTGAGCACCGCCACATCGGCGTGGTTCTTGGCGGCGGCGCGCACCATGGCCGGCCCGCCGATATCAATGTTTTCGATCGCCAGGTCCCAGCTCACATCGGGGCGGGCGATCGTTTCACGGAAGGGATAGAGGTTCACCACCACCACATCGATGGTGGGGATGCCCTGGGCCTCCAGATCGGCCTGATGACCAGGCTCGGAGCGCTTGGCCAGGATGCCGCCGTGGATGCGCGGGTGCAGGGTTTTCACCCGGCCGCCGAGGATCTCCGGCGCGCCGGTGTGATCCGCCACCTTGGTGACGGGCAGGCCCGCCGCCGCCAGGGCCGCCGCCGTGCCGCCGCTGGAGATCAGCTGGTAGCCGGCAGCCAGCAGACCCTCCGCCAGCGGCACCAGCCCTTCCTTGTTGGACACGCTGAGCAGGGCCGTGGGCGCCATGGCTGTTGAGTGGAGGGCAGAAGGTCCAACCTACGCAGCAGCAGCTCCCGCCTCCCATGACCGGCACCGCCTCCGATCAGCTTCAGCTCGGACCCGCCGATGCGCGGCAGCGGCTGGTGCTGCTGCACGGCTGGGGTGCCGATGCCGACGACCTGCTCGACCTGGGCGCGATGCTGGTGGGGCCGGAGGTGAGCGTGGTGGCGCTGCGGGCGCCGGAGCCCCATCCCTATGGGGTCGGTCGCCAGTGGTATGGCCTGCAGCCGATCGACTGGAGCCAGCTGCCGGCGGCCCGGGCGGCCCTGAGCCAACGCCTGCAGGCTCTGGCGGAGCAGGTGCCCTTGTCGGCCACCGTGCTGCTCGGCTTTTCCCAGGGCGGCGCCATGGCGCTGGATGTGGGCAGCCAGCTGCCGCTGGCTGGAATCGTGGCCTGCAGCGGCTATCCGCACGAAGGCTGGCAGCCTCCGGCCACAACGCCGGCGGTGCTGCTCAGCCATGGCCGCGAGGATCCCGTGGTGCCCTGGGCCGCCAGCGAGGAGGTGCAGCGGCGCCTGCAGCAGGCCGGCGTGAACGCCGAGCTGCTCAGCTTCAGCGGCGGGCACACGATCGACACGGACCTGTTGCCGCCGATCGCCGCCTTCGTGCGCCGGCAGCTGGCTGGGCAGCCATGAAAAAGCCGGCCCCGCAGGGCCGGCCTGAAACGCAAGCGACTTCGACTCAGACG
>CAJXSQ010000154.1 GCA_913061215.1 uncultured Synechococcus sp. | reverse complement strand
ATGCCCCTCAAGCTCACCAACACCCTCACGCGCCGCGTTGAGGAGTTTCAGCCGATCGAACCCGGCAAGGTGAGCATCTACTGCTGCGGGGTCACGGTCTACGACCTCTGCCACCTGGGCCACGCCCGCAGCTACATCGCCTGGGACGTGCTGCGCCGCTACCTGATCTGGTGCGGTTACGCGGTGACGTTCGTGCAGAACTACACCGACATCGACGACAAGATCCTCAAGCGCGCAGCTGAAGAGGGCAGCTCGATGGAGGCGGTGAGCGAACGCAACATCGACGCCTTCGTGGCCGACATGACGCGCCTCAACATCCTGCCGGCCGATCGCATGCCGCGGGCCACCCGCAGCCTCGATGCAATCCGCAGCCTGATCGGAGAACTGGAGGCCAAGGGTGCCGCCTATTCCGCCGATGGCGATGTGTATTTCGCGGTGATGAAGCACGCCGGCTACGGCAAGCTCAGCGGCCGCGACCTGAGCGAGCAGCAGGAGAATGCCGCCGGCCGCGTGGCCTCCGAGGAGGAGGCGCGCAAGCAGCACCCGTTCGACTTCGCCCTGTGGAAAGGCGCCAAACCGGGTGAACCCAGCTTCCCCTCACCCTGGGGGCAGGGGCGACCCGGCTGGCACATCGAGTGTTCCGCCATGGTGCGCGAGGAGCTGGGCGACACGATCGACATCCATCTCGGTGGCGCCGATCTGGTGTTTCCGCACCACGAGAATGAGATCGCCCAGTCGGAGGCGGCCACAGGCCAGGAGCTGGCCCACTACTGGCTGCACAACGGCATGGTGAACGTGGGCGGCCAGAAGATGTCGAAATCCCTCGGCAACTTCACCACCATCCGCGCCCTGCTGGATTCCGGCGTGTCGCCGATGACGCTGCGGCTGTTCACCCTGCAGGCCCACTACCGCAAACCGCTGGACTTCACCGCCGAAGCCCTCGACGCCGCGGCCACCGGCTGGAAGGGCCTCAACGCCGCCCTGGGGTTGTCTGCCGACACCGCGGTCGCTGCCGCGGAGCTGGGCCCTGCCCTAACTGCGGCCCGCGGTCGCTTCGCTGCCGCCATGGACGACGACCTCAACACCTCCGCCGCCCTGGCGGTGCTGTTCGAGCTGGCCAAACCGCTGCGGGCCCTCGCCAACCGGATCGAGCGCGGCGACGACGCAGCTCGCGCTGAAGCGGCAACGCCGGAGCTGGCCGCCCAGGCTGCCCTGCTGCAGGAGCTGGCGGGGGTGCTGGGGCTGCAACACGAACCGGAGCAAGCTGGTCACGACTCCGGCGTGAGCGGCCTCAGCGACGCTGAGATCGACGCGCAGATCGAGGCCCGCAAAGCGGCAAAAGCGGCGAAGGATTTCGCCGCCGCCGATGCCATCCGCGAGGCGCTCAAGGCCCAGGGCATCGAACTGATCGACAAACCCGGCGGCATCACCGAGTGGCTGCGCAGCTGAATCAGCCTTTGGGCGCTTGCTGATCGCGCATCATCGCCTCGATCTTGCGGATGCGCACGGCGGTGGTGCTCCACACCTCCTTGCGAAAGCCGGGCTCGCACTGCTCCACCAGCTGCTCGATCGGCTCACCGCGCTCGAAGGCATCCCACAGCTCCCGCTCGAGCCGGGCGCGTTCGATGAAGTTGAAACGCTGCAACCACTGCGGTCCTGGCGCCATCGATCGAGCCTCTCTGCTGCGGCCAGTTAAGCGCCGCCCGCCCAGCTCTTCGCCAGATCCAGCACCGACACCACCAGCCCCAGGCTGATCACCGGCACCGAAATCCAGCGCAGCCCCCAGAGCATCAGTTGGAGCAGCCGCGGCGGCGTGCCCGAATCGCGCAGATCAGCCGCAAAGCGTGCCGGAGCGCGCCAGCCCATCAACAGGGCCATCAGCAGGCCGCCAGCGATCAGGCACACCCCCCCGAACACCGCATCCATCCGCTCCAGAACGCCCACATCCAGCGCCGAGGGCAGACCGATCACCGCGATCACCAGCACCATCAGCCACACGGCCCGGCGTCGACTCCAGCCCAGACGATCCATCACCGAACTCACCGGCACTTCCAGCAGCGACACCGAGGAGGTGATCGCCGCCACGTAAGCCAGGGCAAAGAAGGCAGCCGCCACCACGCGACCAGCCAGCCCAAGGGAGCCCAGGCCGGTGGGCAGGGCGATGAACAGCGTGCCCACGGTGCTGCCGCTCACCACCTCGGCCAGGGCAAAGCTGGCCACAATCGGAAAGGTGACGCAGCCGGCCATCAGCCCCACCGCCGTATCCATCCCCACCACCGCCACCGCCTCGCCGGGGATGCCGCTGCGGCGATCGAGGTAGGCCGCATAAGCCAGGATGCAGCCGATGCCGGCGCCGATCGAGAAGAAGGCCTGGGTGAAGGCGTTACGGATGGTGGTGAGATCGGTGAGCTTGCTGGCGTCCCAGCGCAGCAGGAACTCGGTGTAGCCGCTGCGCGCACCCGGCAGAAACGCCGCCCACACCAGCAGGGCCAGCAGCATCACAAACAGCAGCGGCATGCCCCAGCGGGAGAGCCGCTCGATGCCCGAGCGAATCCCGGCGGCCACCACCAGCCCGGTGATCGCCAGGCTGAACAGATGACCCAGCACGGCATCGCCGCCGCTGCTGATGCCGGCGAAGAAGGATTCCGCCGCCGCCATATCGGCCGGCAGCGGCGCCGTGAGGGCGTGGAGCAGGCTGCGGCCGGTCCAGCCCATCAGCACGGCGTAGTAGCTGAGGATCCCCACCGACGCCGCGATGTAGAGCCAGCCCAGGGGCGCCCAGCGGCGACCACCGGCGGTGACCGGCGCCACCAGCGGCGCATGGCCGGTGCTGCGCCCCAGCACCATCTCCGCCACCAGCACCGGCAGACACACCACCAGCAC
>CAJXSQ010000153.1 GCA_913061215.1 uncultured Synechococcus sp. | reverse complement strand
TACAGCGCCCCGCGGCTGGTGGCCCAGTCCTTCATCGCGTTGGCCACCGCATCGGCCACGGAGGCATCGAGGCGGCCGCCCTCGCGGATCGTCTTCTGGATCGACTTGAACACGCTGCGGGGCAGCGCCTCCTTCATCCGATCCAGCGTGAACACATCACTGGCCCAGATGTCCTGCAGCGCAGCAGGAGCCTGAACGGCCGCCGGCCGGCGGCGCTGGATGGTCTGCAGGGCGGCAAAACGCTCAGCGCTGGGCATGGCCGTTCAGTAACGATGCAAACCATGCAAGGCGCCCACGGTGCCACTTTTGGTATCAGGCAATACCAATTACCAATCTGGTGATCGGGCCCCGCTCAGCCGCCGCGGCCCCACCACCACGGCCGGGGCAGGCTCCAGTAGATCAACAGCAGCAGCTCCGCCACGCTCAACACCCCCAGCGTCACCGCCACCAGCGGCCGCCCCAGGGGCACCAGCACCAGCCACACGATGCCGTAGCTGAGGGTCACCGCCAGGGCCAGCCCCAGGGCCACGATCGCCACCACACGGCCCCAGCGGCGCCGTTTGATCAGGGCGGCACTGGCCACCACCCCCAGCGCCAGTGCCGGCAGGATCGCGGCGGTGCCCACCGCCCAGTTGGCCGCTCCCATCGGGCCACCACTGCTGAGCAGCTGCGCCAACCAGGGCAGAGCCGCCACATTCACCACCAGGCCGAACCAGCCGAGGCGGAGGTCGAGGGATTCACTGGGCTTCATCCAGCCACTGCATCAACGCCATCCCATGAAACCCGCATGCCGCAGCGTCCGCCAAGAGCCGCTCGGGGTGCTCATCTCCACCCCCACCTGCAGAGCCAGCTGCCGCTCGCGTTCACGCTGATCCGCACGGGCATCCACCAGCCCCTGGTGCTCCAACCAGGCGGTCGCCGCCTCCATCGCCAGCTCCAGGCTCTCGAAGCTTTCATCCAGCACCGGATGGGGCTGGCCGTGGCGATCGGTGAGCCGATACAGGCGAACTGGGCTGGCCGGGCGCGAAAGGCTGGGCTGTTGCACGGATCAGGCCCCACTGGAGCAGGGCCCAGCCTGATCGCGCCGGCTGGATCCGCCGGTGCCCTGGATCACAGGCGGCGGTGGCCTCCTGGCCGGGGATCAGTCCAGCTGGAACAGCAACAGATCGGCGCCGGCCGCGCTGGCCGTGAGCGGCGGAGCAGGGGCGGCAGAGCCTTCGCTCCCAGCCGCCTGCCATCCGAGGCCATCGCCCCGCTGCAGCCCCCAGGGCTGCTCCAGAGCACCATCGATCATCTGCAGCCACGCCGCCCCCTGCAGGGCCGGCGGCTCGAGCTGCTCACCGGGCTGCAGGCGAGCCCGCCAGAGCTGCACCGGCCGGTGAATCGCCATCGCACCCTCGCGGCGCTGGGGATCGAGCAGCCGCGTCCAGCCGCCCAACAGCTCAAACGGCTTCTGCTCATAGGCCGGGGCAATGCCCGTGCTGCTGGGCTCAATCCAGATCTGCAGCAGGCGGCAGGGCTGCTCGCCGCCATTGATCTCGCTGTGCACCACACCGGTGCCGGCGCTCATCCGCTGCACCTCACCGGCCCGCAACACCTCGGCGTGGCCCATGGAATCGCGGTGGTGCAGCTCCCCCTCCACCATCACGGTGATGATCTCCATGTCGCGGTGGGGATGCATGCCAAAGCCCCGGCCAGCGGCGATGGTGTCGTCGTTGATCACCCGCAGCGGCCCGAAGCCCATCCAGGCCGGGTCGTAATGGGATGAAAACGAGAAGCTGTGCCAGCTGTCCAGCCAGTCGAGCTGGCTGTGAAAGCGCTCCGCCGCCGGGCGCCGCGTGATCGAAGTTGCAAACATCGTTTCGGGCTCCACTCAGGCTTGCGGGGTCTGCAGCTGCTGCAGACGGGTGATCAGATCAGCGATCGACGCGTCCTTGGCCGCATGGCTGCTGTTGCTCACGAGCTGGCGGCCCACCACGTGGGCGCCGAGGTGGGCCAGCTGCAGGCGCAGCGCCGCCATCAGGGTGTGACCACCGCCGCCGGAATGGGTGGCAATCGCCACCGGCCGGCCGTTGAACAGGGCACGGAAATCGTCGCCCTGCACCGAGAGCCAGGCGATGGCGCTGGTGAGCACCGGCGGAATCGAACCGTTGTATTCCGGCGCGCAGATCACCCAGCGCGCCGCTGCGCTCAGCTGCTGCTGCAGGGGCGCCACGGCCGGCGGGGTGCCGGCGGCCAGGGCCCGCGGCGTGAACAGCGGCAGCTCCACCGCCGTGAGATCGAGCACCTGGGCGCTGAGCTGCTGCTCACGGGCAGCGGCGGCAAAGCGCTCCGCCAGCTGGAGGTTCTCACCATTGCTGGCGGCGATCACCAGCAGATCAATCGGGGTTTGCGACATCGCGATTTCGCGGAACGGCTGCGGTCAACGCTCTGATCGTGTCGTCCGTCGCCCCGGAAACACAAGAACGCACTGCAAAGTGGGGTAGGCACCTGCAGGTGACGATTGGATCCCCACAGCGGTTTTGCCGGCAGTCACAACCACAGCCAGTGCAAGGCCGAACTGGCCCTGAAGGTGATCCAGGGCCGCTGGAAGCTGTTGATCCTGCGGGAGCTGCTGGAGGGGGTGCGCCGCTTCTCCGATCTGCAGCGGGCCCTCAGCGGTGTGGGTCAGGGTGTGAGCCAGAAGGTGCTCACCGCCCAGCTGCGGGAGCTGGAAGCCGATGGCGTGATCACGCGCACCGTGTTCCCGGAGGTGCCGCCCCGGGTGGACTATGCCCTCACCGATCTGGGCCGCGAGCTGATGCCGGTGCTCAACGGCCTGCACGCCTGGGGCGAGCGCGCCGAACAGCGCCGCAGCGACTGAAACCCAGGCGCACCAGCGACGCTGAAC
>CAJXSQ010000152.1 GCA_913061215.1 uncultured Synechococcus sp. | reverse complement strand
GTCCAGCGCTCGAAGATCTGCATCGCCAGTTGCACCAGCATCTCCACGCCATCCACCACGGGGCAGCCGTGCGCGCGGGCGGCGGCGAGGAAGGGTGTGATGCGGGGGTTGGTGATCACATCCACGGCGATGCAGCCCGGCTCCACGCTGGCCCAGTCCACCGGTACGGGCTCGAGTTCGGGGGCGCAGCCCAGGTGGGTGGCGTTCATCAGCAGATCCGTGCCGGCGGGCACCTGCAGCGGCGCTTGCCAGCTCTGCCAGTGGCAGGGCACGCCGCTGGCCCGCTCCACCAGCTGTGCCACCTCGCGGCCCTGGGCTTCGCGGCGGGTGATCAGCGTGAGCTGCGCGGCGCCAGCCCAGGCGATTTCCACCGCCATGGCGCGGCCGGCGCCGCCGGCGCCGAGCATCACCACCTGGCGACCTTTCAAGGGAGCGACCTTCTCGATCGCCTTCACCACGCCCTTGCCGTCGTTGTTGTGGCCGATCAGGCGGCCCTGCTCGATCGTGATGTAGTTGGCGGCGCCGATGGCGCGCACGTCGTCGTCGACGGCATCGAGCATCGGGATCACCGCCACCTTGTAGGGCACGGTGATGCCTACGCCGCGGTAGCCCAGGGGTGCCAGGGCGGCGATCGCCTTGGCCAGGTCCTGCTCGGAGGCGATGTCGTTCTTCCAGAACTGCCAGTGCAGGCCGTAGTGGCTGTACACCGCATCGAACATCCGATCAATCGGGTTCTCGGCCACCGGATGGCCGAGCATGCCGGTCATCTGCTTCTGGGGAGGGATCACGGCGGCTGGAGCCTGGATCTCTCCAGGCTGCTCAGGCTGCGGGCAGCTGGCAACCATCGAGCAAGGCACCCTCCAGCTGTGCCGCATCGAGGTTGGTGTCGCGCAGGTCGCAGCCGCGCAGATCGGCCTGGCGCAGGTCGCAGCTGCGTAGATCGGCGCCGTAGAGGCAAGCCCCCTGCAGGCGGGCGCCGTGCAGATTGGCGCCCTGCAGCAGGGCGAAGCTGAGGTCGGCCTCGCTGAAATCGGCGTCGCCCAGATCGGTGAGCTGATCGAGGCCGGAGCGGAAGTCGGCCTCCACCAGTCGCGCCTGGTGCCAGCTGCTGCCGGCGGCCACCACACCGCGCAGGCAGCAGCGGTGCATCACGGCGCGATCGAAGCGGGCCCCCTGCAGGCGTGAGCCGGAGAGATCCGCCTCGTGCCAGAAGGAGGCTTCTGCCTGCAGCCCTGAGAGATCGGCACCCCAGAGCAACGACTGCTGGAAGCAGCAACCTTTCACCTGGGCGCCGCTGAGGCGGGCATGACCGAAGCGGGCCTCCTTGAAGCAGCTGCCTTCGAGGTCGCAGGCGGAAAGGTCGAGATCCACGCCATCGATCTCTCCGAGGCGCAGGTGGCGCAGGTCGCGGCGGCCCGCCGCCAGAGCAGCGCGCAGCTGCTCAATCGTGGTGGGGCTTTCGCCCATCAGAGGATGGCGGCCAGGGCGTCGAGCTGTTGGCGGCGGGAGGCGAGCAGCAGCTTTTCGGCCTGGGCCATCAGCTTGAACACGGCCTTGTCGTTCACTTCGTAGAACACCAGCGAACCCTCGGGGCGGCGCTGCACCACACCGGCGATGGTGAGCAGCTTGAGGTGCTTCGACACCAGGGCCTGGCTGAGGCCTGTTTTCTCCACAACAGCCGTCACGTTGAGCGGGCCGTTGCGCAGGGCCTCCAGCACGGCCAGGCGGTTGGGCTCGGAGAACACCTTGAAGTACTCAGCCAGGTGCTCCATTGCCGCGTCCTCGCGCTGGGGATGTGATTGGAGGCTAGCGCATGCAAGCGTTCTGCGGATCCTGTGTTTACGGCAAATGCAGCATCACGATGTCGTTATATGCTGAGCTTGCTCTGCCTTCGAGGTCTGTTCCATGGCCGTGCTGCTCTCCGCCCCTGTGCGCGCCGAGCCCGATCCGGGAGGTGTTGCCAGCGCCTGGCGCTGGCCGCGGCGCTGGGCTGATCAGGAGCAACTGCTCGAGCGTCAGCACGATGGCCTCGAGACGCTGTTGGCAGAGCTGCTGCGCCTGCACGGCCCCGCCCACCCCGCCTGGAGTGCGGCGGAGGCCCTGGCGTTCGAGCGCGTCTGCCGGCGCCTGATCTGGGATCTGCGCCTGCACCTGCGGCTGGAGGAGCGCTGGCTCGCGGCCCAGGGCTGCCTCTGCCCGGGGCACCGGGGCGTTCACCGCCAGGCCATCAGCGATGCCCAGGCTGCCCTGCTGCGCACCGTCTGCGATCGCCAGGCCCGCCTGCGCTGGCTGCTGGAGCTGCAGGGCTGGTTCAGCAACCACCGCCACGGTCCGGATGCCACGGCCTACGCCATCGCTCGCTCCAACGCGTCCTCCCAATCCGTCGCCCCCACCCGCTGATGACCGCCACCGCCCCCCTGGCCCCAGCCGCCGCGCCGGCCCCCCATCTGCGCGAGGACCTGCTCACCCCGCGCTTCTACACCACCGAAATCACCAAGGCCGCCCGCACCGATCTCGAGGAGCAGCGCCCTGCCTTCGAGGCCATGCTCAATGAGATGGAGGCCGACTACAACCGCGATCACTTCGATCGCAAGGCCCCGCTCAACCGTCTGCGCGATCTTTCCCCCGAGCAGAAAGAGGCCTACGAGAGCTATCTGGTGCGCTCCTGCGTGTCGGAATTCTCCGGCTTCCTGCTGTTCAAGGAGCTCTCACGCCAGCTGCAGAAGGCGCAGCGGCCGGAGCTCAGCCGCCTGTTCAACCTGATGGCCCGCGATGAAGCGCGCCATGCCGGTTTTCTCAACCGCGCCCTGGTGGCGGAAGGTATCGAGATCGATCTGCCCTCGCTGAGCGGCAAGCGGCCGATCACCTGGTTCCCGCTCAACTGGGTGCTCTATTCGGTGTATCTCTCCGAGA
>CAJXSQ010000151.1 GCA_913061215.1 uncultured Synechococcus sp. | reverse complement strand
GCGGCATCAGCGTGCAACGGCTCCTCAAAGGGCAGGTTGAGATGCACCGGCCCCACCGGCGGGGTGAGGGCCGCCGCCCAGGCCCGCTCGGCCAGAGCCCGGAGCTCCCCATCAGCCATGGCGGCAAGGCCTTGCGGATCCCCATGGCCCGCCCAACGGCAGCAGGGGGCCAGAAAGTCCTCCTGATTCACGGTCTGGTTGGCGCCGCAACCCTTCAGCCGCTGCGGCCGATCAGCGGTGAGCAACAGCAGCGGCGCCATGCCGTGATCGGCCTCCACCACCGCCGGCAGCAGGTTGGCCACGGCGCTCCCCGAAGTGGTGACCACCGCCGCAGGAACACCATCAGCGCGGCCCAGACCCAGAGCCAAGAAAGCGGCCGAACGCTCATCCACCGCCGTGAACAGCTGCAGGCCGTGGGCCTCCAGCAGCCCCGCCGCCACCGCCAGCGGCGCCGAGCGGCTGCCGGGGCAGAGCACCAGCCGCCGCAGGCCGCAGCCCTGCAGGGTCTGCAGCAGCAGCAGGGCGGCCCGCAGGTTGGCGGCGGCGCTGCAGCTGGGAGCTGATGGAGCAGGCACCGAGGCGGCCATTGTTCAGGATGTGGCGATCATGCTCACCGGTGCGCGGCGATGAAGAGCGAATCCACCTCCTCTGGCTGGCGTTCCTCCATCGGTGGCGCCCTGAAGGGCTGGCGCTCGCTGCTGCTCTGGCTGGCCGTGGCGCTGCTGCTGCGCTGGCTGGTGATCGAGCCGCGCTGGATTCCCTCCGGCTCGATGCTGCCCACCCTGGAGCTGCAGGACCGGATCCTGGTGGAGAAGCTGAGGCCCAAGCTGGAGCAGCCATTGGCCAACGGCACGATCGTGGTGTTTCGGGCCCCGCCGGTGCTGGTGGAAGCCGGCTACGACCCCAAGGCAGCCCTGATCAAACGGGTGGTGGGCCAGCCGGGCGATCGGGTGGAGGTGCGCGATGGCCAGCTGTGGCGCAACGGCCAGGCGGTGCAGGAGAGCTGGCTGGCGGAAGCGATCAACTACAGCTTCGGACCGGTCACCGTGCCCGAAGGATCCCTGCTGGTGCTGGGGGACAACCGCAATGCCAGCCTGGATTCACACCTGTGGGGCCCACTGCCGCGCCAGGAGGTGATCGGCACGGCCGTGTTCCGTTACTGGCCGCTCAACCGCCTTGGCCCGATTCGGTTCTCCGACCCCAACGGTCTCGATCGAGACAAACAGCTGGGGTAGGGTGCAGCAGTGACGCGGAGCACACCGGAATGTTTAACCCGGAGTTCCTGACGAGTGACAGCGAAGCGATCAGCAGTAATTCTCTGATCCAGTACCTGCAGGAACAATCACCGGATGTTCTGCAGCGTGTCGCCCGCTCAGCCAGCGGCGATATTCAGGACATCATCCGCCACAACGTGCAGGGCCTGCTGGGTGTTCTGCCCGGTGAACACTTCGATGTGAAAGTCACTGCCAGTCGCGATCACCTGGCCGGCCTGCTGGCCTCCGCGATGATGACGGGCTATTTCCTGCGCCAGATGGAGCAGCGCATGGAGCTGGAAGCCACCCTCTTCCCCGACGCCGACGCTGACCCCGGCGAACTGAAGCTCTGATCAGCCGGCTTCCGGCTGCTCCGGCACCACCCCCAGACGCAGCAGCAGCTGATCGATCCTGGCGAGGTAAGCCCAGTTGCCCTCGCTGGGGGCCCACTGGCGCTGTTCCAGTTCCCCGGCCAACGCCTCGAGACGCTCGGCGCTGCAGGGCACCGGTGCGTCGTAGTGGGCCGGCACCACCCAGCGCAGATCCTCCAGCCGCGCCAGCTGGCGCAACCAGGCCACGATCAGCCCCTGCGTGCGAGGAAACACCAGGCGCTCCAACACCGGCGCAACGCGCAGACAGCCAGCCTTCGGCTGCAGCTCCGCGAAGGCTTCCGCTGAACTGGAGCCCCAGTGGAACGGATAGAGCCCGAAATAGGAGCGGGCATTGCGGCAACCGGGCCGGAACGCCTGCTGCAGCAAGGTGCCCAGCTGCGGCACCTCCAGAGCGGCGGGCCTGAGATAGGAGGCGAACAGCGCCAGGCGCTGCCAGCCCCGCAGGCGCAGTTCCGGTGAATCCTGCAGCGGCTGATCCCCCCGCTCGCGGGCGTGGAAGAGCAACGGAGTGGGGTCGAGATCGAACAGCTCCGGCGGCTCGGCATTGATCGCCACCAGGGCATCGGTGAGCAGCAGGGCCCCGCTGGCCCGATGCAGGCAGGCCAGCTCCTGAAAGCGGCCCAGTCCCAGATCGATCGGGCCGAGGGAGATCCACTGCAGGGCATCGCTGTGGGGTGTGCCGTCCTCCCCCAGCACCCGGGTGCGCCCAGCCGGGAAACCCAGCCAACGCAGGGGCAACGGCACGGGGAAACTCCACTGCCCTGGCGTCACCCACACCTCAGCCTGCGGAAACGCACGCGCCATCGCCGGCACCGGCAGCTTGTGCTCGAGGCCCGAGGCGGTGGGCAGAACAATGCTGCGCACCGGGCCATGGCGCTGCTCCAGATCCCGCAGCGCCTGCAGCACCTCCCGCGTGGGCGGCACCGGGGCGTAGAGCATCAACCCGCCCGGCACCCGCGCCACCGTCATCCGGATCGGCACCGCCACGTAGAACACCCCCTGGAGCTGCTCAAAGCTCCACAGCTGGTCAGGGATCAGCTCCCGCACCAGCGTGCGGCGCCGGCCATAGGGGTAGAGGGGCAGCAGCGGCCACCAGTTCCAGCGTTGATCAGCGATGGAACGGGTGGACATGGCCGGGCGCTTTCAGCAGCACATCATGCAGGGGGACAGCCGTTGACCACGGGCTTGCCCGCGAAGCGATCGGCGATCCAGGGCAGAAAATAGGGCTGCGAAGAGGCCGGTGTACTGAAGTGGGTGTTGTTGCCGGGCAACTCAATCCGGCTCATCACCGCACCCTGCTTGCAGGCAGCCTCGAAGTAGAGCTT
>CAJXSQ010000150.1 GCA_913061215.1 uncultured Synechococcus sp. | reverse complement strand
GGACACTGCGAGGCAGGCATGTCAACACCCCCACTCGGCGTGGAGGAAGCGCGCCGCCGGCTGCCGGAACTGCTGGAGCGCGCCGCCAGCGGCGAGGAGTTCGTGATCCAGCGCCACAAGAAACCGATGGCGGCCCTGGTGCCACTGGGCGGGCGGCGGCCAGAAGACCCACTCCAGCGCCAGCGGCAGATCCAGAGCCTGATGACGCTGCAGGGCAGCGGCCGCGGCATCTGGGATCCCAACCAGCGCCATCCCGCCAGACCAGCGCCAACAGCACCAGCCTTCGTGCAGGAGATCGCTCCGGAACGCACCGACGATCCCGACTCGTTCCGCCCCAGCCAGCTCGTGCAGGGCAGCCGCATCGCCCTCGATGGCTCGGCCCTGGTGGCCTTCCTGGCCGATGCCAAGGGAACCGGAAAATTCCTCCACCCCCTGATGCAGGGCATCGCCCAGGGCACCTGGCAGGGGGTGATCAGCAGTGTGAGCCTGGCGCGGGTGCTGGAAGGGCCGCTGGCGCAGGGGGATGAACTGCTGGCCCAGCGCTACGCCGCCGCCTTTGCCAACCCGCAGCAATGGCTGCAGCTGCCGGCCGATGGGGCGCTGGTGCTTGCCGCAGCGCGGCTGCAGCGCCAGGAACCGCAGCTCGATGAGATCCGTGCCATCGAACTGGCCACCGCCATTGCCGCCGAAGCGGCCGTGCTGGTGACCGATCACCCGGCCCTCGCCCAGACTGGGCAGCACCCGGTGCTCAGCGCCCTGCGGCTCTGACCCCGCGCAGCCGCGAACCATGCCGATCCACCTGCTCTGGGGCGATGACGAAGCCGCCCGCTCCCGGGCGGTGGAAGCGCTGGTGACCGAGCGCACCGACCCCGCCTGGCAGAGCATCAACCTGGCCCGCCTCGATGGCAACGATGCCGCTCAGGCCTCCCAGGCGCTGGAAGAGGCCCGCACGCCGCCCTTCGGTGGGGGCGATCGGGTGGTGGTGCTGCAGCGCAGCCCCTTCTGCAACCAATGTCCGGCCGAACTGGCCGAGCAGCTGGAGGCCGCCCTGCCGTTGATTCCCGCCAGCTGCCATCTGGTGCTGGTGAGCAGCGGCAAACCGGATGCACGCCTGCGCACCACCAAGGCGCTGCAGAAGCTGGTGAAGGCCGGCGAGGCGCGCGAGCAGAGCTTCCAGCTGCCGGCGGTGTGGGACGGGGCCGGCCAGATCGAGCTGGTGCAGCGCACAGCGAAGGAGCTGGGGCTGCAGCTGGAGCCCGCCGCCGCCGAAGCCCTCAGCGACGCCATCGGCAGCGACAGCGCCCGCCTGGCCAGCGAGCTGGAGAAGCTGGCGCTCTACGTGGGCTCCCAAGCGATCACCGTCGCGGCCGTGCAGGCCCTCGTGGGCAGCCACGCCACCAATGCCCTGCAGGTGGGCGATGCGCTGCTGGCCGGCAAGCCGGCAGAAGCCGTAGCCCTGGTGGATGCGCTGCTGGCGGCCAATGAACCGGCGCTGCGGATCGTGGCCACCCTCTGCGGGCAGATCCGCGGCTGGCTCTGGGTGAGCCTGCTGGATCAGCAGGGCGACAACGATGTGAATGCCATCGCCAAGGCCGCCGGCATCGGCAACCCCAAACGCATCTATGTGATGCGCAAACAGATCCGCGGCCGCAAGCCGGCCCGCTTTCTGGCTCTGCTGCGCCAGCTGCTCGAGGTGGAGGCCGCACTCAAACGGGGCAGCGATCCCGGCGATGCCTTCCGCGACGGCTTCCTGCTGGCACCGTGAAGGCTCGGCGAACAGCCCCAGAAGCCCCACATACGACAATCGCCCATTAACGCTGCACGCGCCGGCGCCGGCGCCCCTCGCCATGGCCCTGCTGGTCCAGAAATTCGGCGGCACCTCCGTGGCCGATGTGGAGCGGATCCAGGCGGTGGCCCAGCGCATCGCCGCCAGCCGCCAGGCGGGCAACGATCTGGTGATCGTGGTGTCGGCCATGGGCCACACCACCGATGAGCTCACGGGCCTGGCCCGCGCCATCAGCAGCAACCCGCCCCAGCGGGAGATGGACATGCTGCTGGCCACCGGCGAGCAGGTGTCGATCGCGCTGCTGGCGATGGCGCTGCATGCCCTGGGGGTGCCGGCCGTGTCGATGACCGGCCCGCAGGTGGGCATCCTCACCGAATCGGCCCACGGCCGGGCCCGCATCCTCGAGGTGCGCACCGATCGGCTGCAGCGCCTGCTGGGCGACGGCAATGTGGTGGTGGTGGCCGGCTTCCAGGGCACCAGCAGCGGCCTGAGCGGCCTGCCCGAGATCACCACCCTCGGCCGCGGCGGCTCCGACACCTCCGCCGTGGCCCTGGCGGCAGCCCTGGGGGCCGATGCCTGCGAGATCTACACCGATGTGCCGGGCGTGCTCACCACCGACCCGCGCAAGGTGGCCGATGCCCAGCTGATGGACACGATCACCTGCAACGAGATGCTGGAGCTGGCCAGCCTCGGGGCCGCCGTGCTGCACCCGCGGGCCGTGGAGATCGCCCGCAACTACGGCGTGCCGCTGGTGGTGCGCTCCAGCTGGAGCGATCAACCCGGCACCCTGCTCACCAGCGATGCCGCCAGCCGCCGCGGCAGCGGTGAGGGCCTGGAGCTGGGCAAACCGGTGGATGGTGCCGAACTGGAAACCGATCAGGCCGTGCTGGCCCTGGCGCACGTGCCCGATCGCCCCGGCGTGGCCGCCCAGCTGTTTGAAGCGCTCTCCGCCGCGGGGCTGAATGTGGATCTGATCGTGCAGTCCACCCACGAAGCCGATGCCCTCTGCAGCGGCGAGCACTGCGGCTTCACCAACGACATCGCCTTCACCGTGGCGGAGGCCCAGATCGATCGGGCTCAGATCGTGTGCCGCGAGGTGATCGCGGCCATGGGCACCGGCGCGGAGGGCGCCACGATCAGCGCCGAAGGCGGCATGGCCAAGCTGAGCATCGCCGGCGCCGGCATCATGGG
>CAJXSQ010000149.1 GCA_913061215.1 uncultured Synechococcus sp. | reverse complement strand
GTGCCGCAGGAGGCCTTCATGGCCGTGCTCAAGCTCAACCAGTGACGGCGCTGTTCGCGCGGGCTGCCGGAGTGCTGGCGGCTGCGGTGTTGGCCGGCGGCTCACCGGCCCTGGCGGCTGAGCAGACCCTGCGCCTGTCCAGCGGCGCCGAGCTCTGGACCATCCCCTATGCCGCGATCCAGCAGTTTGTGGCCGATGGCACGATCAGCGACCGGCAGCTGCTGCAGCTGGCGGCCAATTCCGGCTGGCCCGATGACCAGCTCCGTGCCGCCCTGGCCAAGCCCTATGCCGTGGAGCTGGTGCCCCTGGCGAACTTCCTCTATTCCCCGGCGGGTGTGGCCTTCCTGCAGCAGCAGACCCAGGCCTTCCGTCCGTTGATGGCCCGCGGCCGTGATGTGCGGGTGGAGGGGCTGCGGGCGGCGATTCTGCGCACGGCCCAGAGCGGCACGCTCTCGGCGATGACGATCCTGCGCGAGCTGCCCACCACCTTCGTGGTGGAGCTGGGCGGGCCTCCCACCCAGCGCTGTTCAGCGCTGCCCTGCGAGAACCCGGATCAGTGCACCTCCACCCTGAGCTGGTGGGTGTTCCTGCCGGCCTGCCTGCAGGCGGCGGCGATGAACCCGCCCACCACTACCGCCCCGTGATCTGATCGCGGGCCAGCAACGCCCGCTCCTGGGCGCAGTAGTCGGGCCGGCCCAGCTGGTGGGCTGAGCGCGTGAAGCCGCTCTCGGCTTCCAGCCGCAGGTTCTCCGTGCAACGGCGGTAGAGCTGCTGGCGGTTGAGACTCGCCTGCTCCCACCACCACCCTCCGTTCTGCGCCACGGCCTGGCACACCAGCGACCCCGCCGGCGACACGATCCACTGGGCAGCGCGGGTGCCGGGCGAGAGGGTGGTGCTGCCGCAGCTGCGTGGCTGCTGCAACGGCGCGAAGGGCTGGCTGGTGATCACCACCGTCACCGGATAGCTGGGATCGCAGAACAGCTCGCGACCATCCAGTGGGTTGCGGATCATGCCGCTGCTGGCGCCGTCGCGTTGGTCTTCGGCGCAGGCCCGGGCGAGGCGGTCGGCCTCGGTGATCAGCTGCGCTGCGCTGAGATCGGCTCCGCTCAGGCCAGGGTCGGCATCCGTCATCTGTTGCAGGGCGGTGACGGCACGCCATTGCCCATAGGCCAGCGGTGGAGCGCTCAACACGCCGATCAGCATCCACGGGAGCCAGTGACCGTTCAGCTTGCGGAACGCCACCAGCGAGGCCAGCAGCCCCAGCGGTCCGGCGCTGAACAGGCCGGCGGCGGCAGCGGCGACCTGCTGCTGCCAGCTGGAGATTTCATGGATCTCCAGCAGTTCGGTGTCGCGGTCCAGCCCGTCGGCCATCGCGGCGCTTGTCCCGATGGTTCTGTTCTAGCGGCGGGGGGAATGCTCCACCCATGGTTTGCCGGATTGCTCCATGGTTCAGCGTGTTCACCCGGCCGCGGAGGCTGGATTTGTGTTGCCCCTGTCGATCACTGGGGCGTTGGTGCTGCTGCTGAGCAGCTTGTCGCTGCAGTCGCTGGTGCTGCACACGCGCCAGGTGCAGGCGGCTCAGCGCACGCGCCTGCAGGCGGAGGATCGCCTGGCTTCGGGGGCGCAGCGCCTGGCGGCTGAACTGCAGGGGCGCTTTGCCTGCCTTCAGCAGCTGCCGCTGGAGCGTTGGCGGGCCGGTGCCTTGCCGGCTGATTGTCCGGCTGATCTCGATCCGGAGGCGCTGCAGCGCTTGGCGATCGACGGCGAGACCGTGGAACTGCTGAGCTGGACTCCGCAGGCCGAGGGTGGCGAACTGCAGCTGCAACTCGCCGGTGGTGGTCTGCGGCGCCGCTATGTCCTGGGTTCCACCGGCGTGAAGGAGCTGGGCTGATGCAGTTCGTGGAAGTACTGGTGGCGGCTTCGGTGTTCACGGCCGCGGCGGGCGGGTCGCTGCAGTTGTTTGCCCAGGCGGCCAGCAGCAGCCAGCAGGGGGAGCTGCGGCAACAGCAGCTTGAGCGGGTGGAATTCGATCGTTTGCAGCTTCAGGCCCATTGGCGGCGGGAGCTGCAGGGGCAGTCCTTCTGCGGCGTGGGCGCTGATCAGCTGCAGGCGCTGGCCTCTGCCCTGCCACCGCCCCCGCAGGTGAAGCGAGAGCTGCTGCCGGGTGCGCGCACCGATGAACTGCGTCTGCGCTGGCGCATTGCGTCCCAGAGCGCACCGGTGCGTGAGCGGCTGGTGACGGCCGCGGGGCTGGGGCTGTGTTCTGAGGGCATCCCTTCCGTTGACAGTGCCGAGCAGGAGGGAACCTGATGCGTGGTTCCCGGATCCAGCGGGGCGCTGGTTTCTCGCTGGCGGAGCTGCTGGTGGCGATCGCCATCCTGGGGGTGCTGGCCAGCCTGGGCTGGAGCGGCGGCACGGAAATCCTGGCCCGTCAGCGCGTGGAAGCCGCCGCGCGGCGCTTGGATCAGGGCATTCAGCGCGGGCGGGTGGAAGCGCAGAAGCGCGGGCAGCCCTGTGGCCTGAGCCTGGAGAGCGAGGGTTGGGGGCCGCCGCCGGCCAGCAGCCTGCCCCCTTGCCTGCAGACGCTCGAGCGCCTGAAGGAGCCGATCGCCGCTGGTGATGTGCAGCTCACCCACAATTTCCCGGCGGTGCTCCGCTTCAGCAGCAACGGCCTGGTGCTCGATGGCGGCACGGCCGTGCTCAGCAGCGCTGGCACCACGCTGCAGCGCTGCCTGGTGATGGGCCTGCCGCTGGGAATCACCCGCCTGGGCCGCTACAGCAGCGGCCGCTGTGAACCCGACCCTTCGCTGTAGCGCCATGGCTGGATTTTCGTTGGTGGAGTTGATGCTGAGCCTGAGTTTGGGAATGGCGCTCAGCGGTGTGATGTTGCAGGGGCTGATGGCGGAAGGCCGCAATGGCGCGCGCTTCACGCAGCTGTTGCGGGAGCGGGCGGCGCAGCGGCGCACCTTGGAGCTGGTGAAGAACGACCTGGCGCGTGCC
>CAJXSQ010000148.1 GCA_913061215.1 uncultured Synechococcus sp. | reverse complement strand
AGGATGAACTTGGTGGCGGCGTACTGCCGCTGCTGGCCGCCCCAGATGGCGATCAGCAGGTACACCGGCACCAGCTCCAGTTCCCAGGAGAGGAAGAAGAGCAGGAAATCCTGGGAGAGGAACACCATCGCCTGGGCTGAGGCCTGCACCAGCAGCAGGGCGAAATAGAGGCGGGTTTTCTTCTGAATGTTCCAGCTGGCCGCCACCGAGAGCAGGGTCACCAAACCGGAGAGCACCACCAGCGGCGCCGAGAGGCCGTCGGTGGCGAGCGACCATTCCAGGCCGATCGAGGGCACCCAGGCAAAACGCTCCACCAGCTGCAGGCCGGCGATCGAGCCGTCGTAGTGCTGGCTGAACACGTAGAGCATCAGCCCCAGGTCCACCAGCAGGGTGACCAGGGCGATGCTGCGGGGCAGCTTGGGATCGGTGCCATCGCCGGGCAGCACCATCAGCAGCGGTGCCACCGCGATCGGCAGCAGGGTGATCAGGCTCAGCCAGGGAAAACCGCTGGGAGCGCTGAGCAGTCCTTCCGCCAGGGCGGCATCGCCGAAGGCGGAGCTGGAGAGCGCCGTGGACGCAGCCAGCAGGGGCAGAGTGGCGTCCATGACGACCTCATCAACGTGATGGATGGCCCCGTCCCAGGATCAGGCCATGAGAGAGGCAAATCTAACAGCTGAGTATTTCTACTCAGGGGCTCAGACGTGCTGGCCTGAGGCCTCGAAGGGTCAGTCTGGGATCGCTTTCCAGCGGCTGCCCATCTGCTGCAGCTGCAGCACTTCAGCCCGGGAGGCCACACCCTCGCCTTCCCAGGCGCGCACCATCGCCCGGCGCACGGCACCGGCATGATCGCGGTTCGCCAGAGCCAGGATGCTGGGCCCGGCACCGCTGATCACGCACCCCCAGGCCCCGGCCTGAATCGCGGCGTCGCGCACCTGGCGCCCGCCCTGGATCAGGCCCCAGCGGTAGGGCTCGTGAATGCGGTCGTGCATGCCATCGGCGATCAGATCGCCGTTGCCGGTGCGCAGACCCTGCAGCAGCAGCGTGAGCGAGCCCAGGTTGGTGACGGCATCGGCGATGGTGATCGTTTTCGGCATCACCCGGCGCGCTTCGCTGGTGGAGAGCCGGATCGAGGGGATCGCCACCACGGCCAGCACCTCCGGCGACCATTCGCAGCGCACCACGCGCCAGCGGTGCGAGGCGGCCTTGGCGGTCATGCACAGGCCGCCCAGCAGGGAGGGCACCACGTTGTCGGGGTGGCCTTCGATGTCGATGGCCAGCTCCAGCAGCTTCTCGCGGCTGAGCGGCTCGCCGATCAGAGCATTGGCGCCCATCAGGCCCGCCACGATTGCCGTGGCACTGCTCCCCAGGCCCCGGGCCGGCGGCACCGCCAGGCGCACGCGCGCCTCCACCGCGATCGGCTGCTCGCCGGCCTCCTTCCACACCCGCTGGGCGGCGCGATACACGAGGTTGTCCGGCCCGCCGCGCAGGTGGGAGCCTTCACTGCCTTCGATCACCAGCTCGAAGCGCTCACCATCCCCCTCGATGCACCGCATCTCGAAGCGGTTGTTGAGGTCCAGGGCGGCGCCCAGGCAATCAAAGCCGGGGCCCAGGTTGGCCGTTGTGGCGGGAACATCCACCACAACCCCCTGGCCGATGCGGGGGCGGACCATACGGTCGTTTCTGCTGGGGCCAGTGTCCCACTCAGCCCATCAGCATCCGGGCGCGGCAGGCGGCGCTGAACAGGCCGGCCTCCGGATCGGTGAGGGCCAGCACCGGCACCTGCTCCAGCACCGGGCTCAACCGGCCCTTGCGCCGCAGCGGCTCGAGGAAGGCGGCACTCTGCAGTTCATGCAGCAGCTTGCCGGCGGTGCCGCCGCCCACCCACAGCCCGCCGCTGCACAGGGTCTGCAGGGCCAGATCACCGGCGGTGCTGCCGTAGGCCCCCAGCCAGAGGTCCATGGCCCGCCGCGCCAGCTGGTCGCCCGCGGCGGCAGCGTTGGCCGTGGCGGCAGGACGCTCGCTCGGATCCACCGCGGCGAGGGGATGGCCATGGCCAGCACGGTCGGTGGCCAGGTACCAGCGCATCACTTCCCCGAGGCCGGTGCCGCTCACCACCCGCTCGATCGACACGCGCTCGAGCTGCAGATCCTGCTGCAGCCACTGCTTCAGCTCCCATTCGGCCTGGCTGCGCGGGGCGAATTCCGCGTGGGAGGCCTCACTGGGGATCGCTTTGAGGCCCTGGGCGGTGGGAATGCCGATCGCCACGCCCAGGCCGGTGCCGGCTCCCAGGATCGCCACCGGTGCTTCCGGGTCGGGCCCCTCTGCCGCTGCGCGCAGCGGCACGTGCTGGTGCGCTTCCAGGTGGGGCAGGCCGTAGATCAGCACGGCAAAATCGTTCACCAGCTCCACCTGCTCCAGAGCGCAATGGGCGGCCAGGGCGTTCTGCTCCAGCTGCCAGGGCAGGTTCGTGAGCTTCACGCGGCCCTGCCGCACCGGTCCTGCCACGGCGAAGCAGGCATGGGCCGGCCGTCCACCGGTGTCCTCCCCACTGCCGAGGAAGTGGTTCACCAGAGCGGCGAAGTCGTCCCACTCGGCCGACACGAAGCGCTCGGTCCGCTGCTGGCGCAGCCGACCCCCCTCAAGGCTGTAGAGGGCCAGGAGGGTTTTCGTGCCGCCGATGTCGCCGGCCAGGAGAGTGGTCATCAGCCCAGGGGCAGACCTGCACTCCGATCCTGATTGGCACGGCTCGCTGCCGCCACAAGATCGTCCAGAGCCACGCTGCCCAGATCGCCATCACGGCGGCTGCGCAGGCTGATGGCTCCGGCTTCGGCCTCCTTGGCGCCGATCACACCCAGCACCGGGATCTTCATCTGCTCGCCGTTGCGGATCAATTTGCCGAGGCGGTCGCCGGAGTGATCGATGCTGGCGCGCACGCCGGCAGCCTTCAACTGGCTCAGCACCTGGTCGGCATAGCCGCGCACCTCGTCGGTCACCGGCAGCAGGCGCACCTGCTCGGGGGCCAGCCAGAAGGGGAAATCGCCGGCGTAGTTCTCGGTCATGATCCCGAAGAACCGCTCCAGCGA
>CAJXSQ010000147.1 GCA_913061215.1 uncultured Synechococcus sp. | reverse complement strand
CTCAGAAGAGAGCCCGCCGCCGCGGCGGGCATTCCAGGTTGTGGGTGGCGTGAAAGTCTTCCTGCACCTTCCAGGTGAGCTTGCGTGAGATCTGGCGCACGATCTGGCGCAGCAGCCGATCACCGCTGCTCTGCACCAGGGATTCCGGCAGCAGGCCGATCACCGAGGGCAAGCGGATCCACACGCTCAGATCCAGCTCCCAGCGCACCTCCGTGTGCGGCGCTGAAGCGTTCTGTTCCTCCAGGCGCAGCGCGGCGTTGAATTCCACGTCGTAGAGCTCGCGCAGGCCTGGCTGGAACTGCTCCGGCGGCACGGTGGTGATCCGATACACCCCGGCGCTCTGGGGCAGCAGCTCCAGCCCGATGGTGGGCTCCACCTCGAAGCCGAAGTTGCCGAACCGCCCCAGCGTGAGCACGTAGCCGTTCTGGCCGAGGGGTTCCACCTGCATCGGTGCGGCGCAGCGCCGGAACCAGCCCTCATGGCGATCGAGGTAAGCCGCCACCGTGTCCGCCGGCGCCCGCATCTCCATCAGGTCGGCGAAGTGGCTGCTGTAGCAGCGCACCCGGCTGTCGTCGCTGCGGCGCAGCGGCGGGCTGGCCTGGGGAGCGTCGCTGAGATCAGGTAGGGGATCGGTCACCGATGAGATCAACGCGGTCGGCTCTCCCCGGTTCAGGCGGCTGTGTGAGATGAATCAATGTAAAGCCCGCCATCGGCCAGATCGATCAGGCGGCCGATCACGTCCTCCACCACCCGGTCGGGCGTGGAGGCGCCGGAGGTGATGCCCACCCGCAGGTTGCCCTCCGGCAGGAAGGGTTCCACCACTTCCAGCTCCGAGCCGAGCGGCTTGTGCTCGATGCGGTTGCCGGGGCCGATGCGTTCGGGGGTGTCGATGTGGAAGGAGCGGATGCCGCGGCTCACCGCGATCTCCTGCAGGTGGGTGGTGTTGGAGGAGTTGTACCCGCCGATCACCACCATCAGATCGAGTGGTTCATCCACCAGGGCAAACATCGCGTCCTGCCGCTCCTGGGTGGCATCGCAGATGGTGTTGAAGGCCAGGAAGTGGTCGTTCAGCTCGGTGGGGCCGAAGCGCTGCAGCATCGTGCGCTCGAACAGGCGGCCGATCTCCTCGGTTTCGCTCTTGAGCATCGTGGTCTGGTTGGCCACGCCCACGCGGATCAGGTCGCGGTCGGGATCAAAGCCGGGCGAGCAGGCTTTGGCGAAGCGGGCCATGAAGGCCTGGCGCTGCTCCGGGCTGGGGCTGCCGCCACCGGCGCTGGCCATGATGTAATCGCACACCAGCTGGGCCTCCGCCAGATCGAGCACCACCAGATAGGTGCCGGCGAAGGAGCTGGTGGCCAGTGTTTCCTCGTGCTTCACCTTGCCGTGAATGATCGAGGTGAAGGCGTGCTTCTTGTGCTTCTCCACGGTGTTCCACACCTTGGAGACCCAGGGGCAGGTGGTGTCCACGATGTGGCAGCCGCGCTCGTTGAGCAGCTGCATCTCCTGCACGGTGGCGCCGAAGGCCGGCAGGATCACCACATCACCGCTGGCCACCTCCGAGAAGTCCTTCACGCCGCCATCCACAGGGATGAACAGCACGTTCATCTCCCGCAGGTGATCGTTCACCGAGGGGTTGTGGATGATCTCGTTGGTGATCCAGATCCGCTCGGTGGGGTAGTGGCGGCGGGTTTCGTAGGCCATCGCCACCGCCCGCTCCACGCCCCAGCAGAAGCCGAAGGCTTCGGCCAGCTTCACGCTCAGGCGGCCGTGCTGCAGCTGATAGCCGTTCTCGCGGATGCTGGCGATCAGATTGCTCTGGTAGGCCTGCTCGAGGCTGCCGGCCACCTCCTCGCCCAGGCCGAAGCCGCGGCGGTTGTAGCGATCCGAGTGATGCAGGGATCGCTTGAACGCGCGGGTATCCACGGCGGCCGGCACGGGGGAGCCCAACTCTATGGGGCGTCCGCGGCGGCTTGGCTGCTGTGGCGCTGCACCGGCACCACGCCCAGCCAGTCGATTCCGGCCGCATCGAAGCCGAAGCGGCAGGGCAGCACCTCCACGCCGGCATCCAGGGCGGCGCGGAACAGCTCGCCATAGCGCGGATCAGCGCTGTCGCCCGGGGCGAAGCGCTCCACATCGGCGCGGCTCAGGCAGGGCACCAGCACGGCCCGCGCTTCGGGCAGCACCCCCATCAGCTCCTCCAGGTGCTTCTGCCCCCGTTCGGTCACCGTGTCGGGAAACAGGGCCAGGTCGCCGTCGGTCCAGGTGGTGTTCTTCACCTCCACGTAGATCGGGCGGGGGTCGGCCGCGCCCTCGGCTGGGGTGAGCAGCAGATCGATGCGGCTGCGGCGGTTGGCGCCGTAGGCCACCTCGGCGCGGATCGCACCGATCGGTCCCAGCCAGGGCTCCAGGCAGCCCGCTTCGATCGTGGCCCGGATCAGGCGGTTGGGCAGGGCTGTGTTGATGCCCACCCACACCGGCTCGCCGCCGGCGCCGGGCACCTGGGCCTGCTCCCAGGTCCAGGCCAGCTTGCGGGTGGGTGAGGGCGCATGGCGCAGGCGCACGCGGCCGCCCACGTGCAGCACGCCGGTCATCGGGCCGGTGTTGGCGCAGTGGGCCGTCACCACCTCGCCGGACTCCAGTTCCACATCGGCGAGAAAGCGTTTGTAGCGCTTGAGCAGCACGCCCTCCTGCAGCGCCTCCAGCGGCAGAACGCGCTGGGCCTGAGGTGCGGTGGTGGCGGGCATGACGCGGACGCTTCTGCAGGCAAGAATCGCCCGAGTTGGGGCCAAGGCCGCACCGGATGAGCGAACCGCCGATCCAATCCGGAACCGCTGGGCCTGGCGCAGGGCCCGCTGCTGAGCCAACCCCGGCCCCGGCCCGCTCGCTGCGCCGCATTGCCCTGATCGTGGCGGTGGCCACCGCCCTGAGCAAGCTGGCGGGGCTGGTGCGCCAGCAGGCGATCGCGGCGGCCTTCGGCGTGGGCGCCGCCTACGACGCCTACAACTACGCCTATGTGCTGCCGGGGTTTCTGCTGATCCTGCTCGGCGGGATCAATGGCCCGTTCCACAGCGCCATGGTGAGCG
>CAJXSQ010000146.1 GCA_913061215.1 uncultured Synechococcus sp. | reverse complement strand
GGCCCACTGGCCCTGGCCTGGGCCTTCAAGGCCGCCAGCACCCTGGATTCGATGCTGGGTTACCGGCGCGGCCGGCTGCAATGGCTGGGCACCGCCGGCGCCCGGCTCGATGATCTGCTGGTGTGGCTGCCCTGCCGACTGGTGGCCCTCAGCCTGCCGCTGGCCGCAGGGATGGGGCCGGCACGCAGCTGGACGCTGTTTCGAGCAGCGCTACGCGATGGCGCGCCGGATCCCTCGCCCAATGCCGGGGTGTCGCAGGCGATCTACGCCCAGGTGCTCGGCATGCAGCTGGGGGGCACCAATCGCTATGGCGATCAACTGCGGAATAAACCGCTGCTGGCCGCCGGCGGCGCAGCGCCCAGCGCCGCCGGTGTGGAGCGGATGCTGCAACTGAGCCGGCGGCTGGAGCTGTGCTGGCTGCTGGCGGGGCTGATCCTGATGGGCGGCACTGCAGCCGTTGTTCAGTAGGCGCCACGATCCATCGGCAGCAGCACCACGCCGATGGTGCGCAGCACGATGCCCAGATCCAGCCAGAAGCTGCGGTTGCGCACGTAGGTGAGATCGAGGCGCACGCGGGTGCGATAGGTGAGGTTGTTGCGCCCGGACACCTGCCACAGCCCCGTGAGACCCGGCCGCACCGAGAGCACTTCATCCATGTGGCGGCCATAGCGGCGCAGCTCATCCCACACGATCGGGCGGGGCCCCACCACGCTCATCTCACCGCGCAGCACGTTGATGAACTGGGGCAGTTCATCGAGGCTGGAGCGGCGCAGAAACTTGCCCAACGGCGTGATGCGCGGGTCGCTCTTGAGCTTGTGATCCCGCTCGAATTCAGCCCGCAGCTTCGGATCGTTGGCCAGCATCGAAGCCAGCACCCGATCGGCATCGCGGCGCATGGTGCGGAACTTGAGGCAACCGAAACCCTTGTAGCCGCGGCCGATGCGGCGCTGGCAATAGAACACCGACCCCCTGGAGCTGAGCTTCACCAGCAGCGCCAGCAGCAGAAACAGGGGCGCGCCCAGGCTGAGCACCAGCAGGGAAAACGCGATGTCGCCACCGCGCTTCAACACGCGCCCACGCAGCGACTGAGCGGCCAGCAGGCTGCTGGCGGTGGACTCTGCCGGGATCGAGGCTGAGGACAAACGCGGCTGGATCGGCTTCAGGAGCTCGGACCATTCTCGGCCAACAACCCGGCCGAATCCAGGGGGCGGCTGCGCCCGGCCAGCTGGCGCTGATGGCGGCTCCACACCTGCTCGATCACCGCCGCCATGCGCTGGCGGAAGCGCTGGGGGCTGAACCGCTCTGCCCAGCTGCGCAGGGACTCCGCCGGCAACTCCCGCCATAGCGTGTTCTGCTCGAAGTGCTCCAGCGCCTCCACCAGGGCCGCAACGCTCTGCTGCGGAAACAACAGACCGGTGGGCTGGGTGCAGCCGCTGCTGATGCAGCGCACGCTGTCCAGCAGGCCACCCTGGCCGAGACCGATCACCGGCGCCCCGGAGGCCATCGCCTCCACCGGAGCGATGCCGAAATCCTCCAGACCGGCATACACATAGGCACGGCAGCGACCCAGCCAGGCATTCACCTCCGGCTGAGGCAGCCGGCCCAGCAGCTGCACATTGGGCCGGGCCAGGGCCTGCAGGCGCCGGCGCTCGGGGCCATCGCCGATCACCACCAGCGGCAGACCGGTGCGGTTGAACGCCTCCACCACCAGATCCACCCGCTTGTAGGGCACCAGCCGGCACAGGCAGAGGTACACCGCGTCGCGGGGCTGATCCCACTGGAACCGTTCCACCTCCACCGGAGGGTGCACCACGGTGGAGGAGCGTCCCCAGTAGCGGCGGATGCGGGCGGCGGTGAAGCGGGAGTTGGCAATCAGGGCATCGGGCCGCTGGGCGCTGAGCACATCCCATTGGCGCAACCGGTGCAGCTGCCAGCGGATCACCGGTGCCAGGCCGCGCCGGGCCAGGGCCGACTGGCGCAGGTAGGCGTGCATCTGATCCCAGGCGTAGCGCACGGGCGTGTGCACATAGCTGAGATGGCACTGATCCGGGCTGGTGAGCACGCCCTTCGCCACCAGATGGCTGCTGCTCAGCACCAGGGGATGGCCGGAGAGGTCGAGCTGCTCGATCGCCAGCGGCAGCAGCGGCAGATACTGCTGCACATGGCTCACACCCCAGGGCAGGGACTGGATGAAGCTGGTGTGGATTGAACGCCCGGCCAGCCAGCTGCCGGCCCGGGCGCTCTCGCCATCCACCAGTGCCGCCAGCTGCGGCCGCTCCAGCAGGGCATCGAGCTGCTGCACCACCAGCTCGGCACCACCCACCGAACGCGGCGTGAACCACTCGTGCACGAGGGCGGCGGAACCGGGGAAATGGGCCATCAGGCCCAGGCTAGAGGGCGGATGTTGAAGAAGGATTGCTCACCAGATCACAAAAACTGTCAGCTGATTGCGATCCCGGCGCCGGATCTCGATGCTGGCGCCAGGACCCCCTTGCCATGGCCATTCGCGAGCTTCTGGAAGACGCCCTCGATGAACCGTCGATTGGCCAAACCCAACGGTTCGTCTGGCACGCCACCCCGGTGGGGATCGCTGCGTTGTGGACCGGCGACAAACCACCGACACCACCCCCGTTCGACAACGCCCTGGAGGAAGGCCTGCAGGTGGGCCTCGATCTCAGCCGTGAGGAACGGGAATTCCATCAGGTGAGCCGCGGCCTGGTGCTGCTGTTCCACAGCTGATGGCACGGCGATACCCCCGCCTGCCGGCCCGGGTGCTGTTCGGACTCGGCCTCTACGACCTGATCCGCGGCGTGATGCACACCCTGCTGCTGCGCTGGTCGGGCCTTCACATCGCCGGCTTCCCGGCGGAGAGCACGCCGATCGATCAGTTCTTCATGCTGGGCGCCTTCGGCATCTCCAACCTGCTCACCGGCTGCCTGTTTCTGCTGATCAGCCGACGGGCACCGGAGCTCTCCGCCCTTGTGCTGGCGATCATTCCAGCCACCTATCTACTGGGGCTGGCAGGCATCCGGATCAGCGGCATTCACGGCACGCTGGCCTACGGCGGCCAGTACCTCATGTACATCTACTTCGCGATCTGCATCGGCAC
>CAJXSQ010000145.1 GCA_913061215.1 uncultured Synechococcus sp. | reverse complement strand
ACTCCACCGTGACGCTCTTCGCCAGGTTCCGCGGCTGATCCACATCCAGGCCGCGGTGGGCAGCGATGTGATAGCTCAGCAGCTGCATCGGAATCACCGTCAGCAGCGGGCTGAGCAGCTCATCCACCGGCGGCACCGGCAGCAGCGTGTCGAACAGCTCCGCATCGGCACACTCAGGGGCCACGCCGATCAGCTGGGCATCACGGGCTTTCGCCTCCTGGGCGTTGCTGAGCACCTTGTCGAACACCGTGCCCGGCACCGCGATCGACACCACCGGCACGCGCGCGTCCAGCAGCGCGATCGGGCCATGCTTCATCTCGCCGGCCGGGTAGCCCTCGGCGTGGATGTAGCTGATCTCCTTGAGCTTCAGGGCGCCCTCAAGGGCAATCGGGTAGTTGATCCCGCGCCCCAGGAAGATCACGTCCTGCGTATCGGCGAACAGATGCGCCATCGCTTCGCAGCGGCGGTCGTGGTCGTTCACCAGCGTTCGCAGCTGCTCCGGTAGGGCCCGCAGCCCCGCCGCCAGCTGCCGCAGCTGCTCGGGGCCATGCCCCGTGGCACCACCGCCGCGCCGTTCCGCGAACGCCAGCGCCAGGCCATAGAACGCCAGCAGTTGGCCCAGGAACGTCTTGGTGGCCGCCACACCCACTTCAATGCCGGCGCCGATATCGAGGATCTGATCCACCAGCCGGCCCAGGGAGCTCTCCGGCCGGTTGGTGATCCCCAGCAGCCGCGGTGCAAACGCCGGATCGGCCACCGCCCGCCGCCGCTCCTGCTCCATCGCCAGGGCCGCCAGCGTGTCGGCCGTTTCGCCCGACTGGGTCACACCGATCGTGAGCGTGTTGGCGCTCAGCGGTGGCGGTGCATAACGGAACTCGCTGGCATAGAACACGCTGGTGGGAATCCCCGCCAGCTGCTCCAGCAGATAGGCACCCACCTGCGCCGCATGGCGGCTGGTGCCGCAGGCCAGGATCTGGATGCGCTCCACACCCTCCAGCACCTCAGCCGCCAGCGGCAGCGCCACCAGCGGGCCGCTCTCCGGCAGGTGCCGCGCCACCCACAGCGCCGCCGTTTCCGGTTGCTCATGGATCTCCTTGAGCATGAAGTGGCGGAAGCTGCGCTTGTCCGCCACGTGCTCACTGCCGCTCAGCAGCGTGGGCGTGCGCTGCACCCGGGCGCCAGCCTCGTTGTAGAGCTCGATGCCCAGCGGCGTCAGCAGCGCCACCTCGCCATCCTCCAGCGGCAGGATCGTGCGGGTGAAGCCAGCCAAGGCCGGCGTGTCGCTGGCGCAGAGGAATTCACCCTCGCCCATGCCGATCAGCAGCGGTGCCGCCTTGCGCGCCACCACCAGCGCACCGGGCAGCTCCGCCCACACCACCGCCAGCGCGTAGGCCCCATGCAGCCGCGGCAGCACCGCCTGCAGCGCCTCCAGCAGCAGCGCACCGCTGGCGCTGGCGCCAGCCGCCTGCAGCCGGGCCAGCTCGCGGCTGAGCAGGTGCGGGATCACCTCGGTATCGGTGTCCGAGCGGAACACCACGCCCTCGGCCTGCAGCTCTTCCCGCAGGCTCCGGTAGTTCTCGATGATCCCGTTCTGCACCACCGCCACACGGCCCGGACCATCCAGGTGCGGGTGGGCGTTGCGCTCCTCCGGTTTGCCGTGCGTGGCCCAGCGCGTGTGGCCGATGCCGCACAGCCCTGCTGCACCCGCCTCCTCGTAGCGGGCGGTGAGGTTCACCAGCTTGCCCTCGGCCCGCAGGCAGCTCAGCTGCCGCTCAGCGTTCACCGTGGCGATGCCGGCGGAGTCGTAGCCCCGGTATTCCAGCTGGCGCAGGCCCTCCAGCAGCAGCGGCGCTGCCTCGCGCGAACCGATCACCGCAACGATGCCGCACATACCGCTGATGCCTACAAAAAAAGCCCGGCCAGGCCGGGCTTGAGCTTATGGGAAGCGGCTCAGTACGCCAGGCCCATGGAACGGGTGGTTTCGTCACCCAGATACACGCGGATCGAGAGGAAGTCGGTGGGGCAGGCGGTTTCGCAGCGCTTGCAGCCCACACAGTCTTCGGTGCGGGGGGAAGAGGCGATCTGTCCGGCCTTGCAGCCGTCCCAGGGCACCATCTCGAGCACGTCGAGAGGGCAGGCCCGCACACACTGGGTGCAACCGATGCAGGTGTCGTAGATCTTGACGGCGTGGGACATGTCGCCTCGGGACGCGACGCCCAAAGTACCCACGGTCAGCGGGCGGTCTTCGCGGTCCGTCACCCTTGTTCATAAGCGCCGGAGCGCTTCACGGGCCGCCCCGTAGGATGCGGCGTCCGCCACTCCGGCCATGTCCCAGGAAGCGATCTTCGAGAAAGTCCGCTCGATTGTTGTTGAGCAACTGAGCGTCGACGCCGGCGAGGTGAAGCCGGAATCCAATTTCCAGAACGACCTGGGCGCCGACTCGCTCGACACCGTCGAGCTGGTGATGGCCCTGGAAGAGGCCTTCGACATCGAGATTCCCGACGAGGCCGCCGAGGGCATCGCCACCGTTGGCGACGCCGTGAAGTACATCCAGGACAAGCAGGCCTGAGGAACTGATTGATGGTGGAGGGACTCCGCCGCGTCGTCATCACGGGCCTCGGCGCGGTCACACCGATCGGCAACGACGTTGCTTCCTACTGGGATGGCCTGAGCACAGGGCGCAATGGGGTGGCGGCGATCACCCTGTTCGATCCCTCAGCCCACGCCTGCCGCTTTGCCGCTGAGGTGAAGGATTTCGATCCCTCCGCCTACATCGAGCCGAAGGAGGCCAAGCGCTGGGACCGGTTCTGCCAGTTCGGCGTGGTGGCCGCCAAGCAGGCCGTGGCCCATGCCGGCCTCACGATTGATGGCAGCAACGCCCACCGGGTTGGCACCGCGATCGGCTCCGGCGTGGGCGGCCTGCTGATGATGGAAACGCAGGCGCACGTGCTGGCCGATAAGGGCCCCTCGCGCGTGAGCCCGTTCACGGTGCCGATGATGATCCCGAACATGGCCACGGGCCTCACGGCGATCGCGATCGGCGCCAAGGGTCCGAGCACGGCCGTGGCCACCGCCTGTGCCGCCGGCTCCAACGCCATCGGCGATGCCTTCCGCCTGATCCAGCTCGGCCTGGCCGACGCGATGGTGTGCGGTGGCGCCGAATCGGCGATCACCCCCCTGGGGGTGGCCGGCTTCG
>CAJXSQ010000144.1 GCA_913061215.1 uncultured Synechococcus sp. | reverse complement strand
TGCTGCCCATGGCGGTGTGGGCCGGCAAGAGCAGCTGGAGCGCCACCTTCCGCAACTGGGCCTGGGTGTGGCTCGGCAACTTCATCGGCACGCTGGTGGTGGCCCTGATCATGTGGGCCAGCCTCACCAGCGCCGGCACTGTGGAGCCGCTGGCGGCCGCTGATGGTGGCAAGGGCTGGCAGGTGGTGGCCGCCACGATCATCAAGCTGAACAAGCTCAATGTGATCACCAAATACGAAGCCCTGGGCAGCACCGGCTTCTTCCTGGCCTTCCTGCGCGGCGTGGTGGCCAACTGGCTGGTGTGCCTGGGTGTGACCATGGCCCTGGTGAGCAAGAGTGTGCCCGGCAAAATCCTGGCCTGCTGGCTGCCGATCACCGCGTTCCAAACGATGGGCATGGAGCACATCGTGGTGAATCAGTTCCTGCACACCGCCGGTCCGATCCTGGGCTCGGGCGTTCCCTTCAGCAAGGTGATCTTCTGGAACTTCCTTCCTGTCACCGCCGGCAACATCGTGGGCGGCATGGTGTTCATCGGCATGCTCTTCTACAGCACCCACCGCACCAAGATCAGCAACGTTCTGCCCAAGGAGCACGACGAAAAGCTCGAGCGTGAGCTGGCCGCCGAACTGGGTGCCCGCTGATCGATGAGCATGTCTGTCGCCGCCCAACGCCCCCTCAGCGCCGAACAGCAAGCCGAGCTTGCCGATCGACTCGGGCGCTGGCGGCGGCAACCGCTCAGCCCTGAAGAACTGGCGGAACTCCTGCCCCGGATCACCGATCCAGACCTGGCCCTCGCCGTTGGCGAGCGGCTGGGGATGGCCGGTCCCGGGGCCATTGCTTTGATCCTGCCCCTCTGCAGCCAGGAGACCATCAGCCCGGCTCTGATCCGGGCTCTTGCCATTTGCCATCACCCGGAAGCACGCGATCAACTGCTGCGCTGGCTTCCCGAAGCAGGCCCCCTGAAGGCCGCTGTTCTCGAGGCCCTCAGCTGCTGGGGCAATCAGATCGATCCCGCCATCATTGCGGCAGCGCTGCAGGCGCCGGGACGGGCCGAACGCCTGGCCGGCCTGAAGCTGCTCACCTTCCGCAGCCGCAGCCTCAGCGCTGAAGAACTGCTAGCGCTGTGCAGGCCTCTGCTGGATGATCTACGCGCTGAGGTGGTGATCGCCACGCTGCGGCTGCTGCAACGGCGCCAGGAATCGCTGATTCTGCAAGCGATTCAAGGCTGCATCCGCACCGACGCCTTACCCGGCGTCTCCGAAACAGCACTGCAGGCCCTGGGATGCATCAGCAGTGCCAGCAGCTGTGAGCTGCTGGTGGCAGAACTGGTGCGCTGGCGCCACACCCCCCTGGAAGCCGTGGTGCGGCGCCAGCTACAGGCTCAGGTGCGCCATCGCCACTGGCTGGAACTGGAATTGCAGAGCCTGGGCCTCTCACTCTGAGACTGGACGCCAGCCGCCCGCTGGGTATCGACCCAGCCATCAAAAAAGCCCGCCGGTGGCGGGCTTGGTCAGTTTGATGCGGAAAGCTTCAAACAGAACTCACCATTTCTTGTAGGGCAGGAACTTGCCGCACATGGTGACCTTCACCCGATCGCCAGCAGGATCAGCGACCTTGTCGACATCGAGGGTGAAATCAATGGCGCTCATGATGCCATCACCGAATTTCTCCTGGATCACATCCTTGAGCGGCATGCCATACACCTGCATGATCTCGTAGAAGCGATAGATCAGGGGATCGGTGGGGATCACCGGATCGAGACCACCCTTGGTGGGATAGGCCTGCAGCGCTTCGGTGATTGCAGGATCGAGGCTGAGGGCTTCGGCCAGCTTGGCGGCCTCCTCGGCAGACGCCGTGGACTGCCCATAGAACAGCGAAGCGATCCAGACTTCATCGCGGCCGAGCAGCGCCTCAAGGTCGGCGAAGCTCATGCCCTTGGCCTTCTTGGCAGCCATCAATGTGGCCGTGATCGTGGCCTGCGAGGGAGCCGCAAGGGAGGGCATTGCAGCGGGGGTAACAGTCATACGAACAGCCGCAGATGCGGCAAAACAGCAACGGAACGCTCAGGAAAGAAGCGCCGTTCCGAAGTCAACTTTCGCCGCAGACCCGATGAAACACAGCAGCCGTTGTTACGGCAATTCAAGCTCATTCGGTAGCCATTGCTACCAGCAATGGCCCTGGCGCCGCCGAGAATCCCATCCTGAGTCCAAGCATTGAGTCCATCGGCTTGACAGTTGCTGTCCCCGACCTCCAAAGCCAGCGCCAGGCCAGCGCCACCAGCCGTGAACGCTTCAAGACCTACCTGCGCAAGGTGGGCAGCGGCGAACACACCAGCAGTGGCCTGAGCCGGGAGGAGGCTGCCGATGCACTCGAGCTGATTCTCGATGGTGGCGCCAGCCCGGCCCAGATCGGCGCTTTCCTGATCGCCCATCGCATCCGCCGGCCGGAGCCCCAGGAGCTCACCGGCATGCTCGATGTGTACCGGCAACGGGGACCGCAGCTCAGCACCGACCGGCCGGCCATCTGCTTCGGCATGCCCTTCGACGGCCGCACCCGCACCGCACCGATCTATCCCCTCACCGCCCTGGTGCTGGCCAGCGCCGGCCTGCCCGTGGTGCTTCAGGGCGCCGGGCGCATGCCGGTGAAATACGGCGTCACCAGCGTGGAGCTGTTTGAAGCGCTGGGGGTGGGGCTGGCTGGACGCAGTCTGGCCTGGGTGCAGCAGCTGCTCACGCGCTTCAACCTGGGCCTGGTGCACCAGCCGGATCATTTCCCAGCGGCCGAGAGCCTGATTCCCTACCGGGAGGATCTGGGCAAGCGCCCGCCGGTGGCCAGCCTGGAGCTGCTCTGGACGGCTCACCAGGGCGAGCACCTGCTGGTGAGCGGTTTCGTGCACCCACCCACGGAGGCACGGGCCTGGCAGGCGCTGCAGCTGGCGGGCGAAACCAAGGTGCTCACCGTGAAGGGCCTGGAAGGCAGCACCGATCTCCCGATCAGCCGCGCCTGCGTCACCGGCAGGCCCAGCGGCAGCGACGACGGACGCCAGATCCTGCATCCGCGCGACCACGGCTGCTTCGCACACGACCCCCTCTGGGAAGGCATCGACAGCTGGGGTGCTCAGGCCCTGGCAGCTCTCGGCGGCCAGGGAGAGCTGGCCACCCCACTGATCTGGAACGCCGGCACTTACCTCTGGCAATCAGGACTGGACACCGATCAAGCGGCGGG
>CAJXSQ010000143.1 GCA_913061215.1 uncultured Synechococcus sp. | reverse complement strand
TCGTGCTCGCGGTTGTCCTGGTTGTGCAGCACCACCTGCACCCCCGCCAGCCGCTGTTCAAAGCCCTGGCGATCGGCGGCGATGCGCAGGCCGGGCCCCTGGCCATCGGCGCCGCCGAGGCCCTCGTAGCGCCAGCTGCTCCAGTTCAGGTAGGCCGCCGCCAGATCGGCCCGGCTCTCCCATTCGCCGCTGTCGATCAGGCCCTGCAGGCCGGCGCCGTAGGCCCCCGGCGCCGAGCCATACACGCGCCAGGCGTGGCCATCGCGCTGGGCCGCCGCCGCCAGCGGGTTCTCTTCGGCCGGTTCCTCGGCTGCTGCCACCAGCGCTGTGGCCCGGTTGAACCAGGCCACCAGCTGCGGGAAGGCATCGCGGAACAGGCCGGAGATGCGCAGGGTCACATCCACCCGCGGCCGGCCCAGCTGCCGCAGCGGGATCAGCTCCAGATCCACCAGCCGCCGGCTGGGGCCGTCCCACACCGGCCGCACCCCCAGCAACGCCATGGCCTGGGCGATGTCCTCGCCGCCGTTGCGCATCGTGCTGGTGCCCCACACCGAGAGGGCCAGCTGCTGCAGCGGTTCGCCCTCCTGCATCAGGTGTTGATCGAGCAGCAGCTCGGCGCTGCGGCGGCCCAGATCCCAGGCCGCCTCGGTGGGCAGCCCACGCAGATCCACGCTGTAGAAGTTGCGGCCGGTGGGCAGCAGATCCGGCCGGCCGCGGGTGGGGGCGCCGGAGGGGCCTGCGGCAATGCGTCCGCCGGCCACGGCGGTGAGGAAGGCCTCCTGTTCGGCCTGGCCGCAGCGCAGCAGGTTGGGCACCAGCCCCGTTTGCAGCCGCTGCAGCACGGCCTGGGTTTGTGCGCCGGCCTCCGGTGGCGCCGCTGTGCCCTTCCCCTGGGCCTGAGCCAGCAGGGCGGTGCAGTGCCCCACGGCCCGCTGCTCCAGCCAGTCCACAGCGTCGCCCACGCGCCGCGGTTGCGGCACCCCGAGGGTTTGCAGCGTGCGCTGATCCTCCGGGCTCAGCGCCGCTTCCTCGGGCTCGGCCCAGGGATCGAGCTCCAGCCCGAGATCACGCGCGATGGCCTGGGTGAGGCCCGGGCCCTGCTCCTGCGGCGGGCGGGCCAGGCAGGCCAGCAGTTCCGCCAGGGCCTCTGGATCCGGCAGCGCCCCGAAGCGATGCAACCCCGTGCGCACCTGCGCCTCCTTCAGTTCGCAGAGGTAGCCATCGGCGGCATCGAGCGGATCGCCCTCGCCCTCATTGCCGAGTAGGTCGGGCAACTGCAGCTCCGCCAGCCGCTGCAGCACCCGGCTACGCAGCCCCTCACTGCGGGCACTGCCCAGCTGCATCGCCTCCCAGTACTCATCGATCAGGGCTTCCAGCTCGCGCAGATCACCGTGCAGGCCGGCGCGCCCCAGCGGTGGGGTGAGGTGATCGAGGATCACGGCCTGGGCGCGGCGTTTGGCCTGGGAGCCTTCGCCGGGGTCGTTCACGATGAAGGGATAGAGGTGGGGCATCGGCCCCAGCGCCCATTCGGGGAAGCAGTTGGCGGAGAGCCCCAGCCCCTTGCCCGGCAGCCATTCGAGGTTGCCGTGCTTGCCCACATGGCACACCAGCTGCACGCCGGCCTCCTGGCGCAGCCAGAGGTACTGGGCCAGGTAGGCGTGGGGCGGCGGCAGATCGGGGCAGTGGTAGCTGAGGCTCGGGTCGCGGTCGTAGCCGCGCTCCGGCTGGATCAGCACGATCACCTGCCCGAAGCGCAGCGCCTGGATCGGGAAGCCGGCGGGCTCCAGTGCCGGGTCGTGGGCCGGTGCACCCCAGCGCTGCTCCAGGCGTTCGCGCCCCTCCGCCGGCAGCTGGGCGTACCAGGCCTCGTAGGCGGCGAGGGGCAGGTGGGCGAGGGCCGGGCGATGCAGGCTCTCGGGGTCGTTGCTGCGGCCGGCCAGCAGCAGCTGGATCAGGGCATCGCCATCGGCGGGCAGGTCGCCAGTGCCGAGGTTGTGGCCGCTCTCCGCCAGCCAGTGCAACATCGCGGCCGCACTGGCCGGGGTATCGAGCCCCACGCCGTTGGCCAGGCGACTGTTGCGGGTGGGGTAGTTGGCCAGCACCAGCGCCAGGCGCCGCTCGGGCGCCGGTGTGGCCCGCAGCGCACACCAGCGGGCCGCCAGCTGCGCCACCCAGGCGAGCCGTTCCGGGTCGGGGGTGTACTGCAGCAGGGCTGTGGCCAGGCGCGGATCGGCTTCGCCCGCCTGCTTGAACGCCCCCACGCGGGTGGTGATCCGCCCATCCAGCTCTGGCAGGGCGATCTGCAGGGTGAGATCCAGGGGCGAGAGGCCCACGCTGCTCGCCTGCCAGCTCTCGCGGCTCTGGGTGCTGCAGAGCAGTTGCAACACGGGCACCGCCAGGCCATCCCAGAGGGGCGCGCCGAGCCCCGCTTCGCTGAACTGCACCGAAGCAAAGGAGGTGGTGCAGAGCACCGTCTGCACCTGCTCGCGCTCGAACAGATCGCGCACGCCCTGCTGCACGGCCGGATCGCGCAGGCTGCTGATCCACAGGGCCCGCGGCGCCAGTCCCTGCTGCCGCAGCGCCGCCAGCAAGGCCTCCGCCAGAGCCAGGTCGCCGGCCTGGAGCAGGGCGCGGTAGAGCACCACACCCACCCGTGGGCCTGGCTCCTCGCGCCAGTCGTGCACCTGGGGATCGGCGAGCGCCTGCAGCGCCGGCAGTTCAGGTTCCACGCCATCGAGCAGGGCCGTGAGGCTGCGCAGGACCGCCTGCCAGTTGGCCTCGCCGCCCTCGCGCAGGCAGCGGCCGCAGGCCCGGGCCAGGTCTGCCGGGGCCGTGCCCAGCTCGAGCAGCGCCTCTTCCTCTTCGGCGGTGCCCGCCAACACCAGTAGGTGGCGCCCGCTTCGAGCGCTGGCCCAGGCGCGCAGCTGCTCGAGGCCGTAGCTCCAGTGCCCGCGCCCGCCCAGCAGGCGCACGATCACCAGCTGCGTCTGCTCCAGGCTGGTGCGCAGGTAGTGATCGAGCACCGCCGGGTGCTGCAGCGCCGCCAGGTTGAGGCCGCCGAGGCTGCGTCCGGGGCCGAGGGGCTGAGGCTCACGCGTGAGCAGGGCGGCGAGGGCGCTGAGGTCGGTGTCGGCACTGGTGAGCAACACGGCGCTGGCGGCGGGTTGCTCGATGAACAGCACCCCGTCGGCCGGGCTGCTGCTGCCGGGAACGGCGGCGAGGCGATGCATC
>CAJXSQ010000142.1 GCA_913061215.1 uncultured Synechococcus sp. | reverse complement strand
AGGATGCGGTGGGTGAAGGCCCAGTATTCGTCGAGGGTTTCGCCCTTGTAGGCAAACACGGGAATGCCGGCGGCGGCGATGGCGGCAGCGGCGTGATCCTGGGTGGAGAAGATGTTGCAGCTGGCCCAGCGCACCTCGGCGCCGAGAGCCACCAGGGTCTCGATCAGAACGGCGGTCTGGATCGTCATGTGCAGGGAACCCGCGATGCGGGCGCCCTTGAGCGGCTGCTGGCCGGCGAACTTCTCGCGCAGGGCCATCAGGCCCGGCATCTCGGTTTCAGCAATGGCCATCTCCTTGCGGCCGAAGTCGGCCAGGCCGAGATCGGCGATCACATAGGTGCTGGTGCTCTGCAGCGCAGGCGCAGTGGGGGAAGCCACCATGGGTTGATCAGCGCGGGTTGAGGACAAGAGTTCAGGCACGTTCTGCAGGCCGGCACAGCTGAAGCGCAGCGCCCGAACCGGAACAGGACCCGAAGTCAGTGGAATATCTGCGGAGACGCCGAGGCTTCGGGCTCGCTTGGAGGCAATCTACCGGGATGCAATCGCGCAGCGTGTTCCTGGCGGATGCCACCGCCACCCAGTCCCTCGGCCGCGAGCTGGCCCAGCAGTGGCTGGCCCTACCGGCAGAGGCGCGACCGATCCTGCTGCTGCAGGGTGACCTTGGCGCGGGCAAAACCTGCCTGACGCAGGGCCTCGCCGCCGGCCTGGGCATCGACGAACCGATCACCAGCCCCACCTTCGCCCTGGCCCAGCACTACACAGGGTGCGCCGGGGCTCTCGTGCATCTCGACCTCTACCGGCTCGAGCAGCCCGCCGCCGCCGATGAACTGTTCGCCCAGGAGGAGGAGGAAGCCATCGCCCTCAACGCCCTGATGGCGGTGGAGTGGGCCGAGCGGCTCAGCTTCGTGCCGGAGGGCGCCTGGCGGATTGGCCTGGAGCTGCTGCAACCGGATGCTCCCGAGGCCGGCCGGCGGGCGCTGCTGCTGCTCGGCTGAACCGGTCGCACGGGCTGGCGGCTGGGTGGTGCGGGGTGTGTCTTCCTCCGGTGTGTCCTCCCGCGATGTGTCCTCCTCCGGTGTGTCTTCCTGCGGATATCCACGGATATCCCGAGGAAGACAGTGCCCGCAGAGACCACACCCCCCGGAACACCACCGGCCCCAAGCCGCCAACCACTCAAAGGCGCCCGGCGAGAAACGCCTCCACCTGCTGCTGCGTGGGCTGCGGGTCGATCGCGCCGGCACCACCGCACACCAGGGCACCGCAGGCGCTGGCGAAACGCACGGCTTCGGCGCTGCCGCCATCGAGCAACTGCGGCTGCTGAGAAAGCTGATGGAGCAGGCCGGCCAGGAAGGCATCGCCGGCACCGGTGCTGTCCACCACGTCCACCGGATAGGCCGGCATCACGCCGCTGCTGGAGCCGAAGCACCAGGCCACCTGGGCGCCGCCATCGGTCACCACCACCGCCGGCTGCTGGGGCAGGCCAGCGCGGATCACCGCTGGATCGGTGCTGCCAAACAGCCAGCGGGCCTCCTCAGCCGCCAGCTTGATCAACGCGGCCTGCTCCAGCAGCGGACGCATCGCCGCCACGGCCGCTGCCGGCGGGCCGGCATCCGCGGCGGCGGCCGGATCCCAGAAGGTGGGCCGCCAGTTCACATCCAGCGCCACCGCCACAGCCGCCTCAGCCGCCAGCTGCACCGCCGCCGTGAGCGCCGCGGCCGAGGCGGGCGTGGCCAGAGGAATCGTGCCCACCTGCAACCAGCGGGCCTCCCGGAGCAGTGCCGGCAACACAGCCTGAAGGCCGGCGGCCTCAAGGGCCTGATCGGCAAAGCCCTCGCCCCGATCCCCCGCAAACCCCCCGAAGCTGCGGTCGCCGCCGGCATCACGCCGCACCAGCACGATGCGGCTGGGGCGGGTGGGGTCACGCTGCAGGGCACTCAGATCAACGCCGCGGCTCACCAGGAGCGCGCGAAACGCCTCCCCGATCGCATCGCTGCCAAGCCGGCCCACGAAGGCGGCGGGTGTTCCCAGCCGCGCCAGAGCGCAGGCCACGTTGGCGGGGGCGCCGCCGAGCCGGTCGTCGCACTGATCCGCTGGTGCCGTGAGCGGATCTCCGCCCAGGGGGCCCAACCGGTCCACCAGGGCCTCCCCCAGACAGATCACCTGCGGGGCAGCGGCAGCAGCCATGGCTCAGGCGGCCTCAGGCCGCAGCGGCACTGCCCTCAGCTTGCAAACGCTGCTGCAACGCGGCAATGATCCGCGCATTGGCGGCAGGAAAGGGGTACTCCCCAAGCGTGCCGGGCTCCACCCAGCGCACCTGCTGCGCCGCCAGCGGCTGCGGTTCGCCCGAGAGCCAGCGGCAGAGGTGCACCACGAAGCGCAGGCGCTTGTGGCTGTAGGCGTGCTCCAGCGTGATCAGCTCCTCGCCCACCTCCACGGCGATCGCCAGCTCCTCCTCGAGCTCGCGGCGGATCGTGGCCTCGATCGCCTCGCCGGGTTCCTGCTTGCCGCCGGGAAACTCCCACAGGCCGCCCAGCAGCCCCTCGTTCAGCCGCTGATCAATCAGCACCTCACCGGCTTCGTTGAGCACCACGCCCACACCGATCACCTGAAACGGCAGCTCGCGGGGCGCATCCTTCACGGGATAGTCGGCAGGGTTGCCGGCAGCGTAGGCAGCGCAGTGCGCCTGCCAGGGACAGTCGCCGCAGCGCGGTTGACGGGGCGTACAGAGGGTGGCGCCCAGATCCATCAGCGCCTGGTTGAACTCGCGGGGCCGCTGCCGATCGAGCAACAGCTCACTCTGTTGCCACAGCCCGGCGAGATCCCGCGCCGGCGGCCGCGGGCTCGCCGTCAACCGCGCCAGCACCCGCTTCACGTTGCCATCGAGGATCGCGTGGGGAAGGTTGAAGGCCGAAGAGAGGATGCTGGCGGCGGTGCTGCGGCCGATCCCCGGCAGGGCGAGCCAGGTGTCGAGATCCTGAGGCCAGCCGTCCGTGATCTGCGTCTGCATCTGGCGAGCGCCCGCCAGCAGGCGCCGGGCGCGGGAGTAGTAGCCGAGGCCCTGCCAGAGCAGCAGCACGTCGTGCTCCTCAGCCGCCGCCAGCGCCTCCAGCGTGGGGAAAGCCTGCATCCAGCGCTGCCAGTAGGGCAGCACCACCTGCAGCTGCGTTTGCTGCAGCATCACCTCCGCCACCCAGGTGGCATAGGGATCGTGCTTCCAGGGGATGGCGTGGCGGCCATGC
>CAJXSQ010000141.1 GCA_913061215.1 uncultured Synechococcus sp. | reverse complement strand
CCTTCGATCCGCCCGAAGCTCACCACCACCGGATGCAGCGCATCGAGCCGGCGGCTGATCGCCTCCTGCAAACCGCTCACCACCCGCGCCGCGATCCAGATCGCATCGGTGCTCTGGTGGGGGCGGGCGCCATGGCCGCCTTCGCCGAGCACCTCCACCTCCAGCTCCCCGGCTGCGGCTGTGAGGCTGCCGCTGCGCACGCCGATGCTGCCGGCCGCCAGGCTCGGGAACACGTGCACGCCGAACAGGGCATCCACCCCATCCATGGCGCCATCGGCGAGCATCCAGGCAGCACCCTGAGCGGTTTCTTCCGCCGGCTGGAACAACAGGCGCACCCGGGCACGCAGCTGATCCGCCAGCGGTGCCAGCACCCGCGCCACCCCCAGGCCCACCGTGGTGTGAATGTCGTGGCCGCAGGCATGCATCAGGCCCTGCTGCACCGAGGCGAAGGCAACACCGCTGCGCTCCTCCACCGGCAGGGCATCCATATCCACCCGCAGGGCCACCAGCGGGTGGCCACCCCCCGTGGGGCCCAGCTCCGCCAGCACGCCGGTGCGGCCCACCCCTTCCTGCACGCGCCAGCCGAGGCCGCGCAGTTCACCCGCCACCAGAGCGGCTGTCTGGTGTTCGTTACCGCTCAGCTCCGGGTGCGCGTGCAGATGGCGCCGGATCGCCACCAGCTCCGGCAGCTGCGTGGCTACTGCTGCCTTGAGCTGCGCTGCGTTCATCCGATGCTGAGGGCCAGAAAATCGCTGAGAGCCTGCACCGGCTCCGGAGGCCAGCGCCGTATCTCCAGGAGCCATTCTGGCTGCCGATAACGCGGATCGAGCCCTGAAGCGGAAGCCCAGTGGCTTTCTGCCTCACCACGGGCGCCGCGCCGCCAGAGCAGCGCCGTGAGAGCGGCACGGGCATCGGCAAAGAGCGGATAGCGGCGGATCAGACGGCGCAATTCGGTCTCGGCGTCGTCGAGCTGGCCCAGCTGGAAGGCGGCCAGGGCAGCGCTGGAGCGGGCCATGGCAAAACCGGGGCGGGCGTCGGCCGCTTCCGCGAAGCTGCTGCGTGCGGCCTGCCAGTCGCCGCGGGAGCCCTGCACGTTGCCGAGGTTGTAGAGCGCTGACGCGTCGGGGGGCCGCTGGGCGGCCGCATCGGCAGCCAGGATCCAGCGGTAGTCGGCCTCGGCGGCATCCCAGCGCTGCAGGGCCTCCTCGGCGGTGCCGCGGTTGAGGTGGGGATCAGGGCTGATGGGATCCAGCTCCATCGCCCGGGTCTGGTCGGCGATGGCTGCTTCCGCATCGCCGAGGGCCAGGCGCACATTGCCGCGGTTGCTCCAGGCGGCCGCGTCCTCAGGTGCCAGCTCGATCACCTGATCCCACAGCGGCAGTGCCCGGGCGAAATCCCCCTCACGGCTGGCGCTGAGCGCCTGATCGAACAGTTGCGGCAGCGCAGTGGAGAGCACCAGCTGCAGGGAAAGAATCAGGCCGAGCAGAGCAGTCATGGAGAGGAAGCAGCTCAGGCGGCTGTGCTGTTGTGATGCGCCTGCAGATGGGCCAGGCCGGCTTCCGTGATCACACGGCCGCGCGGGGTGCGCTGCAGCAGGCCCTGCTGCAGCAGGAACGGCTCCACCACCGCTTCCAGGGTGGCGGGATCCTCACCGAGGCCGGCAGCGAGGGTGTCGAGCCCCACCGGCCCACCGCCGTAGCCGTGCTGGAGCAGATGCAGCAGGCGGCGGTCGCTGGCATCGAGGCCGCGGGCGTCAACGCGGTGCAGGCTCAGCGCTTCGTGCACCAGTTCAGCGCCCACGCAGCCATGGCCACCCACGGCGGCCACATCGCGCACCCGCCGCAGCAGCCGGTTGGCGATGCGGGGAGTACCGCGGCAGCGGCGGGCCACTTCGAGAGCTGCGGCGCTGTCCAGCTCGATCTGCAGCAGGCCGGCGGCCCGCAGCACGATCGCCTGCAGATCCTCCAGGCCGTAGAACTCCAGCCGCTGGATCAGGCCGAAGCGATCCCGCAGCGGTGAACTGAGCGAGCCGGCACGGGTGGTGGCGCCCACCAGGGTGAAGGGAGCCACGGGCAGGCTGCGGGTGCGGGCCGTGGTGCCCTTGCCCACGGTGAGATCGAGGCGGAAGTCCTCCATCGCCGGGTAGAGGATCTCCTCGGCCACGCGGTTGAGCCGGTGGATCTCATCGATGAACAGCAGCTCGCGCGGCTCGAGGTTCACCAGCAGACCCACGATGTCGCGCGGGCGCTCCAGGGCCGGTGCACTGGTGATGCGGCAGCGCACGCCCAGCTCCTCGGCCAGCACCAGCGCCATGGTGGTTTTGCCCAGGCCCGGCGGGCCGTAGAGCAACACATGATCGAGCGCTTCCTCGCGGGCGCGGGTGGCCTCCACGGCGATCCCCAGCACCTGCTTGAGTTCGCTCTGGCCGATGTAGTCGGCAAGGCGGCGGGGCCGCAGGGAATCCTCCCGCTGGATCGGGGTGTCTGCAGCCTCAGTAGCCCTGCTGGGCTCTTCGCCAGCCTGCGCGGCCGGATCCACCAGCCGCCGGCGCGGCTCCCGCGGAGCGGCGGCGCCGGCCGAAGCCGATCCGGAGGACACGATCGCCATCGCCCGAGGGTACCGGCGCTGGCGGCGGGGCGGGAGATCTCTAGGGTCGGGGGAGCAACGGCGAGGGTGATGGCGAAGGGCGGGGGCAAGAAGAGTGCCAAGGCCCTGCGGGATGCCGCCAACAAGCTGCTGGCGGACAACCGCTTCGCGCGCCATCAGTACGAAATCCTCGAAACCCTGGAATGCGGCATCGAGCTGCTGGGCACGGAGGTGAAATCGATCCGGGCCGGCCAGGTGAACCTGCGCGATGGCTTCTGCCTGATCCGCAACGGCCAGCTGCAGCTCCACAACGTGCACATCTCACCCCACAGCCACGCCGGCGCCTACTTCAACCACGACCCGCTGCGGGTGCGCCAGCTGCTGGCCCACCGCCGCGAGATCGACAAGCTGCGCGTGGCCCTCGATCAGAAGGGCCTCACCCTGATCCCGCTCAACCTGCACCTCAAGGGCTCCTGGATCAAGGCCACCATCGGCCTGGGCAAGGGCCGCAAGCTGCACGACAAACGCCAGGAAGAGCGCCGCAAGCAGGACATCAAGGACGCCAAGGCCGCCATCGCCCGCTACTGATCCCCCAACAGCAGGAGAAACGCGAACCTCAGACGCGCCTACGCGCAGAAGGTCGCCCAACACTGTCCTTAATTCCGTACAGAACGTACAGAATTAACGACAGTGTTCTGGGCTTGTTTTCGGAGC
>CAJXSQ010000140.1 GCA_913061215.1 uncultured Synechococcus sp. | reverse complement strand
CCCCATAAGCTGAGCCCTGCCAGACGCAAACCCCCGTGACCGACTCCGCAGGCCAGCAGCCCCCCGTGCTCACCTTCGAGGGCAAGCGCTACGACCTCAACGCCCTGCCGGACGACCTCAAGGAGCTGGTGCGCGGCATGCAGGTGGCCGATGCCCAGCTGCGCATGCATGAAGACACGCTCAAGGTGCTGGCGGTGGGCCGTCAGTCGATGGCGATGCAGCTGAACGAGCGGCTCAAGAACGTGACCCCCCTGGCCGACTGAGCCACCCCGGCGGGGTCAGCCCACCGGCAGGCCCCGCTCATTGAAGATGCCTTCAAACAGCACCGAGCTGAGGTAGCGCTCACCGGAATCGGGCAGCACCACCACGATCGTTTTGCCCGCCAGCTCCGGCTCCCGCGCCAGGCGCAGCGCCGCCACCGCCGCGGCCCCGCAGCTGATGCCGGCCAGGATGCCCTCCTCGCGCGCCAGGCGACGGGCCATCGCCACAGCCTCCTCATCGCTCACCTGCTCCACCCGATCCACCAGATCGAGATCGAGGTTGCCGGGCACGAAGCCCGCGCCGATCCCCTGGATCTTGTGCGGTCCGGGCTTCAGCGGTTCACCGGCCTTGGCCTGGCTGATCACCGGGCTGTTGCAGGGCTCCACCGCCACGCTCAGCAGCGGCTTGCCCAGGGTGCTCTTGATGTAGCGGCTCACGCCCGTGATCGTGCCGCCGGTACCCACGCCGGACACGAGCACATCCACCGCGCCATCGGTGTCGTTCCAGATCTCCGGGCCGGTGGTGTCGTGATGGATCTGGGGGTTGGCGGGGTTCACGAACTGCTGCAGCAGCACCCAGCGCTCCGGGTCGCTGGCGGCGATCTCTTTGGCACGATTCACCGCGCCAGTCATGCCGAGGCGGCCTTCGGTGAGCTCCAGGTGAGCACCGAAGGCGGTGAGCAGCTTGCGCCGCTCCAGGCTCATCGTTTCCGGCATCGTGAGCGTGAGCGGGATGCCCTTGCTCGCCGCCACAAAGGCCAGGGCGATGCCGGTGTTGCCGCTGGTGGGCTCAATCAGCGCCTTGCCGGGGCCGAGCAGACCCTCCCGCTCCGCCGCCGCCACCATCGCCGCACCGATACGGCACTTCACCGAATAGGCCGGGTTGCGGCCCTCGATCTTGGCCAGCACGCGGGCGCCACAGCCCTCGCTCACCCGGTTGAGCTGCACCAGGGGAGTGCGACCGATGCTGAGGCTGTTGTCGCTGTAGATCGCGGCCATCGGTCGGCAGGGAAACACCAGGGAGTGCCCGCACCCTAAGGAGTGCCCAGGACAGTGGGCAAAACGCATTTAATCTGTCGTGCTCCTGCCACTCCCCGGTGAATCCCACAACCCTGCGCCGCATCACGGCCGTGCTGCTGTTCCTGGCCGCCGCCGCCTCGATCGCGCTGCCCTTCCTCTCGGCCACGGCGCTCACCCTCAGCATCGGTGTGATCGCCGCCGTGGCCGGTGTAACCCAGCTGCTGCGCATCGGCCAGGCCGAAGGCACCAAGGGCAAGATCTTCCGCGGCCTCTCGGGCCTCTTCTATCTGGTGGCCGGCATCTGGGTGGTGGCCTACCCGATCGAGAGTGAAATCAGCCTCACGCTGTTCGTGGGTCTGCTGCTGATCTTCGAAGGGGTGATGGAACTGGCCGCCGCCGCCGCCAGCCAGGCCGAAGCCCGCGGCCTGGTGCTGATGGATGGCGTGGTGACCGCCCTGCTCGGCGGCCTGCTGGTGGCCGAATGGCCCAGCGACAGCCTCTGGGCCGTGGGCACCCTGTTCGGCATCTCGCTGTTCTTCAGCGGCTTCCGCCTGCTGGCCGCCCCGGCCGAGGGCTGAAGCGGCAGCTCACTGCAGCTTCACCACATCCACGGGCGCGCCGAACACGGCGGCAATCTCACGCGCCGCCGCCACGGCCCGCTCGTGGGTGTGGAACACCCAGGCCCGGCAGGGATCAGCCACCGGTTCAATCAGCTGATCCACCGCCGCGATGCCGAGAAACAACGCTTCAGCGCCGGCACGCAGGGCGTAGCGCTCCGGCTGGGCGCCATCGCCGCAGCCGTGGGGATCGATCCAGGGGCGCCAGAGGTTCATGGCGATCTCGGGTTGGGTTGGTTGAGCGACATCCCCGCTCTAGCCACAGCGCCGGCCAACCCCCAACACGATGGGGCTGAACGCAGACTGCGATGAACCGCTTTGTGGTGGTGGGTGCCGGCCCGGCCGGCCTCAGCCTGGCGCTGCAGCTGGCCCGCAGCGGCCAGGCGGTGACGCTGGTGGAAGCCAGCAGCAGCTTCAGCCGCCAGTTCCGCGGCGATGCACTGATGCCCTGCGGCCTGGAGGCTCTGGCCCATCTCGGCCTGGCCGAGCTGCCCCTGCAGCTGCCCCATCGCACGCTGGCGGGCTGGAGCGTGTGGGTGGAGGGCCGGCGGCTGTTCCATGTGGCCGAGCCGATGGGCTCGCTGCAGCCCTGCACCCTGGTGGCCCAGGAGGCTCTGCTGGAACAACTGCTGGCGCTGGCGCAGCAGCAGCCACGGTTCCACTGGCTCCCGGGCCAGCCCGTGAAACAGCTGCTGCGCCGCGATGGCCGGATCAGCGGCGTGGAGCTCTCCAGCGGTGAACAGCTGGAAGCGGATCTGGTGATCGGCTGCGATGGCCGGGGCTCCCTGCTGCGCCGGCAGGCGGGGCTCGCTCTGGATGCGAGCGGTGTGGGGCTGGAGCTGCTCTGGTTCGAGCTGCCCGGCCCTCTACCCCCGGGGCTCGATGGCAGCTTCAACACGCTGCTGACGGGCGGCCAGATCGGCAGCGCCTGCATCGGCGCCCGCGGCGAACTGCAGCTGGCCTGGTTGCTGCAGGCGGATCAGCACAATCCCCCGGCCGACAGCCCGCTCTGGCCGGAACGGCTGACGCAGCTGCTGCCACCACCGTTCGCCGCAGTGTTGCGCGAGCGGGCTGATCAGCTCTCCACGCCGTTGCGGGTGTCCGTGCAGGTGGGCATGGCCAGCTCCTGGCGGCAACCAGGGCTGCTGCTGCTCGGTGATGCCGCCCACCCGATGAGCCCGGTGCGAGCCCAGGGCATCAACATGGCCCTGCGCGACAGCGTGGTGGCGGCCCACTGGCTCAGCCGCGCCGACTCAGCCGAGGACCTGGATGCGGCGGCTGCCGCCGTGGAGCGCCAACGCCGGCCGGAGATCCAGCGGATGCAAGCCCTCCAGAGCGCCGAAGCCCGCCAGGGGCACCTCCTGGGCCACACCGCACTGCTGCGCCACAGCCTTGCCAGGCTCGCGCCCCTGCTGGGGCCT
>CAJXSQ010000139.1 GCA_913061215.1 uncultured Synechococcus sp. | reverse complement strand
TGGCTGAGATGGGGGTCGCGAGGATCGAACTCGCCTAAGGCGGATTATGAGTCCGCTGCATTCACCAGATTGCTAGACCCCCGGCGGTGGCCAGGCCGTGGCGTGATCTAACCACAAAGGGCCGCTTACCACAGGCCACGGATCACGCGAGAACCGGGCTGAGGCCAGCTGGTGGGGGCCGTCTGGGCGTTGCAGCTGCCCTGGGCCAGGCCCTGGCAGAAGCCATTGTTCACATCGGCGGTGCGCCAGGGCATCGGGTTGCTCTGTTCCTCCAGCAACACCTGATAGGTGTTCTCCAGAGCGGAGCCGTCCCACACGATCGTCTGATCCGGGAAGCCGAAACCCATCACCCTGGTGCCATCGCCGCCGCCCATGGCGATGCCGAGGATGTCGGTGATCTGGTGGGTGATATCGATGCCGCGGGCATAGGGCGAGGTGTAGCTGTAGAAGCGGCGCTCCACCAGCTGCGGGGTGGTGACCACCGGGCCGCAACGGGTCACCTCCACAGGGCCCGCTGCATTCATCCCCGCCGGCCCGGAACCCGCCAGCGGCGCCTCCAGGGTGGTGGTGCACACCACTGGGCCGGCAACGACTGGCTGGGGGAGGCCGCCGGCCACAAGCGCCGCCGGCGCCAGGGCCCATGCGATGGAGCAACGCCTGGCCATCGTTCTGCGGCGAATCACGCTGGGCGCAAACTAGACAGCCGAACCGCGTGCTGCCAGAGGTATGACCCAGCTGCCCCCGCTCCCCCAGGCCAGCGCCGAGCAACGCCAGCTGCTGCTGCGGCTGCTGGCCGAGCGCGCCTACCGGCACGGCAGCTTCACCCTGGCCTCCGGCCGCACCAGCAATCACTACGTGAACTGCAAGCCCGTGAGCCTGAGCGGCCAGGGCCTGGCGCTGCTCTCGGCCCAGATGCTGGAGCTGGTGGAGCCGGAGGCCGTGGCGGTGGCCGGCCTCACCCTCGGCGCCGACCCCCTGGTAAGCGGCGTGGCGGTGGCCGCAGCCCTGGCGGGCCGGGATCTGGATGCCCTGATCGTGCGCAAGGAGGCGAAGGGGCACGGCACCGGCGCCTGGCTGGAGGGGCCCCTGCCAGAAGCCGGCAGCCGCATCACCGTGCTGGAGGACGTGGTGACCACCGGCGGCTCCTCGCTCAAGGCCGTGAAGCAGCTGCGTGAGGCCGGCTACGTGGTGGAGCGGGTGGTGACAATCGTGGACCGCCAGGAAGGCGGCCTGGAGGCGATGACCGCCGCGGGCCTGGAACTGCAGAGCCTGTTCCTGCTGGAAGAGGTGGCTGCCGTCTCCGCCGCGGCCCGCTCATGAGCCCCGCCCGCTGGAGCCAGCCGATCAGCCTGATCCGGCTGGAGGGCGACGACACCCGCCGCTTCCTGCACGGCCAGAGCAGCCAGGCGATCGAACTGGCCCCCACCGGCGCCTGCCTGCCCACCTGCCTGATCAGCCCCACCGGGCGCATGCGCGCCCTGGCGCTGGTGCGCCTTGATCAGGCGGGCGCCGATCTGCTCGTGATCGCCGGTGATGGAGCCGCGGTGCATCAGGCGCTCGATCGGGTGCTGTTCCCCGCCGATCGGGTGAAGCTCCAACCGGTGCAGCCCGCCACGCTGGTGCGCTGGATCGGAACCCCGGCCGCCGGCAACGCCGACGACCCCAACCTGCTCAGCCCCGGCGTGGATCTGGGCGCCGGCGCCAGCCAACCGGCCTGGCTGCAGCCGAGCGGGGCGGCACTCCCGGGGTGGCTGGAGGCCCTGCCGGAGCTCACGGCCGACGCCGCCGAACGCCAACGCATCCGCCAGGGCTTCCCGGCTGAACCAGGCGAACTGAACGACAGCACCAATCCCTTCGAGCTGGGGCTGGCCCCCTGGGTGAGCCTGAACAAGGGCTGCTACGTGGGCCAGGAAACCCTGGCCAAGCTCGCCACCTACGACGGCGTGAAACAGCAATTGCGGGGCTGGCGCACAGACCGCACCGGCCCTGCGGCGGCCGACGCCTGCGCCCCGGGAACCACCCTCACCACAGCGGCCGGCGAGCGGGCCGGCGTGATCACGTCGGTGTTGGCTGGCCCCGATGGCCTGGAGGGGCTGGCGCTGATACGCCGCGGCGCCCTGGAGGAGGCGGAGCTTCTGGCCAACGGCAGCAACGCCGGGGGGCCGGCGTTGGCGATCCACAGGCCCGCGGGCTTTGTGGCACCACCGGTGGGCGCCGGCGGGCTGAGCTGAAGCTCAGTCCTGCTCCAGCAACCAGTGGGCCACCGCCCAGGTGGCCAGGGCGTCGTCGTGGTTGTAGCGGAAGATGCGGCGCAGGTTCTGGCGGGAGCCGCGGCCCTCGGGGCCCTGGCCGCCCAGGCGCCAACGCCGCCACCACAGCAGGGCCCGGGCACCATCCACCCCCTGCTGCCTCCAGCGGAACCCCAGCCAGCTGGCGGTGGCCTTGAGGCCATAGCTGTTGGTGGGCATCCACCAGTGGCGCCGCAGGCGCAGGTGCACATCGATCATGCGGCTGCGCAGCGCCTTGATCTGGCGCTCCTTGGCCCCCTGGCGCTGGGCCAGCCGCACCAGCGCCAGCAGCTCGGTTTCGCCGTAATGGAGCACCGGCCACTCGGGATAGGCCGCCAGCAGGCGCTGCAGCCGCTGCCACAGCCGCGCCTCCCCGTGTTCCTGCAGGGCCAGCAGGGGGTGATACGGCGCTTCCGCCGCCGCAGCCGGCCCGGGCCAGCGGCCGTCGGCGGCGCGGGGCAGCCGCACAAAACCGTGCAGAAAATCGTCGCGGGCGTCGGGGTCGGATTCGATGTCGTAAAGCAGCACGCCCGGCGCGGTGGCCAGCTCCGGCAAGGCCGGCGCCGGATCGCGGCGCAGCGGCACGCCATCGCGCTGCACCCGGGCTTGGGTCACGAGCTGATCGGCCACCTCGGCGTGCTGCTCCCCGTGCACCAGCAGTGCATCGGCCAGCTGCTCCGGCGAGGCCGCCGCCAGCTGCTCGAGGCGATCGATGCCGAGATCCAGCAGCATGTCGCGCCGTTTGGCGCCGATGCCGCTCACCTCGCTGAGATGCCCCTCAGCCGCGGCCACCTGATCACAGGCGCTGCGCCAGCTGCAGAGCACACATTTTTTGCGGTCCGCCACCAGCGGCGGCGGCGTGGGGCGCTCGAGATCGGCCGCCAGGCGCTGCAAGGCCTCATCGAGCTGGCGGGGGAGGCTGCCCGTGAGATTGAGCGTTTCCTTCTCCAGGCCTCGGCCAGCCCCCGCCAGCACCAGGCCATTGGCAACGGGCGCTTGCTGCTCGGCCTCCAGCAAGCGGCCCCAGAGCGCCAGCACCAC
>CAJXSQ010000138.1 GCA_913061215.1 uncultured Synechococcus sp. | reverse complement strand
CGGGCGAGGGATCGGTCGCAACCTCGGCCGGCGATGCGGCAGCAGCCGGAGCAGCAGCGGCCTGCTTCTCGGCCTCCTGCTGGGCTTTGAGGCGGGCGTAGGCCTGCCGGGCCCAATCGAGAGCGTCCTGATCCACGGCACCAACCGCTGGTGCGGGCGCGGGGGCCGCAGCAGCAGAGACAGGCGAGACCTGTTCCGGCTCAGCACCTTCAGGCGCCGCGGCGGCAGGCGACTCCTGCGCCTCCGGCGGCTGCGGGGCCTGTTCCGGCTGGGGCTCCTCCGGGTTCTGGGGGGCCGCGCTGCGATTGAACCAGTCGAAAACCATCGGCGCCTCCTTGAATCAGCCCTTGGCGGGGGCGCTGGTGAAGCGGCGCAGCACGCCGTTGATCATGCGGCGGCCCTGCTCGTCGCTGTAGCGATTGGCCAGTTCCACCGCCTCATTGCAGGCCACGGCGGCGGGGGTGTTGAACTGCTCGATGTCCACGGCGGCGAGGCGCAGGATGTCGCGGTCGATCCGCGGCAGGCGGGTGAGGCGCCAGCCCTCCATCACGGCATCGAGGCGCTGGTCGAGATCGTCGCGGCCCCGCAGCACGGCGCGGGCGCGCTCCACGGCGCCGCGGCGGATCTCCTCCTGATCGGAGAGCATCAGCAGGCGCGGCAGCTCCAGGCTGGCGGAGAGGCGGTTGAGGCCCTGCTCCGCGTGGGCGAGGCCATCCTGCAGATGCTGACGCACCCGGGGCAGTTGATCGGCGGCGCCCTGGTCCTGCAGTTCGCTGTCGAGCAGCTGCTGCTGGGCGGCTTGCAGGTCGCTGGCGGCCTGATCGAGGGCCTCGCGCACGTGCTGGCTCAGCGACGCCTGAGCCTGCTGCAGCAGTGTGTCGAGGGCGGTGTCGGCCGCCGGCTGGCGATCGCTGATCTGGCCGAGCATCAGCAGGGCCAGTTCACGGGCAACGGTGCGGCTCTGCATCAGGCCTTGTTGGAGGGAATGGAGGAATAGGCCGGGGCCCGGAGCTGGGCCAGCAGGCTGGAGAAGCTGCGGCTGGCGGGGGTTTCGCGTTCGTCGGGGTTGACGATGCCAGCCGAGATGATCGTGCGGAAGGCATCCTCCACCGAGAGGTCGAGATCCTTCACCGAGGTTTCCGGCACCACGGCATACCAACCGGTGGTGGGGTTCGGCGCCGTGGGGATGAACACGCTCAGCATCGGCTGATCGAATCCCGCGGCAAGGGTGGTGCCGAGCACACCGGTGACGAACCCCAGGGCATAGAGCCCTTCGCGCGGGTACTCCACCAGCACCACGCGGCGGAAGCGGCTGGAGTTGTCGCGCAGGAAGGTTTCCAGCAGCTGCTTGAGGGTCTTGTAAACCGACCCCGCCACGGGAATCCGCTGCAGCGTGCCCTCGCCGAACTCCAGCAGCCAGCGGCCCACGATGTTGCGGGCCATCAGGCCGATCAGCAGGATGCCGAGCAGGGGCACCAGCAATCCGAGCCCGAGGTTGATCAGCTCCTGAAGGATCGGATCAAGCGTGTTGAACGGGTTGAGCTGCTTGGGGATCGAGGTGAGGAACGCCAGCACGAAGCGCGTCACCGTGGTGGCGAGCCAGATCGTGGTGGCCAGCGGGATCACCACCAGCAGGCCGGCGATCAGATCGTTCTTGAGGTCCTGCTGGAGGCGATCACCCAGCGGCTGCTCTGGTCTGGGACTGGATTGCACCAATGACAGGCCCGGGCGTCCGGTGAGCTGAGTCCAACCCGCAACTTAGCCAGCCGCCCTCACAGCACGGCCGCCAGGGCCAGCAGCCCGAAGGCCACCACCAGCACCACGGCGGTGCCGGTGCCACCGATGCGGCGCTGATTGGCGGCCAGATCCCGGCGGCTTTCGGCCTGCTTGAGCTGATCCTCAGCCTGGCTGAGCTGGCGGTTCATGAACTCCTGGGCAGCCTTCTTCTTGTCGGCATCGCTGGCATCCGCGGGGATCTGGCCGGCCTGCACGCCCTGGGCCACCACCTGATCGAGCACCTGCGGGTTCTCCAGCTGGGCCTTGGCCATCTCCAGCTGGCCGCGCTGGGCCATCAGCGCCTGGTTGGCCTGATCGCTCACGGCGCGATCGCCGCTGATGCTCACGGGAATCGTGACCAGCAGCCCCAGGGCGAGCACCGCACTGAGCACCGCCACGAACCAACGCAGCGGTGTGCGGCCGGGCACCGGCTCATCCAGGCGCTGGCTGATCAGCATCAGCAGCATGCCCACGAAGGCCATCGGCGACTGGGTGACCAGCGTGGTGGCGAGCAGCTGGCGGAAGCTCTCCTCGCCCCAGTTGCTCACGCTCAGCACCGCCAGCAGCTGCAGCACCAGCAGCACCACCAGCGTGAGGCCCAGCCAACGGAGCAGGGTGCCGAAACGGCCGGACGTTGCTGAACTCACAGTGGTGCTGACGCAATCGCGCAATCGTACGGGCGGTGGACCTGGCTGACACCCTCAAGCAGGAAGCCCGGCAGCTGGGTTTTGCGGCGGTGGGTATCGCCGCAGCCGCAGGCAGTGAGCGCCTGCGGCTGCGCACGGCCGCCCTGGAGCGCTGGCTGGCGGCGGGCCACCAGGCCGACATGGCCTGGATGGCCGACCCGCGCCGCCGGGCCGTGGACGCCCTGCTGCCGGGAGTGCGCAGCGTGGTGGCGGTGGGATTGCCCTACTGGGTGGAGGCGCCGCGGGCGCCGGGCAGCCTCAAGGTGGCCCGCTACGGCTGGGGGCGCGACTACCACCGCGTGATCGACAAGCGGTTGCGGGCCCTGGGCCGCTGGCTGGAGGCCCAGGTGCCGGGGGTGGCCTGGCGCGCCTGCGTGGACAGCACCCCGCTGCTGGACAAGGCCTGGGCCGAGGAGGCGGGCCTGGGCTGGATCGGCAAGCACAGCAACCTGATCAGCCGCGAGCACGGCTCCTGGCTGCTGATCGGCCATCTGCTCACCACCCTGGAGCTACCAACCGATCCGCCGGCCGTGCCGGCCTGCGGCGCCTGCAGCGCCTGCCTGGAGGCCTGCCCCACCGGCGCGATCACGGAACCGTTTGTGGTGGATGCCCGCCGCTGCATCGCCTTCCACACGATCGAGAACCGCGATCCCGAACTGCCCAGCACGATCGCCGATTCCCTGGAGGGCTGGGTGGCCGGCTGCGACATCTGCCAGGACGTGTGCCCCTGGAACCACAAGCCACTGCCGAGCAGCAGCGACCCCGACCTGCAGCCGCGCCCCCAGTGGCTGGATCTGCAAGCCGACGAGGCCCTGGGCTGGAGCGATGCCGAATGGGACGAGAAGCTGCGGGCTTCGGCCCTGCGCCGGATCAAACC
>CAJXSQ010000137.1 GCA_913061215.1 uncultured Synechococcus sp. | reverse complement strand
CCTCTGCCTAACCTGCGCCTGAGATCGCCCTGCATCGATGGCTGCGCGCTGGTTGAAGGTTCTGGCGGCGGCCCCCCTGATGCTCTCGGTGCTCACAGATTCGCCGGCCAAGGCCCTGGTGCCCTATGTGGCCGTGCCGGCGGAGCCGAATCTCGAGGGTGCGGGCCTCGGCATCGCCCAGGCGGCCGCACGGCTGCTGCGCATCGGCCAGGCCGAGGACGCCGCCCGGCTGGCGGCCCTCACCGTGCAGCTGATTCCCGAGGATCCGCGCGGCTGGGTGCTGCTGGCGGAAGCGCAGCTGCGCAGCAATCAGGACGATGCGGCGGCTGTGTCGCTGGCGAAGGCGCGGGAACTCGACCCGAACAACGCCGGCATCCTGTTTGCCCAGGGATCGCTGGCCCTCAAGGACAGCCGCCCCTCGGAAGCGGCGGAGCTGATCCGCGAGGGCCTGAAGCTCGATGGCAAGAACGCCGGCGCCTACTTCGATCTGGGCAACGCTTACATCCTGATGGGCCAGTCGGGCGAGGCGCTGGGCGCCTTCGAGCGGGCTTCGGGGCTGCGCAAGGACTTCTGGGAAGCGATCAACAACCAGGCCCTGGTGCTCTACGAACAGCAGAAAACCGGGGAGGCGATCAAGCGCTGGCGGCGCGTGCTGGGCATCAAGCCGGCAGCGGAGCCAACACTCGCCCTTGCCGCGGCCCTGAACAGCGAGAAGCCCGGCAACAGCGAAAGCCTGGAACTGGCCGCCCGGGCGCTGGCCGAGGAGCCCAACTATGTGCTCGAGAGCTGGCAGAAGGAGCAGCTCTGGGGGCCGCGGCTGCGCGCCACCGCGGCGCGGCTGCTGGCGGAGCCAGCCCTGCGCGCCGATGTGGAACGGGCCCAGGCCAATGCCGGCGCCAACGACGACCTGGGCGACGAGTAAGCCCAGGATCTGTAGGCTGAGCGCCACTTTCCGCCCCCCGGCCTGAGCCACGGATGCCCAAGGCGCGCCCCGATCAGCCGCTGCCGGACCCATCCGATGACCGGCGTATCCAGCCGATCGAGCTGCACCAGGAGATGCAGCGCTCGTATCTGGAATACGCGATGAGCGTGATCGTGGGCCGGGCTTTGCCCGACGCCCGCGATGGTCTCAAGCCGGTGCAGCGCCGCATCCTCTACGCGATGCACGAGCTGGGGCTCACGCCGGATCGCCCCTACCGCAAGTGCGCCCGCGTGGTGGGCGATGTGCTCGGCAAATACCACCCCCACGGCGATCAGGCGGTGTACGACGCCCTGGTGCGGCTGGTGCAGACCTTCGCCAGCCGCAACCCGCTGCTGGATGGCCACGGCAACTTCGGCTCGGTGGACGACGACCCACCGGCGGCCATGCGTTACACGGAAACGCGGCTGGCGCCGATCGCCAACGAGGCGATGCTCGATGAAATCGGCGACGACACCGTTGATTTCGCGCCCAACTTCGATGGCTCCCAGCAGGAGCCCACGGTGCTGCCGGCCCAGCTGCCGTTCCTGATCCTCAACGGCTGCACCGGCATCGCCGTGGGCATGGCCACCAACATCCCGCCCCACAACCTGGGTGAGGTGGTGGATGCCCTGATCGCCCTGGTGCGCAAACCGGATCTGAGCGACGAGAAGCTGCTGGAACTGGTGCCCGGCCCCGACTTCCCCACCGGCGGCGAGGTGCTCATCGGCAGCGGTGTGCGCGACACCTACCTCTGCGGCCGCGGCAGCATCCCGATGCGGGGTGTGGCCCACATCGAGGAGATCCAGCCCGGCAAGGGCCGCCACAAGCGCGGCGCCGTGGTGATCACCGAGCTGCCCTATCAGCTGAGCAAGGCCGGCTGGATCGAGAAGCTGGCCGAGCAGGTGAACGACGGCAAGATCAGCGGCATCGCCGACATCCGCGACGAAAGCGATCGCGAAGGCATGCGCGTGGTGGTGGAGCTGCGCCGCGACAGCAACCCTGAAACGGTGCTGGCCGAACTGCAGCGCCGCACCGCCCTGCAGAGCAACTACGGCGCCATCCTGCTGGCGCTGGTGCACGGCAAACCGATCCAGCTCACCCTGCGCCAGCTGCTGCAGGAATTCCTCGACTACCGCGAGCTCACCCTGATCCGGCGCACCCGCCATGCGCTGAAGCGGGCTGAGGATCGCCTCGAGGTGGTGGAAGGCCTGATCACGGCCCTCAACGCCCTGCCCAAGGTGATCGAGATGATCACCGCCGCCCCCGATGCCGCCAGCGCCCGGGCCAGCCTGCAGGTGCATCTCGACATCACGGAACGCCAGGCCGATGCGGTGCTGGCGATGCCGCTGCGCCGGCTCACGGGGCTGGAGCAGGAAAGCCTGCGCAAGGAAGCCGAGGATCTGCTGCAGGAACGGGCCCGCCTGCGCCACCTGCTGGATGAGCGCCCGGCCCTGCTGGACGCGATGGTGGCCGAGTTCAAGGCCCTGAAGAAGCGCTTCGCCACGCCGCGCCGCACCCGCCTGGTGGAAGGGGGCGACGAACTGGTGGCCCAGCGCACCGCCGCCCAGCGCCCCAACACCGAACTGCTGCGCCAGCGTGCCTTTGAAGGCCTGGCCAGCGATGGCCGCCTGGTGATCCAGGCGGACGGGCAGGTGAAGGTGGTGGGTCCGCAGCTGCTGGGCCGCCTGCACCTGGATGAACCCGCGCCCCTGGGCGATAACCCTTCACCGGCGCGGCTGATCCTGCCGATCAGCAACAAGCCGGCCCTGCTCGCCTTCACCGATGCCGGCCGCGTGGCGTTGCTGCGCTGGGAATTCGCCGGCCAGCAACCGGGCACGCTGGAGAAGTTCCTGCCCGATGGCATGAGCGGCGAGCGGGTGGTGCAGCTGCTGCCCCTGCCCTCAGGCGAGGCCGCCGCCGGCACCAGCATTGGCCTGCTCAGCAGCGATGGCCGCTTCAAGCGGCTGCCGATCGAGGATTTCCAGGAGCTCTCCGGCCGCGCCGCCTCGGTGCTCAAGCTCAAGGACGGCGTGACCCTCCAGCGCGTGGTGCTCTGCCGCGACGACCAGGAGCTGGTGGTGGCCAGCTCCACCGGCCGCATGCTGCGACTGGCGGTGAACGAGGCCAACCTGCCGGTGATGGGCCGCAACGCCCAGGGCCCGGTGCTGCTGCGGCTGCTCCCCGGTGAAGCAGTGGTGGGCGCCGCCGGCGTGGCCGCCGACGGCTGCGTGCTGCTGGCCAGCCGCGCCGGCCAGCTCAAGCGCCTGGCGGTGAACAGCCTGCGCCGCTGCCAACGCGGCGACCTGGGCCAGATCGGCGTGCGCTTCGCCGAGCGCGGCGACCAACTGATCGATCTGCGCGAAGACCGCAGCCCCGTGGTGGCCGCCGTGCTCAGCGACGGCCGCAGCCTGCGGCTGGATACCGCCGAACTCGAAGCCGAGGACGACACCGGCAGCGGTCAGCCCCTGGGGCTCGGCGGCAACGAGGCCGTGGCGGAGCTGGTGCCGCTGCTGAACTGAGCGAGAGCAGAGCCCTGCAAGCTGCCAAGTGCTTCTCGAATGG
>CAJXSQ010000136.1 GCA_913061215.1 uncultured Synechococcus sp. | reverse complement strand
CGGCGCTGGCGATCTGCCAGGCGGCCTCAGTGCCGGCCAGGCCGGCGCCGATCACCAGCACGCCTGGGGTTGCGGGGGTTCCGGCCTGCATCGCGCCTGTTCAGCTTCACTTCAGCTAACCACTGCGCCGGGTTGCTTGGGGCACCAACCGTTCAGCTCACGTCCACGAGCTGAATGGTGGCAACGAACTGATCGTCCCATTGCCCTGCGCCAACCAATCGCAAGGTCAGCGCGTCCTTGTCGGGTGAGAGGCTGCCAAAAATCATGTGGCCGACCTCGCCGCTGAGCACAAAGTCGCCGGTCCAAGGGTCGACCGTGCCGACAAAATCAGCGCTGTATTTCACGCCATCACGGCCGATGGCTGTTCGCGTGGCTGTGAGATGACCGTTACTGAGAGCGTCGAAGTCGATCTCGTAGCTGATGGCCTCCCTGAAGTTGTCGCCGCCAAAATGAATGATCTCATCGTTCTCCCACACGCTTGCGCTGTGATCAGACGTCTGCCAGTCACCATCCGCGAGAATGTTGTTCCAGCGGCGCTGTTCGCGTTTGAACTGACGGCTTGCACGGGCAATGCTCTTGGCTTTTCCTCTGGATTTGGTCATCGCATCAGAACAGAATCAATGAACATTCAATAGGCGGCGCGCTTGCTCCAGCAATAACGCCTTGCGCTGCCGCTCAGCTCACATCCACGAAGTTCACCGTGGCATACACCCGATCCCAGATGTGCCCGGGGCCGGCCAGCAGGATGGTGAAGGCATCCTCCTCGGGGGTGAGGGTGCCGAGCATCTGATCGGTGCCGTCCACACTCCACATCAGGAATTCCTTGGCCCAGGGATCCACCATGCCGATGTAGTCCTGGCTGTAGGTGGTGCCGTCCTTGCTGAAGGTGCGGGTGGCCGAGAGCTGGCCATTGGTGAGCACGTCGAAGTCGAGCCGGTAGTTGCGTGCGTCGCGGAAGGTCTTGTCGCCGCCGGCATTGATGATCTCGTCGTCGTCCACATAGCTCATGCTGTGGTAGCTCGGCCGCCAGTCGCCATCGGCGAGGTAGTTGTTCCAGCGGTTCAGTTCGCGCGTGAAGCGGCGATTGCTGCGGGCAATCGATTTCACGGTGTCCCTGGCCTTGGCCATCGGATCGAAGCGGTGATGCGCTCAACCTGACCACGCAGCGATCGAGCGTCAACACAGCCGCACTGCCCGCGCCGGCGCTTGACGATCCACGGCGCCGTGTTCAGGTTTCGGGAACCTGCTCGCCGTCTCTGGGATGAACAGACCTGTGCTGCTGCTGCTCGGCTCGGCGCTGGGATGGGTGGCGCTGGCGTGGAGCCCGGTGCGGGCGGAAACGGAGGTGATCTACAGCCTCGACACCACCTGCACGCTCGGCAGCGGCCAACCGCAGCCCTGCCAGGTGGAGGCGGTGGAGGTGGACAACACCACCGAATACCGCCATCGCCTCGGCGCCCGCACCATCAGCTACCGCATCCTTGATGCCCCCTACGTGCGCATTGAGGGCCGCAAGGGCGACGGCGATCCCTGGAGTTCGGTGCGCAACGCCTGGATCAGCTTTCCCACCAATGAGCTCTGCTTCAACGACCGCGCCTTCTGCGTGGTGAACCCCACCTTCCTCGCCGATGTGAAGGCCGATGCGCGGGGGTCGGCGTTTGAGCAGCGCGACACGGTGGGCCTGGCGTTCAACCCGGACGGCCGGGTGGATGTTGCCTGTTTTGACGACGGTTGCCGTCGCCTGTTGGAGGCCATCGGACGATGAAACGTGTGTTGCGACTGGCCCCGGTTCTGGGGCTGGGCCTGAGCCTGTGGCTGCAACCGCTGGCGCTGCGGGCGGCTGTGGCTGAAGGTGAACCGGTCGCCATGGAGGTAGCCCGTGCCCGCGGCGGTGGTGGGCGTGCCGGTGGGCGCTCCCGCAGCCGCGGCAGTGGCGCCCGCACCGGCTTCTCCTCGTTCAGCGGCGGTGGTAGCCGCCGAGCGAGTGGCAATCGCCAGTTCAGCGGTAACCGCCAGGTCGACCGTCAGTTCAACCGTCAGACCGGGCGCACCGATCGCGTGGACGTCCGCCAGAGCGGCCGCACCACCCGCACCGACCTGCGCCAGACCAACCGAACCGACCGCGTCAGCGATCGCAACAAGACCCGCCGCAAGGCGATCAACACCTGGGATCGCAACCGGCCCAACTGGGTGAACAACAACTGGGCTACCAACCGGCCCTGGCGCTACGGCTGGTACGGCGGCAGCACCTGGAACAACTGGGGCTGGTGGCCCGGCCGGGCCGCCGCCTGGGGCGTGGGCACCCTGGCCACCTTCGCGGTGATCGACAGCCTGGTGGACAGCGCTGTGAGCAACCAGACCAGCTACATCGTGGTGCCCGACTCCGACTATTCGCTGTACTACAGCTCGGTGCAGGCCAACGGCGACGTGGTGAGCTTCCAGGCTGACGACGGCTCGAGCACGCTCAGCTACCAGGCGGACTGCCGGGCCGGGACCCTCAACGGCGCGCCGCCCCAGAACGCCGATGAAGCCCAGCTGCTCAACGCGGCCTGCCAGGTGGCCTTCGGCCAGTGAGCCTGAGCGGGCCCTCACACAACAAAGCCCCCGCTGCAGCGGGGGCTTGCGGGGCTCAGCAGGCGCTGAATCAGCCGTTGGCGCGCTTGAGCATCAGCTGCAGCTGGCCCACGGCGGCGCGGCCGATGTTGAACACAGCCCAGCCAGCGGCCAGAAGGATCGGGGTCACAACAAGCAGGAGCCGTGCGTCCATGGCTGGGTGATCGGAAGAGATTCGTGTGGTGATCTTACGGACTGTGCGCCGCTCGCAGTGAGCTCTTGCGCTGGTTGACTGATTTCGCAGCAATTCAGGCGCGGCCGGCGTGGGCCATCGCCAGCTGGCGGTAGCGGCGGGCATGTTCGCGCTGCTCAGCGGCCTGTTCTTCGCTCAGCTCGCGTTTGAGCTGGGCTGGAGCGCCCATCACCAGGGCTCGGGGTGGCACGTCCTTGGTGACCACGGATCCGGCCGCCACCAGGGCGCCAGCCCCCACGGTGACGCCATTGAGCACCACGGCGCCGATGCCGATCAGGCAGCCGTCCTCCAGGGTGGCGCCATGCACCACGGCGCGGTGGCCGATGGTCACGTCGGCGCCGATGCTCACCGGCTGGCCCGGATCGCCGTGGAGCACGGCGCCGTCCTGCACGTTGCTGCCCTCGCCGATCGTGATCGCACACACGTCGCCGCGGGCCACGGCCGTGGGCCAGAGGCTGGCCCCAGCGGCGAGGTGCACATCGCCGATCAGCACGGCCGAATCGGCCACCCAGGCGTCGGGGTGAACCGTGGGTTCAGGCCAGGGAGCGGCGGTCATGGCGGTGCAGAAACCGAAGCCATTCTGGGAGCGGTTGGAGGGCGCCCCCTCCGGGTGATACGTTCTCTTGGTGCCCGAGAGGGCCACCCCCGAAACCTGGTTCTCCAGCTCCGGGCGGGTCGTTAGCTCAGCGGTAGAGCACTCGGCTTTTAACCGATTGGTCCTGAGTTCGAATCTCAGACGACCCATTTT
>CAJXSQ010000135.1 GCA_913061215.1 uncultured Synechococcus sp. | reverse complement strand
GCCCCGCCGGCGCTGCAGCAGCTGCTCACCCGCCTGGAGCTGGCCGATCGCCTGGCGGAAGGCGGCTACGGCCTCAGCCTGCCCGAGCTGGCCCAGCTGGTGGAGAAGCCGCTGAAAACCCTGGAAGCCCGCACCAAGCCCTGGCGCTGGCGCGACTGGCAGGTGATCCCGGCTGGCGAGGGACGCTGGCGCCTGGCCCGTGAGGCGGCAGGATCGGGAGAGGCGGAGCGCAATCGGGATGGCTGAACTCGGCACCGGAGCCCTCTACCAACGTTTTGTTGGCCCGCTGCTCAGCCGCGATGAGGGTGCGGATGCCGAGCAGCTCAGCCAGCTCACCCTCCAGGCCCTGGGCCAGGCTTCGCTGCGGCGCAACTGGCCGCTGGTGAGCGGCAGCCTGGCCGGGCTGGCGGCCGAGCTGGAGGTGCGTGATCTGCGCCTGGAGCAAACGCTGTTCGGCTGCCGCTTCCGCAACCCGGTGGGCCTGGCCGCTGGTTTTGATAAGAACGCCGTGGCGGCCGGCATCTGGCACCTGTTCGGTTTCGGCTTCGCCGAGGTGGGCACGATCACCTGGCACGCCCAGCCCGGCAACCCCAAACCGCGCCTGTTCCGGCTGGCGGCGGAGCGGGCGGCGCTCAACCGCATGGGCTTCAACAACAGCGGCGCCCAGGCGGCCCGCCGCACCCTGGAGCGCCAGGCACTGCCGCCGGTGGGGCAGCGGCCGGCGGTGCTCGGCATCAATCTGGGCAAATCCAAGATCACACCGCTGGAGCAGGCGCCCGACGACTACGCCTCCTCCCTGGAGCTGCTGGCGCCCCTGGCGGATTACGCCGTGATCAATGTGAGCTCCCCCAACACCCCCGGCCTGCGGGAGCTGCAGGACGATGCCCAGCTGCGGCGCCTGGTGGAGCGGCTGCGGCGTCTGCCGGCCTGCCCGCCCCTGCTGGTGAAGATCGCCCCCGATCTCGAGGATGAAGCGATCGATGCCATCGCCCGCCTCGCCTACGAGGAAGGCCTGGCCGGGGTGATCGCCGTGAACACCAGCCTCAACCGCCTGGGCCTGGAGCAACGCCGCCTCGTGCAGACCGGCCGCACCCTGGCGGAGGAAGCCGGCGGGCTCAGTGGCGCGCCCCTGCGGGCGCGGGCCCTGGAGGTGCTGCGCCGCCTGCGGGTGGTGGCCGGCCCGGGGCTGCCGCTGATCGGTGTGGGCGGCATCGATTCACCCGAGGCGGCCTGGGAGCGCATCAGCGCCGGCGCCTCGCTGATTCAGCTCTACACCGGCTGGATCTACGAAGGCCCCCAGCTGGTGCCGGCGATCCTCGAGGGGATCAGCCAGCAGCTCGATCGCCACGGCTTCCGCAGCATCAGCGAGGCGGTGGGCAGCGGCGTGGGCTGGCGATAGGCGATAGCTTGCGGGCAGTGAGCAGCTGAGCTGCGGTGGTGCTCTCAGGGCTTCAGGATCGGCTCGCACCCCTGAACAGCTGGCTGTTTCCGCGGCGTGTGTACCTGCAGCTGGAGGATCAGGCCCTCAGCGCGATGGTGCTCGAGGGGGAGCGCATCGCCTGGCAGGAGCGGGTGCCCTTGCCCCCAGGCCTGTGTGTGAATGGCGAGCCGCTGCTGGCGGAGGCGCTTGGTGATCTGCTGGGCGACCTGCTGGTGGAGCGCGGCTATCCCGCTGCCCGTGTGAAGGCGGTGCTGCCGCGGGCAGCCACGGCCTGGCGGCTGATCGAGTGGCCTGGAGCCGCCTGGCCCGAGCAACCGGAACTGCTCGTGCGCCAGCAGCAGGATGAACTGGGGTTGCCCTGGCTGCTGCAGGATGCGGATCTGCTGCTCGATCCCTTGCTCGGGGATCCGCCGCGTTCCGTGCTGGTGGCAGCGCAGCGGACTGTGCTGGAAGCCTGGATCGAGGTGTTCAGCCAGGCGGGCGTGGCGCTGGACGGCCTGGAGGCGCTGCCCATCTGCCTCTGGCGCGCGGTGAAACCCCAGCTGGGGAAAGGGGTGCAGGCGTTGCTGCAGCTCGAGCCGGATCAGAGCTGGCTGCTGGCCCTCGATCAGGGGCAGCCCCTGGGGGAGTGGCCGTTGCCCGGGGCGGACGACAGGGAGGCCCTGGCCGCGGCGCTGCAGCAGTGGCGTCAGCGTCACGCCCCTGTGGCTTGCACGGTGGTGGGCGCGGAAGCGCTGGTGCAGGAGCTGAATGAGCTGCTGCCGGACTGGTTGGGTTGCCCGGTGCTCCCGCTGGATCTGCCAGGCGTGGAGGCTGCCCTCTGGGGCCTGGCGGCAGGAGAGCGGGTGCGATGAGCACACCCAGCTGGCTGGAGAGCGACTGGGATCTGCTGCGCCAGCGGCGGCTGGAGCGGGGGTTGCCTCCGGCTGCGGCGCCGCTGGTGTCCTCGCGGGGACTGCTCACCCGTGGCGGATTGGTGGGCGGCGGCCTGCTCGCGGCAGTGTTGGTGGGGTGGGGTTTGCTGCTCTGGCGGCAGACCCAGGTGAATCAGCAGCTCCAGGGGCTGCGGGGGATTCCGGCGCAGGTGCAGATGCTCGAAACCAGAGCGCTGGCTGAGCGGCGCAAGCTCAGCGGACTGCAGCGCAGCAATGAGGGCCTCGCCAAGGGGCTGGTGGCTGTGTCGTCGGGATCGGCGCTCCTGGCTCAGCTGGCCGCGATCACCCCGCAGGGGGTGCAGCTCACCGATGTGCAGGTGCAGGGCGAGAGCCTGAAGCTCAAAGGTGTGGCCGTGGATCCGCAGGCGTTCCGCCGGGTGAATGCCCTGAGCCTGCTGCTGGCGGAATCCCCGTTGTTCGAGGCCTCGGAGGTGAAGGTGATCAAGCTCAGCCGCGATGGCAGCAAGGGTGCGGCGGAGCCGGTGAGCTGGGAGCTCACGGCGGCGTTCGCCACCATGCCGGCGGCCGAGCAGCTGCAGGTGCTGCAACGGCTCGGCGCCGAGGGCATGCTGCAGCGGCTGCGCATCCTGCAGCGGGCGGGGGTGCTGCCGTGACCAATCTCCAGGCTGTATCAGCGCGTGGCATCAAACGGGAGTGGTTGTTGCTGGGGATCCCGGCTGTGGCTGGAGCGCTGGTGAGCCTGGGTTGCGTTGCTGTGCTGCTCTGGCCCGCCTGGCAGCGCCTGCAGAGCGATCAGCGGGAGCTGGAGCAACTGGCGGAGCAGCGCCAGCGCCTGCCGTTGTTGCGGGCCCAGCTGCTCAAGCTGAGCGACACCGTTGAGCAGGCCGAGCAACGGCGCCGGCAGATCCTCGGCCTGATCGCCGGCAGCGGCGAGATCAACACGTTCATGGCTCAGCTCAGTGCTGAGGCGCAGCGCACCGGTGTTGTCCTCGATGGCTACGAGCCGATCACCACGGCAGCGCCGGAGGCCAAAGCCAAGCCGGCCGCCGGCAAGGACAAGGACAAGACGCCTGCACCGCCCGCTGATCCTCTGCTGGCACCGGGTCTGCAGAAAACCTCGCTGCTGCTCACTGCCAGGGGCAGCGGCCCGCAGTTGCTGGCCTTCCTGCGGGCGCTGGAGAAGCTCAGCCTGCTGGTGGTGCAGAGCGACCTGAGCTTGAAACATGAGGCCACCGAGGCCGCGGCCAACACCACGGAGCTGCGCGTGAACCTGAGCCTCTATGGCAATGCGCCT
>CAJXSQ010000134.1 GCA_913061215.1 uncultured Synechococcus sp. | reverse complement strand
GCGGTGCGCCCCCGCAGGCAGGTGCCCCAATGCGGGAGCTGCGCCAGCTGTGCGGGCGTTGATCATGCCGCCGAGCAGCCGTACGGCCGATGCCACCTGGCGCAGCGGCAGGCCAAACAGCAGGCTTGCAACATCGATGGCGATGGTGGCGACCACGCAGGCATCCAGCGGCTGGTGGCAGGACTGTAACGAAAGATTGCGCGCCTGTTAAGGGGTGTTGCCGTCGTTGCCGGGATCAAGGCTGCAGATGCGATCCCGCCCTTCGCGCTTGGCGGTGTACAGCGCTGCGTCGGCCCGTTGCACCAGGGCCGCGCTCGATTCTCCAGGGCGGTGCAGGGTGAGCCCGAAGCTGAGGGTCACAGGCAGTTGGAGCTGGCCCCGTTCCAACGGATGGGCCCGCAGATCGGCACGGATCGCTTCCAGGCGCTCCAGCGCCATGCGCTGGTCGCACCCAAACAGCAGCAGCAGGAATTCCTCGCCCCCCCAGCGGAACAGCGGGTCGCTCTCCCGCACCTGGCTGGCGATGCGATGGCTCACATGCCGGAGCACCGCATCACCCACTGGATGCCCATGGGTGTCATTCACCCGCTTGAAATGATCAATGTCCATCACCACGGCAGCCAGAGAGCTTCCACTGCGCTCGGCACGCTGGCTGAGGTCGGCGAAGCTGTGCTCGAACTGGCGACGGTTGAGCAGGCCGGTGAGCTTGTCGGTGCGGGCGATGGTTTCCAGCTGCTTTTGATCGCGCCCGAGGGTGGCCTGGGCCAGGATGATCAGCACCACGCTGATCAGCAAGGCAGCAGCCAGGTTCTGGATCAGCAGCTGGTGAAAAGCCGCCTGCTCGGGGCTCTGTTCCTGCAGCACCAGCAGCGAGAGGTCCAACTCAGGAATCCTGGTGGCGCGCACATAGAGATCGTCCCCGTGGCTTCCCAGGCGTAGCGACAGGTCGGAAGCGCTCAGGATCCTGGCGCTTTCGGCGCCGATCAGGGGTTGTTGCTGCAGCTGGCCACTGCTCTGATCGGAGGCCAGCAGAATCCTGCCATCGGAGTTCACCAGCAGGATTCTCACGCCGTAGGTCGTTTCATAGCGCCGCAGCATCTGCTCAAGATCACGGATATCCAGGCCGACGCCGGTCACGCCCAGCAGCTTCCCTGCATCGTCATCAACGCGGACATTGATGAAGGCGGTGCGGCGGCTTGGATCAGCTGTATCGCGATCGATGTTCAGTTCCAGCTGTTCACCACTGCTCACGAAGCGCTGATACCAGTCATCCTGCGGATCGTCCGGGCTCAGTGTCTTGATGACGCCGCTGGAGTGGTGATACTGCCGTGTTGCTTCTGAAACCAGAAAGGCCGTGGCCGCGTTGGTGCGTTGCTGGATGCGCTGGAGGAGCGTGCGTAAAACAGTGCTGTTGTCCTGATCCCGGCTGAGGCTGCTTTCCAGCAGTTTGTTGTCGGCCATCAGGCGCGAGGCCAGAACGGGTTGGAGCAGCTCCTGCTCGATGCCGCTCGCCACGGCATCGCTGGTGAGCGGCAGGGTCCGGCTGGTGGTCTGCTGCTCGATCAACGCACGGGCACGCAGATAGGTGAGCACCGAGAGCGTGCCCAGGCCCCCGAGCACCAGGGCGGCCAGGATCAGCGCGAAACGGTGGCGTGCCAGTCGCAACAAGGCGAGATCGGGCGCAATCGCCAGCGTACCCGCGCTGATCGGGCCTGCTTCAGCGCACGAACAGCATCTCCTGGTACGTGGGCAGCGGCCAGAGGCCATCGTCCACCAGGGCTTCCAGACCATCGGCGGCGCTGCGGATCTGGCCCATCAGCGGCAGCAGCGTGTCGGCGCAGTAGCGCAGGTGCTCCTCCACGCCGTGGGGCGCCTGGGTGATCGCCGCCTCCAGGGCCTGGCAGTGCTGCAGCAGCAGCCGGTTGAGGCCTGCCATCTGCTCCGCCATGCTGCGATCGGTGCTCAGGCCGAGGCTCTCCTGATCGCGGAGCGAGCACACCAGTTGATCCAGGGCGCTCATCACCGCCGGATAGATCTGGGTGCGCGCCATGCGCAGGCTGAGCCGGGCCTCCACCTCGATCGCCAGGATGTACTGCTCGGCATACACCTCAAAGCGGCTGTCCAGTTCCACCGGGCTGAGCACGCCGGTGCGCTCGAACAGCTCGCGGATCTCCGGCCGGCGCAGCACCGGCAGGGCATCGGCGGTGGTGCGCAGGTTCTCCAGCCCCCGCTCCTGCACAGCCCGTTCATGCCACTCGCTCGAGTAGCCGTCGCCGCCGAACACCACGGCGCCGTGCTCCTCCATCGTGCGCTTGAGCACCGCGAAGGCCGCCTCCTCCAGGGGAACGCCGCTGTTGAGCTTCTCCTCAAGTTGATCGGCCACCCATTGGATCGAATCGGCCAGGATCGTGTTGAGCACCACCAGCGGGCCCGCCACTGATTGGCCCGATCCCACCGCGCGGAACTCGAAGCGGTTGCCGGTGAAGGCGAACGGCGAGGTGCGGTTGCGATCGCCGGGGTCCTTGTTCAGATCCGGCAGGGTGTCCACCCCCAGCGACATCAGTGCCGCCTTGGCCGATCCCTCCAGCTTGCCGCTGCGGATCTGGCCGAACACATCCTCGAGCTGGCTGCCGAGGTACACCGAGATGATCGCCGGTGGGGCCTCGTTGGCGCCGAGGCGGTGATCGTTGCTGGCGGTGGCGATGGCAGCGCGCATCAGCGGCCCGAAGCGATGCACACCACGGATCACAGCGCCGCAGAACAGCAGAAACTGCAGGTTGTCGTGCGGGGTGCTGCCGGGATCGAGCAGGTTGCCCTGGGTGCTGTTGCCGATCGACCAGTTCACGTGTTTGCCGCTGCCGTTCACCCCGGCGAACGGTTTCTCGTGCAGCAGGCAGCTCAGACCATGCTTCTTGGCGGTGGCTTTGAGCACCGTCATGATCAGCTGCTGGTGATCGGTGGCCACATTCGCCGCCTCGTGGAAGGGTGCGATCTCGAACTGGCCCGGTGCCACTTCGTTGTGGCGGGTCTTGGCGGGGATGCCGAGCCGGTAGAGCTGCTCCTCCACGTCCTGCATGAACACCTGCACCCGCTCGGGGATGGCGCCGAAGTAGTGGTCGTCGAATTGCTGCCCCTTGGCCGGCGGTGCTCCGAACAGGGTGCGCCCCGCCAGCTGCAGATCGGGACGCAGGGCGGTGAAGGCCGCATCCACGAGGAAATACTCCTGCTCGGCGCCGCAGCTGGAGTTCACCGGAGCGATGTCCGTTTCACCGAGCAGCGCCAGCAACCGCCGCGCCTGCTGATCCATCGCCGCGTTGGAGCGCAGCAGCGGGGTCTTCTTGTCGAGCGCCTCGCCGGTCCACGACACGAACACCGTGGGGATGCAGAGGGTGAGCCCGTTGGGGGTCTGCATCAGGTAGGCCGGGCTGGTCACATCCCAGGCGGTGTAGCCGCGGGCCTCGAAGGTGGAGCGGATGCCGCCGTTGGGGAAGGAGGAACCATCCGGTTCGCCCTGCACCAGCAGCTTGCCGGTGAATTCGCTGATCACCGTGCCATCGCTCTGGGGGGCGATGAAGCCGTCGTGCTTCTCGGCGGTGAGGTTGGTGAGCGGATAGAACACGTGGGCGTAATAGAGCGCCCCGCGACTGGTGGCCCAGGCCTTCATCGCCTGCGCCACCACATCGG
>CAJXSQ010000133.1 GCA_913061215.1 uncultured Synechococcus sp. | reverse complement strand
ATTACCCAGGAGATCCTGGAAGTGGTGGGTGGCGCGGCTGCCATGGCCTGAGCTCCCGCAGCCAGCAAAAAGCCTCGCCGGTCGGTCGTCGCCGCTTTGCGGATACGACCTTCCTGGCGAGGTTTTTTGCTGGCTGGGCGTGGGGGCGTGTTGGCGGGGAGGATGAAGAGCAGCGGTGCGTGAGCATGGAACTGCAGGGGTTGTTTCCACTGGCGTTGGCGCGGGTGCAGTTGCGGCTGGATCCGTGGGATCTGGCGTTGTTGATGCAGGAGGTGCTGGCGCTGCGTGGTGATGCGCAGGGCAATCCGGAGCCGGGTTGCGCCTGGACGGGCGACATCAATGGCATCTGGCAACTGCATCGCGTCGCGGCTTTTGCGGCCATCAGCGCTGAGGTGGAGCGGCAGGCCTGGATCTATCTCGAGCAGCTCGGTTTCCGGGCCGGCAGCGTGGCGTTGCACATCCAGCGGTCCTGGCCGGTGGTGAGCGAGGCGGGGCAGGTGGTGGGGCGGCATCACCATCCCAATGCTCACCTCAGTGCGGTGCTCTATCTGAACGGGGATGGCAGTGGCCGCAGCGGTTGCCTGCGGCTCTTTCCTGCGCGCCAACCGAATGAACTGGTGCCGGGGCTGGCGGTGGGCCACGGCGGGCCGATCGATCCGGGTTCGCCGGGCGGCCGGCAGTGGAATGCCCCCTGGCTGGATGTGGCTCCGCAGGCGGGTCTGCTGGTGCTGTTTCCGGCCGGCACGGATCACGCCGTCACCGCCAACGAGGATGAGGACGATCTGCGCCTCTCGCTCGCCTTTGATCTGGCGCTCTCGGCCCCGTTGGCGCAGCCGGGTGAGCCTGCACCACCGGAATACCTGGCGCCCCATCCGGCTCAGTGGAGCGAACTGGCGCCGCCGCGTTAGCGAGGCCCCGCGATCCGGGACAATGAACGGCCACGAACCCAGCTGCTGCTGCGTCCCATGAGCGACACCTTCACCGTGGTCTGCGAGATCAACGGCACCAGCCACAGCTTCAGCTGCAGCCCTGAGCAGACGGTGTTGGCCGCCGCGGAGGCCGCCGGTGTGGATCTGCCGAGCTCCTGCTGCTCCGGCGTGTGCACCACCTGCGCCGCCCGCATCCATGAGGGCACGGTGCACCAACCCGATGCCATGGGCGTGAAGGCCGAACTGCAGGAGCAGGGCTATGCGCTGCTGTGCGTGGCCTTCCCCCGCAGCGATCTCAAACTCACCGCCGGCCAGGAGGATGCGCTCTACGAGGCGCAGTTCGGCCAATACCAGAAGTGAGCAGCGCTGAGCTGAAACCGGTGCTGCTGCAGCTCGAGCGCCAGCCCGGGCCACTGCTGGCGCAGATCCAGGCTGCACTGGCCTGCCATGGAGAGCCCCTGCGCTGGGCGATCACGGCGGTGCCTCAGCCGGGGCAGCTGCAGATCGAGGCGGTGGTGCTCAGCCGCAGTGGCGCGCTGCCGGCATGAGCTCTGCCGCTCCGCTGCCCACCCTGCTGGTGATCCCCACGGGCATCGGCTGTGCGGTGGGTGGTTATGCCGGTGATGCCCTGCCGGCGGCGCGGTTGCTGGCGGCGGCCAGCGGCTGCCTGATCACCCATCCGAATGTGATGAACGGGGCGGCGCTCTACTGGAGCGATCCGCGTATCCACTACGTGGAGGGCTCCAGCCTCGATCGCTTTGCGGCCGGTGAGCTGCTGCTGCGCCCGGTGCGCCGCCAGCGGGTTGGTTTGTTGTTCGACGCCGGCATCGAGCCTGAGCTGCGTCAGCGCCACCTGCAGGTGGCGGATGGTTGCCGGGCCACGCTGGGGCTCGATATCGGTCCGGTGCTGACCACCGACGCTCCCCTGGATGTGAGCCTCAGCCTTGGTGCGAGCGGCGCGAGCTGGGGGCGTCTGGGGCGCCCGGATGCGTTGCTGCGGGCCGGGGAGCAGCTGCGGGATGCCGGCGCCACCGCCATCGCCGTGGTGGCCCGCTTCCCGGATGATCCAGGCAGTGAAGCCCTCGCCGCCTATCGCCAGGGCAGTGGCGTGGATGCCCTGGCCGGGGCGGAAGCGGTGATCAGCCATCTGCTCAGCCGCCATCTGGGCCTGCCCTGCGCCCATGCACCGGCCCTCAGCCCATTGCCGCTGGATCCGGCTCTCGACCCCCGCGCCGCCGGTGAGGAGCTGGGCTTCACCTTCCTGCCTTGCGTGCTGGTGGGGCTGAGTCGGGCCCCGGATCTGCTGCCTGCAGCCGTTGCCGGGGCCGCCGGCGCCGCGCCCACGCTGGCGATCGATGGCGTGGGTGCCGTGATCGCGCCGGCGGGAGCCCTCGGTGGTGCGGCTGTGCTGGCTTGCGCCGAGCGCGGCATCCCGCTGATCGCCGTGGATAACCCCTGCCTGCTCGATGTAACGGCCGAAGCGCTTGGGTTGCGGGTGTTGCCTGCCGCCAGCTACGCCGAGGCCGCAGGCCTGGTGCTGGCCCTGCGGGAGGGGGTGTCTCCTGCTGCCTTGCAGCGGCCGTTGCCTTCACTCAGCCAGCAGCTCTGATGGCCGGCTTTGGCACCCGTGGCCTCAGGCCCGAGCAACCCTGCCCCTGCGGTGGGGGCAGCTATGGCAGCTGTTGCCGGCCGTTGCACCGGCAGGAGCGCATGGCGCAGACCGCCGAACAGCTGATGCGCTCCCGCTACAGCGCCTTTGCTCTTGGAGAGGTGGAGCACCTGCTGCGCACCCAGCCCTCCGAGGAACCGCTGCTGCAACGCCGCCGTTCTCTGGAAGCCACCTGCCGGCAGCTGCGCTGGCGGCGGCTGGTGCTGCTGGCCACGGAAGCCGGTGGACCCGGTGATCTGGAGGGCACCGTGACGTTTGAGGCGCACTACAGCGCTGGAGGCCAGCGGGGTGTGCTGCGTGAGCGCTCGCGCTTCGGGCGCTCTGGTGGCTCTCTCGCTGGCCCTTGGCTGTATCTGGAAGCGCTGGAGCTCAGCGACTGAGCCCGGTGCGGATCCGCTCCAGCAGCGCGGCGCAGCGGCTGTCGGCGCGGTTCGGGCGTTCGCCGCTCAGGGTTTCCAGCCAGAGCGCACCGCTGCTGGCACTGTTGCTCCAGTCGGCCCAGACGCGCACCGCATCGTTGCGGCCGTGGCTCTCGTGCCGTGGCTCAAACGCCAGCAGCGTGCCCTGATCCGGCTGTTCCACCACCAGCCCAAGCTGCTCCAGCAACGGCCTCAGCCGCTCCCCCGGCGAGCCCGGGCATGGGCATGGAACACGAGCGCGGCAATAGGCCATGGCTTCAGCCTATGGACACTGGCTCGACTGGTCTGCAGCCTGCTCGGGATGTCTTCAGGTTTGCGTGCTCAGTGCAGGCAGGCCATCGGATGGCGCGTGGGCAGCCCCAGGGCCTTGGCCACGCCGGGGTGGCACACGGCACCGGCCACGGTGTTCAGGCCGGACACGAGTTCGGGCCGTTCGGTGACGGCTTCCACCAGGCCCCGACCGGCCACCGCCAGCACGTAGGGCAGGGTGACACTCACCAGCGCTTCTGTGGACGTGAAAGGAACGGCGCCGGGCATGTTGCCCACGGCGTAGTGCTGCACGCCGTGGATGGTCACCACCGGATCGGTGTGGGTGGTTTCGCGGCTGGTGGCGATGCAACCGCCCTGGTCGATCGCCACATCCACGATCACCGAGCCCGGCTGCATCTGCGCCACCAGCTCCTCCTGCACGAGCGTGGGGGCCCGATCGC
>CAJXSQ010000132.1 GCA_913061215.1 uncultured Synechococcus sp. | reverse complement strand
ACGACCTACGGTTTAGGAAACCGTCGCTCTATCCGGCTGAGCTACAGCCCCTCAGCAGGCCATTATGGGGCCTGAAAGCAGGCGAGGTGATCGCAATCGGCGTCCGCGCCGGTTGAGGAAAGTCCGGGCTCCCCAATGGCCAGGCTTGCTGGGTAACGCCCAGTGCGGGTGACCGTGAGGAGAGTGCCACAGAAACACACCGCCGATGGCCGGTTCGCCGGCACAGGCAAGGGTGCAAAGGTGCGGTAAGAGCGCACCAGCAGCATCGAGAGGTGCTGGCTCGGTAAACCCCGGCTGGGAGCAAGGCCCAGGGACAACGGTTGGCCATGACACCCGTCCCGACACAAGCGCGCCGCTCGAGGCCACCGGTAACGGTGGTCCCAGACAGATGATCACCCCCGCGCAAGCGGAGAACAGAACCCGGCTTACGTCCTGCTTTCACCCTCCTCTCTGACTGGTCACGCCACACCATGACGGACTCGGCGCGTTCGGCCCTGCGGCCGCCCCGGACGCTGCGGCCCTTCCTGATCCTCTCGGGCGTCTACAGCCTGATCCTGTTCGCCAGCACCGCCTTTCAGCACTTCCTGCTGGGATCGCAGGTGTGGGATCTGGGCATCTTTGAACAGTTCAACTGGCTGATCGCCAACGGGCGGATCAACGGCATCAGCAGCCTGCGGGACATCACGCCGCTGCAGGACCACTTCTCGCTGCTGCTGCTGCCGATCGCGCTGGTCTACAAGCTGCAGCCGAACGCCTACACCCTGTTTGGGCTGCAATCGCTGGCGCTGGGATCGCTGCCGGCCCTGAGCGCGGAACTGTGCCGGCGCCGGAACATCGCGCCGCGGCTCACCTGGGCGCTGGCGATCGCGATCACGCTCAACCCCTACAGCTTCCTGGTGAACCGGGGTGATTTCCACCCGGATGTGCTCACCCTGCCGCTGATGCTGCTCGCCATCACGGAAACCACCCAGCGGCGGCGCTGGCTCTACTACCCCTCCCTGCTGCTCACCCTGTTCGCCAAGAACGCCCAGGCCCTGTTCGGCTTCGGGCTGGCCCTCTATGCGCTGGTGCGGGGTCAACGGACCCGGGCCGGCATCACCGCAGGCCTCTCCCTGGCCTGGTGGCTGATCGCCACGGAGCTCTCCTCCGCCGGCGGCGACCACGTGAACATCCGCCTGGGCTACCTGGGCAGCAGCAAGCTGGAGATCCTCACCACGCTGCTCACCCGTCCCTGGACGATCTTCACCGAGGTGTCGCCGGAATCGATCCTGCTCTACACCCTCGGACTGTCGCTGCCGTTCCTGGCTCTGCTGCGGCTGCGCTCCTGGCCGGCACTGCTGGGAGCCAGCCCGATCTATCTCACCAACCTGATCTCCGCCTCCAGCATCCAGCGAGAGCTGAATCACCACTACTCCGTGGGGATCCTGGCCTTTCTGATCGCCGGCTGCATCGATGCCATGAGCACGGCGCCCACGGCGATGCGGCTGCACGGCAAACGCATCCTGGCGATCACAGCTCTGCTCGCCACAGCAGCCCTGCTCGGCTACGGCCGGATCGGCTACTACAGCGCCCGCTACCTGCCACGCCTGCAGGAGGCGGTGCACTTCCAGCAGGCCAAACGGGTGATTCCGGCCGATGCCCCGGTGCTCACCATCGCCAATTACGCCGCCCACATGGCCGGCCGCCAGACGATCCGGCAAATCGAAAAGAAGGGCAAGGGCTATGAGCCCATCGATCAGTACGACTGGATCGTGCTGCCCGCCGCGGATGTGCCGATCAACATCGGCGGCAAGCTCAAAGCCGCGGGGCGCAGCAAGGTGGGGTCGCGGATGGAGCAGGTGATCGGCGACGCCGAAGCCAGCGGCATGCGCTGCAGCGAGGCCAACGCCTCGATCGTGATCTGCTCCAGGAGCTGAGAACACCCCATGCCGCAGCCACCGATCAGCGACGCCCGCGCCCGCTGCCTGCTGGATCTGCTGGAGCGGCTCGGCCTGGAGGCACCGGCCGGCACGCTGCCGGAGGCCTTGCAGCCGCTGGATGAGGCGCTCACACACACCTCCGCCGGTCTGGCGATCAACCACGAGCAGCTGGAGTTCCTCGGCGATGCCGTGCTGCGGCTGGCCGCCAGTGAATACATCGAGCGGCAGCACCCACAACTCAGCGTGGGCGAGCGCTCCGCCCTGCGCTCCCATCTGGTGAGCGACCGCTGGCTGGCGGAGCTGGGTGAGGCGATCGGCATTGACCAGGCTGTGCGGATCGGCGCCACCGCCCGGGGTGATCGCACCGCTGCCGGCACGCTCCGGGCCGAGGCCTGCGAGGCCCTGATCGGCGGGCTCTACAAGGCCTACGGCGGCCTGGAGCCGATCCACCGCTGGCTCACGCCGGCATGGCAGCGCACCAGCGCCGCCGTGCTGGCAGACCCGCACCGCGGCAACAGCAAATCCGCCCTGCAGGAATGGACCCAGGGCCAGGGTCTGGGGTTGCCCCGCTACACCAGCGAGGAGCGCAGCCGCAAGCACGCCGATCCGCGCCGCTTCCACTGCCGCGTGGAGCTGCCGGGCAGGTTCAGCGCCGAGGGCTGGGGCCGCTCACGGCGGGAGGCGGAACAGAAGGCCGCCGCCGCCGCCCTGGAGCAGCTCAGGCCTGCTCCAGGATGCTGAGGGGCATGGTCACCAGCTTGTCCCAGTTGCCGCCTTCGAACAGCACGGCGGCACGGTTGCCGCTGAGGCGCTGCACAAAGCCCTGGTAGCCGTTGTAGATGGAGGTGGCATCGCGCACCACCACGGTGGAGCCGGGCAGGATCGGCAGGGAATCAGCCATGGTTCGGCGCGCGTGCGCAGCCATTATCGAGGCTGACGCTGCACCCTGGGCAGATGGCTGACGAGCAGGAGCTGCTGGTGGTGGGCCGGCTGGTGGCGGCCCAGGGCCTGCGGGGCGAGCTGCGGGTGAATCCCCTGAGCGACTTTCCCGAGCGCTTCACCCGCCCAGGACCGCGCTGGCTGCAGGGCCGCCAGGGAGGCCCGCAGGAGGTGACGCTGCTCAGCGGCCGGCAGCTGCCCGGCAAGGAACTGTTCGTGATCCGGCTGGAGGGCGTGAACGACCGCAGCGGCGCCGAAGCGCTGGTGGGCCAGGAGCTGCTGGTGCCGGCGGCGGATCGTCCCCGGCTGGCCCAGGGCGAATTCCATCTGCTCGATCTGGTGGGGCTGGAGGTGCGGCTGCTGGAAGGCGGCGACGCCACACCCGGCCGCTGCATCGGCACGGTGAAGGATCTGATTCATGCCGGCAACGATCTGCTGGAAGTGGAGCCGGCCGCTGGCGGCACACCCCTGTGGATTCCGTTCGTGGAAGCGATCGTGCCGGTGGTGCAGCTGGAGGCGGGCTGGCTCGGCATCACCCCGCCACCGGGCCTGCTGGAACTGAGCACTCCGGATGGGTTGGAATAGCCCAACGCTCCGACGCCCCAGCAGCGCCCAGCCATGACCGCACTCGTTCCTGTGATCCTCTGCGGCGGCACCGGCACGCGGCTCTGGCCCCTCTCGCGCGCCACCTATCCCAAGCAGTACTGGGCCCTGGCCGGTGAAGGGGACGACACCCTGCTGCAGCAGACCCACCAGCGCCTCGCCGGTATCGCTGGCCTGCAACCGCCGCTGCTGATCTGCAACGAGGACCACCGCTTCATCGTGGCCGAGCAGATGCGCCAGATCGGCGTGGAGCCCGGGGCGATCCTGCTGGAGCCCATGGGCCGCAACACCGCGCCCGCCGTGGCGGTGGCCGCCCTGCAGGCCACCGCCCGCGGCGAGGA
>CAJXSQ010000131.1 GCA_913061215.1 uncultured Synechococcus sp. | reverse complement strand
GACTCCTGCCGCCGGTCCTCCAGCTCCACATATTCCAGTTCTGCATCAGCCTCAAACCGCTCGGCTTCTGAAGCCTGGAGACGCCGTTGCTCCTGCTCCTGGGGTTGTCCGGAGGTGAGCTGATTTTCCACGGGCACCAGGTTGACCCGGTAGCGCTCCCGCTCCTGCTCTTCCCAGCTGGGGCCACCGACGCCCAGTTTTTCCAGAACGCCGCTGTTCAGCTGTTTGAGCTTGTCTTCGGCTCCCTCGTAAACAATGATCCGGTCCGGCCCGCTGCTGACGATCTCCTCCACCGGCATTTCCCAGGTGCTCAGCACCCCTTCCCCCAGCAGGGGCACGCCAAGGGCGCCCATCACCAGGGTGGTGAGCTCGCCGGTTTCGATGTCGAAGGCGAAGCCGAGCACCCGCCCCAGCTGTTCGCCGGACTCGGTGATCACCTGGCAGTTGATCACCCGGCTGTAGCGCTCAGGGTTGAAGTTTTCGCTGAGGGAGTCGGCCGAATCCACCAGGATCACGTCGCCCACCTGACGGATCCGGTCCAGCGGCATCCAGCGCGGCAGGCCGGGCAGGAAACGGGTCAGGGGGTTGTCCCGCAGCCCCACAGCCACCACTTCACGGCGGTCGATATCGACGATCACTTCACCCACCACCCCAAGACGGCGGCCGGTGTCACGGGTGATCACCTGGGTGCCCATCAGTTCGGAGCGCAACCAGAGGCGATCGCTGGGTACGCCAGTGGTGATGGCGTCGTTTGGGGTAGGGGTCGGGGTCAAGCGCGGGCCCTCGGCCATGGACATTCAGACCATTGTGGCGCAGGGGTTCCGCCTGTCACGTTCAGATTGCACAGCGAAAACTCCGATCGTTCAGGCGGCATCCGGTAAACCCACCACCTGGGTGTGGGCGCCGCGGGCCTGGGTCACCCCGATCGTGCGCTGGGCTGCGCCGATCATCGGGCGGCGGTGGCTGACCACCATGAACTGGGCTGCCTCGGCCTGACGGGCGATCAGAGCCGCCAGGCGCTCCACATTGACGCCGTCGAGGAAGCTGTCCACCTCGTCGAGGGCATAGAACGGCGACGGCCGGAAGCGCTGCAGGGCGAACAGGAAGCTCAAGGCGGTGAGTGATTTCTCTCCCCCCGACATCGAGGCCAGGCGCCGCACGGTTTTGCCCTTGGGATGGGCCACCAGGGTGAGGCCACCTTCCAAGGGCTCCTCCGGGTTCTCCAGTTGCAGGTGGCCATCACCATCGGAGAGCGAGGCAAAGATCTCGCGGAAATGGCCATCCACGGCGGTGAAGGCTTCCATGAAGGCGTCCTGGCGCAGGGTGGCCACGGTTTCGATCCGCAGCAGCAGTTCCTCCCGCTCGCTGTTGAGCACGTCGAGCCGTTCGTTGAGTTCGTTGAGCCGCTCTTCGAGGGCCTCGAGTTCCTCCAGCGCCAGCATGTTCACGGGCTCCAGCGCTTCCATGCGTTGCTGGATGGCCTGCAGATCGGTCTGCAAGGCTTCCAAGCCCGCCAGCCGCAGGGCTTCCGGGATCTCCGGCCTCGGGTCCGGCAGGGCCTGTTCCATCTCCTGCAGGCGCACCGCACCGCTGCGCTGTTCTTCGATCAATCCTTCACGGTCTTCCTTGAGCCGCTCCAGATTCCATTCGGCCTGCTGCAGGGCCTGACGCTGGCGGCCCACCTCGGCTTCCGCGGCGTCCCGGGCCCGGCGCTGGCTGCCGAAGCGCTCCTGCAGGTCGGTCTGCTGCTGCTCGAGCTCTTTGCGCTTCTCCTGGAGGTCGCTCTGCTGCTGGCGCCAGGCCCCATGGGCACTGGCGAGGGCCTTCACCGCCTCCTGCAAGCGGGTTTCTTCGGCGGCCAGAGCCTTTTCTTGATCCCCCAGGCGTTCGATCGCCAGCTGCCGCTCGCGGCGGGCATTCAGCAGCTGGTCGCGCTCGCGGCGGGCCGCCTCCAGCCGTTGGTCGGCGGCTTCCTGTTCCGTCTGAAGTTGGGCCCAGGCGGCGGCATCGTCGTTGTTGCCGCTGTTGCGCTCCGCCTCATCCAAGGCCTGCAGTTCCGCGGTGAGTGGGGTGAGTGCAGTGCTGATGGCTTCGAGCCGCTGCTGTTGCTCGGTCTGGTCCTGCTGCAATTTGCTGAGCCGTTCGGCCCGCTGGCGGCTGCGCTCGAGCAGGGGGCCGTGGTTGCGCCGGGCGGCATTGCGCTCGGCGATCAAGGCCGCCTGTTGCTTTTCCAGTTCGCGCAGCTGGGGTTTCTGCTGCTCGATCAGTTGGGCCAGCTTCGACTCCTCCCGCCGGCAGGCCACCAGGGATTCCCCCAGTTCCAGCAGGCGCCGCCGCAGGGGTTCAGCTTCGTCCTGATCGCTGCTGCGGCCGAAGCTGAGGCTGCTGCTGCGCTGGGAGAAACTGCCGCCGGTCATGGCGCCGCTCTTCTCCAGCAGCTCCCCATCCAGGGTCACCGCCCTGGAGCGGCCCAGTTGTTGACGGGCGCTGGCCAGGTCGGAGAACACCAGGGTGTCGCCGAAGACGTAGGCAAACACCTGGTCATAGACCGGTTCGAAGCGCACCAGTTCCACGGCCCGGCCGATCAGGCCGGCACCGCTGTCCCCACCGGGGCGTGCACCCCGGGCAAAGGCGGCTGAAGAGCCCCCGCCCCCTGGCGCGCGGATCTTGTTCAGGGGCAGGAAGGTGAGCCGGCCAGCACGGCGGCTCTTGAGCAGTTCGATGGCGCGGGCGGCGATGCGGTCGTCGTCGACCACCACCTGGCCGAGACGGGCCCCCGCGGCCACTTCCAGGGCGAGGCGATGGCGATCCTCCACCTCTCCCAGCTGGGCCACAGGGCCGTGGATGCCATCGAGGCCGGCCTCCAGCAGCAGGCGCAGGGCTCCGGTGCCGCGGCTTTCCTGAAGGGCATCCCGCCGGCTCTCCAGCCGAGCGATCTCCCGTTCCAAGCGGGTCTGCTCCTGCTCCAGCCGGCTGCGGGTGCGCTGTTGGATGGCCAGTGATTCGGCGGTCTGCTGGAGCTCCTGTTTGCCGTCGGCAATGGCTTGCAGCAGGGTTTGCCAGGTCTCCTCCAGGGTTGCGAGCTGTTGCTGCACGGCGTCGCCGTCGGCGCCGTCCTGGTGCTGCTCCTGGGTGAGCTCTTCCAGCCGTTCCCGTTCCTGGCGCAGCCGTTCCTGCAACTGCTGCTGCTCCTCCAGTAAGGGAGCGACGCTGCTTTGCAACTCCTGCCGGCGACCGCTGCGGCGCTTCTGTTCCTCCACCCAGGCGCCGGAGCGGCCCGCCACATCCGCCAGCCGGCGGCGGGACATTTCCACCGCGGCTTCAGCGGCCCTGCAGTTGTCTTCGGCGGCGCTGAGGGCGTCCTGATGGGGATCGCGTTCCAGTTCCCGTGATTGCAGCTGCCACTGCTGGCGACGGGTGGCGAGGTCCTGGCGCTGCGCCTGCAGTTTCTGGCCTTCGTCCTGGTGGAGGCTGGCCTGGCGCTCCAGTTCACGGCTGCTGGTGTCGAGGCCAGCCAGTTCCGCCTGAACCGCCAGCAGCTGGTCTTCCCCAAGGGCCTTCACCTGCTCCTGGAGCAAGTCCAGTTCGGCCACGGCCTTGTTCAGCTGCTCTCGGCCGCTGGCAATGGCCGCGGCGTCCCTCTGTTCCTGGGCTTCCAGCGCCTGTTGGCGCGTGGCCAGATCCTTGAGGGCCTGCTGGGCGGCTTCGTAGGCCAGCACCATCTCCTGGCGGCGTCCCAGTTGCAGCCGTTCCCGCAAGTCCTGGTATTGCCGGGCCTTGGCGCAGTCCTTCTCCAACCGTTGGCGGCTGGCCAGCAGTTCCTGCTCAATGATCCCGCAGCGCTCCTGGCGCTCCTGCACGTCATCGAGCTTGCGGCGGGTCTGTTCGATCCGGGTGTCGAACAGGGCAACACCGGCCAGTTCATCGATCAGGCCGCGGCGGTCGCGGTT
>CAJXSQ010000130.1 GCA_913061215.1 uncultured Synechococcus sp. | reverse complement strand
AAATTTTTGATGGCGTGCGCTACGGCCTGGCCGGGCGGGTGATCGCGGAGGAGCAGTCCCCGTTCCAGCGGGTGACCATCATCGAGAGCGAGCGCTACGGCAAAGGCCTGCTGCTCGATGGCTGCTGGATGACGGCCGAGCGTCAGGAGCGGCATTACCACGAATCGATCGTGCATCCGGCGCTCTGCAGCGCCGCCTCGATTGAGCGGGTGCTGGTGATCGGCGGCGGCGATGGCGGCACCGCCCGCGAGTGCCTGCGCCATGCCGGCGTGCAGCACCTCGACATGGTGGAGATCGATGGGCTGGTGGTGGAGTGGAGCCAGCACCATCTGCCCTCGATCGGTGGAGGCTGTTGGAGCGATCCCCGCTTCCACCTCACCGTGGGCGATGGCATCGCCTGGGCTGCCAATGCAGCTGATGCCAGCTACGACGTGGTGATCGTGGACGGCTCCGATCCGGCGGGCCCCGCTGAGGGCCTGTTCAACCGCGCCTTCTTCGAGCAGTGCCGGCGCATCCTCAAGCCCGGCGGCGTGTTCGCCACCCAGAGCGAATCGCCCGAAGCCTTCCGCCAGGTGCACATCGACACGGTGAAGGTGATCCGCGAGGTGTTCGGCCACGCCGATCCGCTGTATGGCTGGGTGCCGATGTATCCGAGCGGCTGGTGGAGCTGGACGTTCGCCGCCGTTGACGGCCGCCGCTACCTGCAGCCCGATCCGGCCCGCGCTGCCGCCGTGGCCGAGGGCTGCGAGATCTGGAGCCCGCGTTGGCAGCGCGGCGCCTTCGACGCCATCCCCGCCGCGATTGAGCGGGCCCTGGCGAGCTGAGAAGCTGAAGCGATGCCCGATCTCTCCTGTTTCGACACCGACGGCACCATCTATATGGGCAGCCGGCGCGATCCCGCCGGCTGCCGCGTGGGCCTGTACGGCGTGCCCTACGACGGCACCACCTCGTTCCGGCCTGGCACCCGCTTTGGGCCTGCCGCCATCCGCGAGGTGAGCCCGGGCCTGGAGAGCTACTGCCCCCAGCTCGATCGCGACCTCGAGGAGCTGGCGATCGCCGATCTCGGCGCTGTGGATATCCCCTTTGGCGCTCCCGAGCCGGTGGTGGCGGCGGTGAAGCAGGCCACCGAAACCGTGCTGGCCCTGGGGCTCAAGCCGCTGATGCTCGGCGGCGAGCACTCGATCAGCTCCGGGGCTGTGGCGGCGGTGGCCGAACAGCATCCCGAGCTGGTGCTGGTGCAACTCGATGCCCACGCCGATCTGCGCCATGAATGGCTCGGCGCCCACCACAGCCACGCCTGCGCCATGCGCCGCTGCCTGGAGGTGCTGCCCAGCCAGCAACTGCTGCAGATCGCGATCCGCAGCGGCACCCGCGAGGAATTCAGCGAGCTACGGCAGACGGGCCGGCTGGTGGCGATCGAGCGCATGGCCGAGGCGCTCAAACCCCTGCGCGGCAAACCGCTCTATCTCACCGTGGATCTCGACTGGTTCGATCCCGCCGTGATGGCTGGCACCGGCACCCCCGAGCCGGGCGGCTTCCTCTGGAGCGATTTCGCCGCCCTGGTGGATGAGCTGCGCCACCACAACCTGGTGGCCGCCGATGTGGTGGAACTGGCGCCGATGCTCGATCCCACCGGCGTGAGCAGCGTGCTCGCCGCCAAGGTGGTGCGCAGTCTGCTGTTCCTGCTGGATCGCTAGCTAGTAAGCACAGGTGCCACTGGAGCGCTGCTCCCGCAGGCGCTCATGCTGCTGGCCGATCAGCAGGATCGCCATGGTGGGGTGGTTGTGGAGCAGGTTGAGGAAGCGCAGCCGGTCGAGCCGCACCAGCTCCACCGGCGTGCGGGCCACGGCGTCGTTGTGGCGCACGTCCTCGTTCCAGACGATGTCCTCATAGCTGAACAGCTCGCCGGGGCGATAGCAGAGCTTGTCGCCCTGGGGGTTGATCACCTCAACGATGCCGCGCCGCACGCCATAGATCGCATCAGCGGCCTGACCGCGGCTGAAGATCACCGCACCGGTGGCGAACGACACGGTTTCGCTGTCCACCTGGGTGGCCATCAGTTCGATCGGACTGGCAACGGCCGCTGCAACCATCAACGCCTACCTGAACAGACTTCTTTCAACGAATCCTGGCACCGCCACACAGCAGAGATGGCGTGCTGGAACACATTCAGCTCCAGAAAGCAGCGGATCTTCGTGTTTTCTTCAGCTTTCCAGCACATCGGCCAGGGCGAGCTGCCGATTGCTGTGCGGCGCCTCAAGACCGTTGGTGCCATCACCCATCACCGGCAGGCGTGGCGGCCGGGCAGTCCAGTGGTGGCACCACAGCTCCGCGGCGAGCTCCGGGTGAATCGGCAGCCGGCGCAGCTGGCACCAACCCATCTCCACCCCGCTGGGCGGAGTGCAGTGGCGACAGCTGCGGCAGCAGGCACGGTTGCCCATGCAGGGGGCTCGGGAGGGCTCAACGTAGGCAGCCCGATCGAGAGTGGCCAGTGCAGAAACCGAACCTGCGGGTTCTCTTTCTCTTGTTGAAGCCCACCTTTTGAAGGTGCTCCATAGGATCCGGGCCGATGCCTTGCCGCCATGGCCGCTTCCGAAGCCCTGCAGCGCACACCGCTGTTTGAAGCGGCCCGCAGCGCCGGTGGCCGCATGGTGCCCTTCGCCGGCTGGACGATGGCCGTGCAGTTCGCCGGCCTGCTGCAGGAACACAAGGCCGTGCGGGAGCAGTGCGGCCTGTTCGATATTTCCCACATGGGGGTGCTGCGGCTGAGCGGCCCCGGCGCCAAGGACGCCCTGCAGGGCCTGGTGCCCACCGATCTGTTCCGCATCGGCCCCGGCGAGGCCTGCTACACGGTGCTGCTCAACGCCCAGGGCGGCATCCGCGACGACCTGATCGTGTACGACCGTGGCTGGGATGCAGCGGCCCAGGCCCATGAGCTGCTGCTGGTGATCAACGCCGCCTGCGCCGAGGCCGACACCGCCTGGATCCGCAGCCAGCTGGAGCCCGCCGGCATTGAGGTGAGCGACCACAAGGGCAACGGGGTACTGCTGGCCCTGCAGGGCCCTGAGGCCGCCGCCCAGCTGGAGGCCCTCAGCGGCGCCGATCTCAGCGGCCTGCCCCGTTTCGGCCATCGCCAGCTGGCGCTGAGCGGAATCGGCGAGGCCTTCGTGGCCCGCACCGGCTACACGGGTGAGGACGGCTTCGAGCTGCTGCTGGCGCAGGACGCCGGCCTGACGCTCTGGCAACAGCTGCTGGCGCGGGGCGTGGCGCCCTGCGGTCTCGGCGCCCGCGACACGCTGCGCCTCGAAGCGGCGATGCATCTGTATGGGAGCGATATGGATGCCACCACCACGCCCCTGGAGGTGGGCCTGGGCTGGCTGGTGCATCTGGAGATGCCCAAGCCGTTCATCGGCCGTGACGTGCTCGAGCAGCAGACGAGCGACGGCGTGCAGCGACGACTGGTGGGACTGAAACTCCAGGGCCGGGCGATCCCCCGCCACGGCTACCCCGTGCTGGCTGCAGGAGCGGCGCCGGGCTCCACCCCGATCGGCCGGGTCACCAGCGGCGGCTGGTCGCCCAGCCTCCAGGCCGGCATCGCCCTGGCCAGCGTGGAGAGCCGCCACAGCAGCCTCGGCACGGATCTGGCGGTGGAGATCCGCGGCAAGGCGGAGCCGGCCCAGGTGGTGAAACGGCCCTTCTACCGGCACTGATCCCGGCAGCCAGCGATCCCCGTCCAACCGGGTGGGACAATCGCCGATTGCGTTTCCCTCCTCAGCATGCGCAGCCACGGATGCGGCGACCTGCGCCCCGATGCCACCGGCCAGGCCGTGCAGCTCTGCGGCTGGGTGGACCGCAGCCGCGACCACGGCGGTGTGATCTTCATCGACCTGCGCGACCGCAGCGGCACCGTGCAGATCACGGTGGACCCGGACAACGGCGCTGAGATGTTCGCCGTGGCGGAACACCTGCGCAACGAAACGGTGATCCAGGTGGACGGCAAGGTGCGTGAGCGCCCCGCCGACGCCATCAACGACAAGCTGGCCACCGGCCGCGTGGA
>CAJXSQ010000129.1 GCA_913061215.1 uncultured Synechococcus sp. | reverse complement strand
TCGGCAATCCGCGGCAATCCCCGGTGTAGCCAAAAGCTGACGCGGCCGGGATCACGGCTGGATCAGCTCTTGGCGCAAGGTAGGTTGGATTGAGCAGGTGTTGCGGAGAGGCAGGTTCACCGGGTGACAGCTGTACCGTCGACCAAGCAGGACACAACCGCGAACGCCACCGGCGCAGGTGGCCCCCGCGGGGGCGTTGCCCCGGTGGTGCTCTGCATCCTCGACGGCTGGGGCTACCGCCACGACGACGACCACAACGCCATCCGGGCCGCGCAGACACCGGTGATGGATGCGCTCTGGCACGCCTATCCCCACACCCTGATCGAGGCCAGTGGAGCCGATGTGGGGCTGCCGGACGATCAGATGGGCAATTCCGAGGTGGGCCACCTCACCATCGGAGCCGGTCGGGTGATCCGCCAGGAGCTGGTGCGGATCAGTCAGGCCGTGCGCGATGGAAGCCTGAACGACAACGCCGAACTGAATGCCCTCGCTGATCGCCTGCTGGCCACGGGTGGCACGTTGCACCTGATCGGCCTCTGCTCCGACGGCGGTGTCCACAGCCATGTGACCCACCTGGGGGGATTGCTGCACTGGGCCGCCTCCCGCGGGCTGAAGGATGTGTGTATCCATGCGATCACCGATGGACGCGATACACCCACCCAGAGCGCTCCCGGCTTCCTGGCCACCATCCAGGCGCAGATCCAAGCGGCCGGCGTAGGCCGGATCAGCACCATCTGCGGCCGTTACTGGGCCATGGATCGCGATAACCGCTGGGATCGCACCGAAAAGGCTTACCGCCTTTACAGCGAGGAAGCCGAGATCGGCGGCGAAACACCGCAGCAGGTGCTCGAGCAGGCCTATGCAGCCGGCGTCACCGATGAATTCCTGGAGCCCACCCGCCTCGATCGGGGTGTGATCAAGGCCGGCGACGGCGTGGTGTGCTTCAACTTCCGGCCTGATCGGGTGCGCCAGATCATCCGCGCCCTGGTGCTGCCGGACTTTGACGCCTTTGAGCGCGAGCTGATCCAGGATCTGGCGGTGGTCACCTTCACCCAGTACGAAGCCGGTCTGCCCGTGGCCGTCGCTTTCCCGCCGGAATCCCTCGACGGACTGCTCGGCCAGGTGGTGTCGGAAGCGGGTCTGCGCCAGTTCCGCACCGCTGAAACCGAGAAATATCCCCATGTCACCTATTTCATGAACGGTGGCATCGAGCAGCCCTATCCCGGTGAAGACCGGCATCTGGTGCCCTCACCCCGGGTGGCCACCTACGACCAGGCCCCGGCGATGTCCGCCGAGCAGCTCACCGATCACTGCATCGCTGCGATCAACAAGGGCATCTATGCCCTGGTGGTGATCAACTACGCCAACCCCGACATGGTGGGGCACACGGGCGAGATGGCTGCCACCATCGATGCGATCGCCACCGTGGACAGCAGCGTGGGTCGTCTGCTGGAAGCCACCAATCGCATGGGCGGCACGCTGCTGGTGACCGCTGATCACGGCAACGCCGAACTGATGGAAGGCCCCGATGGCCGCCCCTGGACCGCCCACACCACCAACCCGGTGCCGGTGATTCTGGTGGAGGGTGAAAAGCGCAAGCTGCCGGGGCACGGCAACGCGGTGGAGCTGCGCAGCGGCGGCGGCCTGGCCGACATCGCCCCCACGCTGCTGGAGATCCTGGGCCTGCCTCAGCCCGCCCGGATGACCGGCCAATCGCTGATCACCCCCGTGGGCAGCCCAGCTGTACCCAACCGCATCCCGCAGACGCTCGGCGTCTGAGCCGACCACTAGGCTGCAGCGATGCTTCAAACCGTCTTCACCTGGATCTGGCTGGTCAGCGGCGTGCTGCTGATGATCAGCGTGCTGTTGCACAGCCCCAAGGGCGATGGCATGGGCGGCCTGGCCTCCAGCGGCAGCTCGATGTTCAGCAGCGCCCGCAGCGCCGAGGCCACGCTCAACCGGATCACCTGGACCCTGCTGGCAGTGTTCCTCGGCCTGGCCACTGCCCTCAGTGCCGGCTGGTTCAAGCTCTGATCGGGATCCAAGCCTCGTGACCATGCCGCGCCGCAGCCTGCTGGCCAGCCTCACCGCCCTGGCGGCTCCGTTTTTAGCGCCCCGCAGCGCGGAAGCCGCCTCAGCCGCTGGCGATCCGCAATGGAACCTCAGTGAGGCTGAGTGGAAGCAGCGCCTCAGCCCGGCGGCTTATCAGGTGCTGCGGCAGGAGGGCACCGAACGCCCCTTCAGCAGTCCGCTCAACAACGAGAAGCGCGCTGGCACCTTCCATTGCGCCGGTTGTGATCTGGCGTTGTTCAGCTCCCAAGCCAAATACGACAGCGGCACCGGCTGGCCCAGCTTCTGGCAGCCCCTGCCCAATGCAGTTGCCACAAAGATCGACTTCAAGCTGATTGTTCCCCGCACCGAATATCACTGCCGCCGCTGCGGCGGCCACCAGGGCCATGTGTTCGGCGACGGTCCCCGCCCCACCGGCAAGCGCTACTGCAACAACGGCGTGGCGCTGAGCTTCAAACCCGCCACGCCGTAGACACGGATCAATAGAGCTGCGGGGATCCCACGCGCTCGGCATAGGCCTCTTCGCCGTGTTCAGCCACATCGACACCCAGGTTCTCGGCCTGTTCTGTGACGCGGAACTGAACGCCGAGGCCGCGCAGAACGCCAGCGATCAACAGGGTGCCAATTGCGGCCAGTCCATAGGCCACCAGCACAGCCTGCAGCTGACCCAGCACGAGAGCGGCGCGGCCCTGTTCGGCTAACACCTGAGCGGCAGGGTGGGAGGAGATCAGCTCGGCGTTGGCGAACACTCCCGTGAGCAGAGCACCCGCCGTACCACCCACGCCGTGAACGGCGTAGGTGTCGAGGGAGTCATCGAAGCGCAGCTTCACCTTCACCTGCACCGACACGTAGCAGAGCACAGCGGTGATCGCACCGATGGCCATGCTCGAGCCGATGGTCACAAAACCAGCGGCGGGGGTCACACCCACCAGGCCGGCCACAGCACCGGTGGCCAGTCCCACGGCGGTGGGCTTGCCATCGCGCCAGGTTTCCACCACAGACCAGGCCACCAGACCGGCAGCAGCGGCCACATGGGTGGTGGTGAAGGGAATCTCGGCTCCGCCGACAGCCAGCTGGCTTCCGCCGTTGAAGCCGAACCAACCAAACCAGAGCAGGCCGGTGCCCAGCAGGATCTGGGTCACGTCATGGGGAGGACGGATCGCTTTGGGCCACTGGCGGCGAGCACCGATCAGACCCGCCAGCACCAGTGCCGTGACACCGGAGCTGATGTGCACCACCGTGCCACCAGCGAAGTCGAGGTCATGCCCCAGGAAGCCGCCACCCCAGACCATGTGGGCCAGCGGGGAGTAAACCAGCAGCAGCCAGATCGGCGTGAACAGGCACCAGAAGCGGAAGCTGATCCGCTCCACCAAGGCTCCTGAAATCAGAGCGGGCGTGATGATCGCGAACATGCCCTGGAACAGGGCGAAGGTGAGACCAGGAACAGCCAGGCCGTCCCAGACCGCAGGCAGATGCTCGAGCAGGGCAAAGGTGAAGGGGCTGCCCACCACCGCCTGCGCTGCCCCGCCATCGGCAAAGGCCAGGCTGAAGCCAAAGCTGGCCCACACCAGGGTGGCGATGCCCATCATCACGAAGCTCATCGCCATCGTGTTGAGCACATTGCGCCCCTGAACAAAGCCGCCATAAAAGAAGGCCAGGCCAGGGGTCATCAACAGCACCATCGCCGCTGCGATCAGCAGCAGGATGTTGTCAGAGCTGTCCGGCGTCGCTTGCGCCGCCTGGGCCGGCAGGAGAGCACCCAGCAGCAGCTGCAGCGCAGGCACCGCGAGGGCGGCGATCAGCAATCGGCGCTGTCGCGAAAGAAACGGCACGCAGATTCATTCAGTGATGACCGATACCGTTTCAGACAACCCCGGAGACGCACTGTTCACAATGAACATTGCGAGGTGTTTCCTGGGGCGGCCGGAGCTGGCTCAGGGCATGGCCCTTCTGAATGAGCATGAAAAAGCCCCCGCTTGCGCGGGGGCCAGGAAGCAATCGCGAGGAGACGATCAGTAGTCGAAGTCGCCGCCGCCCATGCCGCCG
>CAJXSQ010000128.1 GCA_913061215.1 uncultured Synechococcus sp. | reverse complement strand
TACCAGTTCAGCTTTGATCGGATGCTGGCCCTGCAGGGCAACACGGCGCCGTATCTGCTCTATGCCGTGGTGCGTATCGCCGGCATCGCCCGCAAGGGCGGTGATCTGGAGGGAAGTGCTTCGGCCACGTCTCAGCCCCTCAACTTCAGTGAGCCGCAGGAATGGGCCCTGGTGCGGGAGCTGCTCAAGTTCGATGCGGTGATCGCCGAGGTGGAGGAGGAGTTGCTGCCCAACCGCCTCTGCACCTACCTGTTCGAGCTCAGCCAGGTGTTCAACCGCTTCTACGACCAGGTGCCGGTGCTCAAGGCCGATCCGGCTGCTCGCGCTTCCCGCCTGGCCCTCTGCCGCCTCACGGCCGACACCCTCAGACTGGGCCTGGGCCTGCTCGGAATCCCCACCCTGGAGCGGATGTGATCGGATGACGCTGGATCAACACGCTGCTGCCGCCTTCCCTCAGGCTCGCCCCGAGGTGGAGAGCCTGCACGCCTACAGCGCGCCGCTGGAGGGACGGCGGCCGATGTTGCGGCTGGATTTCAACGAGAACACCATCGGCCCAAGCCCCCAGGTGGTGGAGGCGTTGCGGGCCATCCCCGCTGATCAGATCGCCATCTATCCCGAATACGACGGCTTGCGTGAGGCCGTGGTGGCCAACCTGCGCCTGCCGTTGCAGCCCGATCAGGTGGGGCTGTTCAACGGTGTGGATGCGGCGATTCACGCCATCTTCCATGCCTATGGCGATCGGGGGGAGACGTTGCTCACCACATCGCCCACCTTCGGCTACTACAGCCCCTGCGCCCAGATGCAGGGCATGGCGATCGAGGCGATTCCCTATGAGGGCGATGGCTTCGCCTTTCCGCTGGCGGCGATCCGCGAGGCGCTGCTCCATCCCCGCTCCGGCCAGCCACCGCGCCTGTTGCTGATCTGCAATCCCAACAACCCCACCGGCACCCGCCTGGCGCCTGAACCCATCCTCGAGTTGGCGGCGGCAGCGCCGCAAACGCTGGTGGTGGTGGATGAGCTCTACGAGGCCTTCACCGGTGACAGCGTGCTGCCCCTGGCGGATTTCGCGGCTACCCCCAACCTGCTGGTGTTGCGCTCGTTGGCCAAGACCGCCGGCCTGGCGGGTCTGCGCATCGGCTTTGCCATCGGCCACGCGGCGGTGGTGGATCGCATCAGCCGGGTCACCGGGCCGTACGACATCAACAGCTTCGCCGTGACGGCCGCCTTCGCGGCTCTGCGCGATCAGGCTTACGTGGACGACTACGTGGCGGAGGTGCTGCGCGCCCGTGCCTGGATGGCGGAGCAACTGAGCGCCGCTGGTGTGCGCCATCACGTGGAGGGCGGCAACTATCTGCTGCTCTGGCCCAAGGGCGATCCCGCCGCTGTGGATGCAGCCCTGCGCCAGGCCGGGATCCTCGTGCGGGCCATGCACGGCAAACCGCTGATCGATGGTTCTCTGCGGGTGAGCATCGGCACCCGGGAGCAGATGGAGCGGTTCTGGTCCGCCTACCGGACGGTGGAGGGCTGCTGAGGCGCTCCCCTCAGCGCATCACGTCGATCTGGGTGGCCTCACCCAGCTTGGCGGGCAGGCTGAGCGTGCGGCCCACCCGTTTCACCGGGGTTCCGGACATGGCCTGCAGGAAGGGCTCCACCCCCGTCTGGTCGCATTGCTTCGGGGTGGTGCCACTCACGTATTGCACCGGAATCACCCGGCGGGGATTGAGTTCGCGCACCACGGCCGCAGCTTCAGCGCCGGTGTACACCTTGGCGCCGCCACCCACGCCGATGATCAGCACATCCGGTTTGCCGAGCAGCACCCGATCCTCCGGGTTGAGCTGGCCCGCCGTGCCGCCCAGGTGGGCGAACTCCAGGCCGCCCTGCTTCCAGCGCCACAGGGTGGATTGCCCGAAACGGCGGCCACCGAAGCGGTCGTGCGGGGCCGAGATCCCTTCGATCTTCAGCCCGGCCACGCGGTAGGAGCCCGGGCTGCTGAGCAGTTTGCCCTGGGCCACCGGCGCGCCTTCATCCAGCAGGCGGCTGCTGGCCAGGATCACGTTGGCGCTCACGCGCGGTTCAGCCAGGCCTTCGGCACAGCCCACCGCCTTGAACGGATTGAGCAGCACCGTGGCACCGCCACCGCGGATCAGCAGGGCGCTGTGGCCATAGCTGGTGATCGTCACCCCGGTGTTCGCTGCTGCTGGCAGGGCCACCAGGGGAAGGGTCGCGGCTGCGGCAGCCAGCGTGCGGATCGGCCGGGCCATGGTGCTGAACAGGGCCATGCTGGAGCGGTCGCCCGGGTGCGTTGCGTCGCCGCGAACCCTAGCCCGCTGCAGCCTGGGCGAGGAAATTGCTCAGCAGCTGATGGCCGCTCTGGGTGAGCACGCTTTCCGGGTGGAACTGCACGCCCTGCAGATGGGGATGGTCGCGGTGGCGCAGCCCCATGATCGTGCCGTCCTCCAGCCAGGCGGTGACCTCCAGGCAGGCCGGCAGGGAGTCGCGTTCGGCGATCAGGCTGTGGTAGCGGGTGGCCGTGAGCGGGTTGGGCAGGCCGGCGAACACGCCCTGGCCCTCATGCAGCACCGGCGAGGTTTTGCCGTGCATCAGCTCCTTGGCGCGCACCACCTTGCCGCCATACACCTGCGCGATCGATTGGTGCCCCAGGCACACCCCCAGGGTGGGAACGGTGGGGCTGAGCTGCCGCAGCACCTCGAGGCACACGCCCGATTGATCGGGATCGCCAGGACCTGGCGAGATCAGGATGGCGTCCGGCGCCAGCTCGCGGATCTGCTCCAGCGTGAGGGCATCGTTGCGCTCCACCCGCAGCTCCTGCGTGATCGGGTGATCGGCGGCCAGCTCGCCCAGATACTGCACCAGGTTGAAGGTGAAGCTGTCGTAGTTGTCGAGAACGAGGAGCATCACCGTGCCGGGCCTGGCACCATTCAAACGCCCAGACGCACCAACAGCGCCGGCAGCAGCAGCAGCACAGCGATCACCAGGGAGCTGATCGCGGCAACGAGCACGGCGGCCGCGGCGCAGTCCTTGGCGATGCGGGCCAGCGGGTGGAAGCGCCGGCCGATGGCCAGATCCACCACCGCTTCCGTGGCGGTGTTGATCAACTCCAGCACCAGCACCGCCGCCACGGTGAGCACCAGCACCGCCAACTGGGCCAGGGGCAGTTGCAGCCAGAGGCTCAGCGCAAACACCACGGCGCCGGTGAACACATGGATGCGGAAGTTGCGCTGGCTGCGGAAGCCATACACCAGCCCCTGGGCGGCATAGCGGAAGCTCGCCGGCAGATCACCCGCCACCCGCCAGGCACCCAGGCGGCGCACCTTGCCGGAGTTGCTGGGTTGGGTTTCGTCCAAGGGGCGCAGTGTCGGTCGCCCTTCAGGGATGGGTTCCTGGGGAACGAGCATGCGCAGAGGCCCCCGTGGTGTGCGTCCGGCCGCACCCTACCGCCGCTGCAAGGTGCTGGCTAAACGGCAGTGCCGGCGATCAGGCGGTCCTGCCGGGCCAGCATCGCCGCCAGGCTGGCGTCGTCGGGATGGTCCCAGCCCAGCAGGTGCAGCAGGCCGTGGGTGGCCAGAAACAGCAGCTCCTGCTGCAGGTTGTGGCCGTGTTCCGCGGCCTGGCGGGCGGCTGTTTCCAGGGAGATCACGATGTCGCCCAGCTCCAGCGGCTCGTCGTCCTCGCCCCCCGGCATGGGCATCGGCGGCGCGCCGTCCGAGGCTTCGTCCTGCGCGGCGAAGGCCAACACGTCCGTGGGGCCGGGCTTGTCGCGCCAATCGCTGTTCAGCTCGGCGATCTCGGCATCACCCACCAGGCTGAGTCCGAGGCTGTAGGCGGGTGCTTGCAGCTCGGCCGGCAGTTCGGCAGCCATCTGCGCGAGCCAGCCGCTGATGCGTTCATGCCAGAGCTCCGCTCCGGCCAGCGGGTCCGCCAGCGCACCCGCCTCGGCCAGCAGCTCCGGCGGCAGGCTGTCGTCGGCCTCAAAGGCCAGGTCCAGATCCGGAGCCTCGGGGCCAGAAGCGGGGCTGGTCATCGTTCAGCCCACCGGCAGTTGCGGCCGGCCCAGCCAGGCCACCAGCACGATGAAGCCCACGAAGCCCAGCGCCGTGAGGCCGAAGTGAACAAGGCTGAGCTTGCCTTTGCGCACCATGTTGCGCATCGCCAGCTTGGTGAAGCTGGGGTTTTC
>CAJXSQ010000127.1 GCA_913061215.1 uncultured Synechococcus sp. | reverse complement strand
CGATTCGGATAGAGCTCCCGGCAGAGGGGGCACACGCGGCCGTCGCAGCCCCGCGCCGTGCAGAACTCACGGCCGTAAAAAATGATCTGCAGGTGCAGCTTGTTCCAGGCTGATCTGGGGAACAGGCGCTTGAGGTCGGTTTCGGTGCGCTTCACGCTCTCGCCGCTGCTCAGGCCCCAGCGCTGGGCCAGGCGATGGATGTGGGTGTCCACCGGAAAAGCAGGAACACCAAAGGCCTGCGCCATCACCACGCTGGCGGTTTTGTGGCCCACACCCGGTAGCGCTTCCAGCGCCGCGAAGCTGGCCGGCACCTCGCCGCCATGGCGCTCGAGCAGCAGTTCAGCCAGCCGTTTCACGTTGGCGGCCTTGGTGCGGGCCAGGCCGAGCTGGCGGATATGGCCGAGGATCGTGGCCTCCGGCAACGCCGCCATCGCCGCCGGCGTGGGCCCGGCAGCAAACAGAGCGGGCGTTACCTCATTCACCTTCTTATCGGTGCACTGGGCGCTGAGCAGCACCGCGATCAGCAACGTGAAGGCATCGCTGTGATCCAGCGGAACCGGTGTTTCGGGATAGTGCTCCTCCAGCCGCTGCATGATCAGCGCGGCGCGCTCCTGCTTCCTCACCGGCAGCCCAGACTGCAACCAGAGCCCAGTTTGTAGGCTCGCTGCAGCGCATTCGGCCCATGGGCAGCAGCTTCGGCGACCTTTTCCGCATCAGCACCTTCGGCGAATCCCACGGTGGTGGGGTGGGCGTGATCGTGGATGGTTGTCCGCCCCGGCTGGAGCTGGATCTCGAGGCGATTCAGGCCGAGCTGGATCGGCGCAAACCCGGGCAGAGCAAGATCACCACGCCGCGCAAGGAAGCCGATCAGGTGGAGATCCTCAGCGGCCTGCTCGATGGGGTGACCCTGGGCACACCGATCGCGATGGTGGTGCGCAACAAGGATCAGCGCCCGCAGGATTACAAGGAGATGGAGGTGGCCTTCCGCCCCTCCCACGCCGATGCCACCTATCAAGCCAAATACGGCATCCAGGCCCGCAGCGGCGGCGGCCGCGCCTCCGCCCGCGAAACGATCGGCCGGGTGGCAGCCGGTGCCATCGCCAAACAACTGCTGGCCAAGGCCCACGGCACTGAGGTGATCGCCTGGGTGAAGCGCATCCACACCCTGGAAGCCAGCGTGGATCCAGCCGCGGTGAGCCTCGAGGCGGTGGAGAGCAACATCGTGCGCTGCCCCGATGCCGCCATGGCCGAGCAGATGATCGAGCGGATCGAGGCGATCGGCCGCGATGGCGATTCCTGCGGTGGCGTGATCGAGTGCGTGGTGCGGCAGGCGCCGGTGGGGCTGGGCATGCCGGTGTTCGACAAGCTGGAGGCCGACCTGGCCAAGGCGGTGATGTCGCTGCCGGCCACCAAGGGCTTCGAGATCGGCTCCGGCTTCGAGGGCACACTGCTGCGGGGCAGCGAGCACAACGACGCCTTCCTGCCCAGCGAAGGCGGACGGCTACGCACCGCCACCAACAACTCCGGTGGCATCCAGGGGGGCATCAGCAACGGCGAGCCGATCCTGATCCGCGTGGCGTTCAAACCCACCGCCACGATCCGCAAGGCCCAGCAAACGATCAACGACCGCGGCGAAGCCACCACCCTGGAGGCGAAAGGCCGGCACGACCCCTGTGTGCTGCCGCGGGCCGTGCCGATGGTGGAGGCGATGGTGGCGCTGGTGCTGGCCGATCACCTGCTGCGCCAGCAGGGGCAGTGCAGCCTCTGGTGATCAGCTCACGGGAGCTGGCTGAGCCACGCCGTTAGTACTGGCCGCCGGCGCGCTGGTGGCACTGCTGCTCAGCCGGCTCACCGCCTTGGCCATGCGCCGCGCCGCCGATGGCGCTTTGGTCTTCGCCTTGGCGGCGGGCTTGGCGGCCGCCGTCTTGGTCTTCCGGATTGGATTGCGGGCCGCCGTCGACGCCTTCGGCTTGGCCTTGCTGGCGGCGGGCTTGCGGGCCGCTGGCTTGGCCGGTGCCGCAGCGCGGGCGCGATGGCTCAGCACGAGTGCCCACTCGGCATCGGTGAGATTGGCGGGCTTGCTGCCGTGGGCATTGGCCAGCTTGGCGGCCTTCTCGATATCGCTGATCAGATTCTTCCAGGAGGTGGCAAAGCGCTTATCCGATTGGGATTTGGCGCCACTTTCCACCAAGGTTTCCACCACACCCGCAGCGGACACCTTCTTGCGGCGGCGGTTGAAGATCTCCTTCTGCAACTGAGCGATCAGGGCATCGGCCTTGTCGCTGAGCTTGATGGTGAGCTGAGACATCGCAAGCAAAACATCTATCTCAGGGGTAGCACTTCAGTCTCGCGATGACAACAACGGGCGAGCGGCGCCTGGCGATCACGGCTCGTCGCGATGCAGCCGTTGCAGCAGGGAGGGCAACCCAGGCTCGAGCATCAGGCCCTGATCGCCGCGGCGGAACAGGCTGCTGCCAAGCGCCACAGCATTCACGCCCGCCTCCAGCCAGGGTTCCACATCCGCCACAGCCAGCCCTCCGGCGGCGATGCAGAAGGGCAGCGGCTGCAGGGGCCCCGCCAGCAGCCGCCAGTAGTGCGGGCCAAGGCTCGCGGCTGGATAGAGCTTCACCGCCGGAGCGCCCCAGGCCACGGCGGCCGCGATCTCGCTGGGGCTGAACACCCCCGGCACCAGCGGGATCGCAGCAGCAGCCGCCCGCTGGAGCAGCGAGCGCTCCAGGATCGGCGACACGGCATAGCCAAGGCCAGCGGCGATCGCCGCATCCAGCCCGGCGCTGCAGCGCACCGAGGCGGCGCCGAGGCTGAGCGCCGGGAAGTCGTGCACCAGCACGCGCACCCACCGCGGCCAATCCGGATCCAGGCTCACCGCCAGCTCCACATGGCAAAGGCCCGCCTGCTGCAGCAGCTGCAGCTGATGGCGGGCCTGATCGGCGTTGCGGGGGCGCAGCACCGCCAGCACAGGCTGGCGGCGCAGGCCCTGAATCAGCGCGGAGGGGTCAGACGTACTCGGCCACCCGCACGTCGCTGCGGATCAGCAGCTCCTGCAGGTCCTCGGCGTCCACGGTTTCGCGCTCCACCAGCATCTCGGCGAGTTCATCGAGCACTGTGCGGTTGCCGGTGAGCACGGCGGTGGCGCGCTTGTAGGCCTCGGCCACCAGCTGGCTCACCTCCTCGTCGATCGCGGCGGCGGTGTCTTCCGAGAAGTCGCGCTCGGCGGCGATGTCGCGGCCGAGGAACATACCGCCCTGGCTGCGGCCCAGGGCCACGGGGCCGAGACGATCGCTCATGCCGAAACGGGTGACCATCTGGCGGGCCACTCGGGCCACCTGCTGCAGGTCGTTGGAGGCACCGGTGGTGACTTCGTCTTCCCCGTAGACGATCTCTTCAGCCACGCGACCACCGAGGGCCACAGCCATCTGGTTCTGCAGATAGGCGCGGGAGTAGAGGCCCGATTCCATCCGCTCTTCACTGGGGGTGAAGAAGGTGAGGCCGCCGGCGTTACCGCGGGGAATGATCGAGATCTTCTGCACCGGGTCGTAATCGGGCATCAGCGCACCCACCAGGGCGTGGCCAGCTTCGTGGTAGGCCACCAGGCGCTTGCGCTTCTCGCTCATCACCCGGTCCTTCTTCTCCGGGCCGGCCATCACCCGCTCGATCGCGTCGTTCACCTCATCCATGGAGACTTCGGTGAGCTCACGGCGCGCCGCGAGGATGGCCGCCTCATTGAGCAGGTTGGCCAGATCGGCGCCGGTGTAGCCGGGGGTGCGGCGGGCGATCTTGTCGAGGTCCACGTCCTTGGAGAGGGTCTTGCCGCGGGCGTGCACGCCGAGGATCTGGAGACGACCGGCGTAGTCGGGGCGATCCACCACCACCTGGCGGTCGAAACGGCCGGGACGCATCAGCGCCGCATCCAGCACGTCGGGGCGGTTGGTGGCCGCCACGATGATGATGCCGGTGTTGCCCTCGAAGCCGTCCATCTCGGTGAGCAGCTGGTTGAGGGTCTGCTCGCGCTCGTCGTTGCCGCCGCCGAGACCGGCGCCGCGCTGACGACCCACCGCATCGATCTCATCGATGAACACGATGCAGGGGGCGTTCTTCTTGGCCTGCTCGAACAGATCGCGCACACGGCTGGCACCCACGCCCACGAACATCTCCACAAACTCCGAGCCGGAGATCGAGA
>CAJXSQ010000126.1 GCA_913061215.1 uncultured Synechococcus sp. | reverse complement strand
TCACCGATGGTGAGCAGCGCCTCCTTGTTCTTCCACCACACCCAGTCGCGGATCGGCGGGGTGCGGGTGAGCTCGGCGCGGGTGAGCCCCAGGCCCAGCTTGCGGGAGGCATCGAGCAGCACCTCCACCATCTGATCGCCGTTGCTGCAGTTGGCCAGGGCCTCGTTGGTGCGCTTGGCCCCATCGAGCGCCTTCACCAGGATCGACACGCGTTGCCCCACCGAAAGCGTGCGGGGATCCGTGGGCTGGCTCTCCATCAGCGCTGAAACGGTTAAGGGCACGTTATCCGCAGTTCTGCAACGGGGATGACAGATGCCCATCCCTGAGGCAAGACTGGGTCCAACGCGCCGTCCCCATGACGCCCTCCCAGCGCCGCCCCCATCACTGGGTGATCGGTGACGTTCATGGCTGCGCCGAAGCGCTCGAGCAGTTGCTGCAGCGCCTGCCTGCCCGCGACCGGCTGATCTTCTGCGGCGATGCGATCAACCGCGGGCCGGGCATTGAGGCCAGCATCGAGCGGATCTGGTCGCTGGTGGAGAGCGGCCGCGCCGTGTGGCTGCGCGGCAACCACGAGCAGGATCTGATCGATGGCCTGCAGCGCGGCAGCTGGCAGGCCGAGCGCCGCCTGGCCGGCTGCGACACCTACCGCCAGCTCGGTGAAGCCACCTGCCGCCGCTGGCTGGAGCGCCTGCAGCATCTGCCCCTGGCCTACTGGGGTGAGGGCTGGGTGGCCACCCATGCCGGTTTCGACACCACCACCTGGCAGCCCGACCTGCGGGTGCGGCTCGATTTCTGGCAGAACTACGACGGCCGCTTCGGCACGGTGGTGATCGGCCACACCCCGGGGCCGCATGTGCGCGAGCTGCGCCACATCGTGATGATCGACACGGGCGCCTGTTACGGCGGCGACCTGAGCGCCTACTGCCCGGAAACGGGCGAACGCGTGGCGGTGCCGGGGCTGCACGCCGATCAGGCCCAGCCGATGCCGGGCTTCCGCAGCCGCACGCTGCCCCCCCTGCCGGCGGCCGTGCACAGCTGAGCCTTGCTCACCCTCTACCGCAGCAACCGCGCTGATCTGCTCGCTCGCGTGCTGGCGGCCCAGCTCCAGCTGGAGCCCCCCGGGCCCCTGGAGCAGGTGCAGGTGGTGGTGAACACCTGGCCCACCAGCCGCTGGCTGGGGGAGCAGATCGCCCTGAATATCCCCGCCGGCATCGCCGCCAACCTGCGCTTTCCCTTCCCCACCAGCCTGTTGCGCCAGCTGGTGGATCAGTGCCTGGACGACGCCCCCCCTGCAGGCACCCCCGATCCCTGGCGCGCCCAGAACCTGGTGTGGCCCCTGCTCGAGCTGCTCCCCGCACTGCTCGACAACCCCGCCGCTGCACCGCTGCAGCGCTGGCTGCTGCAGCGCCAGGGCCACACCAGCCTCAGGCAGCTGGATCGGCCCCTGTGGCAGTTGGCCCGCGCCATCGCCGATGCCCTCGACGACTACAGCCTCTACCGGCCCGCCATGCTCCAGGCCTGGCTCGACGGCCAGGCCGTGAACGGCCGCGGCCAGCCGCTCAGCCCGGCCCTGCTCTGGCAGCCGCTGCTGGTGCAACAACTGGCCGAGCGGCTGCCGCGCCGCCCCTTCGGCCTGCGCGCCCTGGAGCTGATCGCGCGCCTGAAACAGGGCTGGCCGCCGCCGCTCAGCCGCAACCAACCGCTGCGGCTGTTCGGCCTGAGCAGCCTGGCGCCGGTGCAGGTGGAACTGCTGCAGGCGCTCTCGGGCTGCATGGCGGTGGAGCTCTATCTGCTCACCCCCTGCCGCGACCTCTGGCAACGCCGCGACGGCGCCGCCAGCCGCGATCCCCTCGGCGCCGACTGGCTGCTGGAGGTGCCCGGCCTGGAGGCCCGCTTCGGGCGGCTGGGGGCGGAGTTCCAGCAGTTGCTGGAAGGCAGCGGTGAGAACCAGCTGGGCGAATCGCGCGAGGGGGATCTGTTCTTCGCGCCGGCCAGTGTGGCCGCGGCGCAGGGGCAGCCGGCCACGCTGCTGGAGCAGCTGCAGGAGCGCCTGGTGCGCGGCCAGAGCGACGACACCGGCGCCGAGCCCCTGCAGCGCCGCGACGACGACACCTCCCTGGAATTCCATGCCTGCCCGGGCCGGCTGCGGCAGCTGCAGATCGTGCGCGATCGCCTGTTGCAGCTCCTGGCGGCCGATCCGGAGCTGGAACCGCGCGACATCCTGGTGATGACGCCGCAGGTGGAGGCCTTCGCGCCGCTGGTGGGTGCGGTGTTCGGCGACAGCGGTGCCACCGGCGTGCAACTGCCCTGGCGGCTCACCGACCGCAGCCAGCAGAGCGAGGCGGGCATCAGCCAGGGGCTGCTCGAGCTGTTGCAGCTGGGCGGTGAACGGCTCACCGCCTCAGCCCTGGAGCGGCTGCTCAGCTGCGGCCCGCTGCTCAGCGCCCAGGGGCTGGAGGCCAGCGATGCCGCCGCGATCACCCGGGTGCTGCAGGAGGCCGGCTTCCGCTGGGGCCGCGACGGCGCCGAGCGCGGCGGCGATCCCACCCACAGCCTGCAATGGGCGATCGATCGGCTGGTGCTCGGCCTGGTGCTGCCGGAGCTGCCCGGCCTGGCCCCCGGCGACTGCGCCCCCCTGGCGATGGAGGGGAGCCTGGAGCAGCAGCAGAGCTGGATCAGCCTGTTGCGCACCCTGCTCCGTTGGCTGCAGTGGCTGAACACCGCCCGCACACCCCAGGCCTGGGTGGAGGGCCTGCGGCCGCTGCTCAGTGAGCTGTTCGGCGATGGCGGCGAGCGGGGCTGGGAGCTGCAGAGCATCCACGCCGCCCTGGCCGACTGGCTGGCCGTGGCGGCTGAGAGCGCCCTGCTGCTGGCGGCGCCGGTGGTGGCGGAACTGCTGGGGGAGCGGCTCAGCGAGGGCAGCGGCCGCTTCGGGCACCGCTCCGGTGCCCTCACGATCAGCGCGCTGGAGCCGATGCGGGCGATCCCCCACAAGGTGGTGGTGCTGATGGGGCTCGATGCCGGCAGCTTCCCCCGCCAGCGCCAGCGCCCCGGCTTCCACCTGCTTGAGCAGGAGCGTCAGCTGGGGGACCCGAACAGCGGCGATCAGGACCGCTACGTGCTGCTCGAGAGTCTGCTCTCGGCGCGGCAACACCTGCTGCTGAGCTGGAGCAACCGCGATGAGCGCACCGGCGAAAGCCTGGAGGCCTCCACACCGGTGCGGCAGTGGCTGGAGTGGCTGCGGCGGGAGCTGCCCGACTTCCCGGTGCGTGAGCACTGCGCCAATCCGCTGGAGCGGGGCAACTTCCTCGCCGCACCGCCCTGGCCACCGGCCAGTTGCGATGAGCGGCTGCTGCAGGCGCGTTGGCAACTGGAACAGCGCCAGGCCAGCCCGCCGCTGATGGGCCTGGCCTTCAGTACCCCTCCCCAAGTGGCGGAGCCCGTCGCAGCGAGCTCACCGGCGGAGGCCTGGAGCCGGCTGCGCCGCTGGCTGCAGGAGCCGCAGCGCTGCTGGCTGGAGGATCTGGGCCTGCGGCCGCGGGAATGCGACACGCCCGTGCTCGATCGCGATGCCCTCGAGCTCGATGAACGCCAGCGGGCCGGATTGCTGCGCGATCAGCTCGATCCGATGCCGGAGGAGCTGCCCAACTGGCTGGAGCTGGAACGCGGCCGCGGCCAGCTGCCGCCGGAGGCCGCCGGAGCGCTGGAAGTGCAGCGGCTCGAGCAGCGCTGGCAAACCCTGGCGCTGTGCCTGGAGCAGCTCGGTGAAGCCCGCAGCGTTCGTGCGGGCTGGTGCGATCTGGAGGCAGAGCTGCACTGGCGCGGCGATGCACTGGTGCTCGTTCATGCGGGCCGGCCACGCACTCCCCAGCGGCTGGGCCTGTGGCTGGATCTGCTGCTGGCCAGCGCGGCGGGCGAGGCGCCCCGCCAGGCGGTGCTCGTGGGCCGCGACAGCGATCGCTTCCGCGTGCTGGAGCGCTATGAGGCCCCGGCGCCGAGCGCGGCCGAGGCGCTGCTCGGGCAAGTGCGCCGCTGGCAGGCGGAGCACCAGGGGCGTTGCTGGCCCCTGCCGCCGGAAACCGGCTGGGCCTGGGCTGCGGCCGAGGAGCCGCGCCGCTGGCAGCGGGCCCAGGAGGCCTGGGAGGGCGGCTACCAACGGATGGCGGAACGGCGTGATGCCGTGCAGGCGGTGTGCTTCGGGGCCGA
>CAJXSQ010000125.1 GCA_913061215.1 uncultured Synechococcus sp. | reverse complement strand
CCAGGCGCCGATGGTCCGGTTGTCAGGCGGCGCTGGCCAGGGCGTCGGGGATGGAGGCGCTGGGGGCCTCGAAGCTGCCCTTGGCCACGAACTCCAGGCGCAGCTTCATGAAGTCGATGAACTTCGCATCGGTGGACACCACAGCGGCGGCGGGCTGGGGCACCTGATCGGCAATCGCCTTCAGCTCGGGGGCCTGGAGGAAGGCGGGGCGCTTCACCAGCCAGAAATCGATCTCCTTGCCCTGTTCGCCGTAGTTGCGCACCCGCTCGCGCAGCACCTCATCGAGGGGCTCCTCCACGGTGAGGAAGGTCTCACTGGCGGCCACGAAGTGGTACTGGGTCATGAACTGGTGCTGCCGAACAGGGGTTCCCGGCGGGGATTCTGAACCAACGCCTTCATCTGCCGCACCGCCTCCTCCAGCCCCACCGCCAGGGCGCGGGCCACGATCGTGTGGCCGATGTTCAGCTCCTCCATCCCCTCGATCGCCGCCACAGGCTCCACGTTCTGATAGGTGAGGCCGTGGCCGGCATTCACCCGCAGACCGAGGCTGCGGGCGATGAACGTGCCTTCGGTGAGGCGGGCCAGCTCCAGGGGTTGCTGCTGCCAAGTGGCTTCGGCGTAGGTGCCCGTGTGCAGCTCCACCCAGCGGGCACCCGAGGCGCGGCAGGCCTCCAGCTGACTGGTCTCGGCATCCACGAACAGGCTCACGCCGATGCCGGCCTCCTGCAGGCGGCCCACCAGGCCCTTGAGCGGCTCCAGCTGGCCGGCCACATCCAGGCCGCCCTCGGTGGTCACCTCCTCGCGCTTCTCGGGCACCAGGGTCACCATGTCGGGCCGGATGCGCAGGGCGATCGCCTCCATCTCAGCCGTGGCGGCCATCTCGAGGTTGAGGCGGCTGCGCACCACCTGGCGCAGCAGCTCCACGTCGCGATCCTGGATGTGGCGGCGGTCTTCGCGCAGGTGCACGGTGATGCCATCGGCGCCGCCCAGTTCCGCCAGCAGGGCGTAGCTCACCGGATCGGGCTCCACGGTGCGGCGGGCCTGGCGCACGTTGGCGATGTGATCAATGTTCACGCCAAGGCTGGCCATGGCATCGCAGGCATCTGGCTGGATCCTATGGATTCGGCCGAAGGTGGAAGTGCCTGCCGTGGGCGGCCGGCCGGCAGGGCGGCTTCTAGGTTCGAAAGCAGCGGATGGCCGGCGGGCGGATCAACGGTGACGACGGCGTCGAGCCAGCTGAGCAAGCGTGAGCAGAGCCTCTGCAACGGCATCAGCCCCTGGCTGTCGCCCCTGGCGATGCTGCTCACCCAGGACGTGGCCCTGAAGGGCTTCTTCCGCACCGTGCACGTGATCGATCGCCAGCACCTGCCTCTCGAGGGGCCGGTGCTGATGGCGCCCACCCACCGGGCCCGCTGGGATGCGCTGATGCTCCCCCACGCCGCCGGCCGGCGGGTGAGCGGCCGCGACTGCCGCTTCATGGTGACCCTCGATGAGATGAAGGGCCTGCAGGGCTGGTTCCTGCACCGGCTCGGCTGCTTTCCGGTGAACCAGGCCAAACCGCAACTGGCCAGCCTCCGCTACGCCGTGGATCTGCTCGAGGCCGGCCAGCAGCTGGTGGTGTTCCCGGAGGGGCGGATCATGCGCGAACCGGGGCCGATCCGTCTGATGCAGGGGCTCTCGCGGCTGGCGCTGCTGGCCTCGGCCCACGGCCTCACGGTGCCGGTGCTGCCGATCGGGATCGCCTACGGCCATGCGATTCCGCGCCCCGGAGACGACGCGGCGCTCGTGTTCGGCCCGCCGCTCCAGGCCGAAGGCCATGGCCGCGACGCCGCCCGGAGCTTCAGTGCGCAGCTGGCTGCGGCGATGGCCAGCGCGGAGCAGAAGGCGCTGCAGGCGGTGGGTCGCAGCGCCGCAGAGGGCGGCTTTGCAACGCCCGTAGAGTTTTCCAACGTCTGATCTGTTGCCGTGCGCCGGCCGTTCGCCGCTTTCGCCCTCAGCGCCCTGGCGCTTTCAACCCCTGGCCTGGCGCAGCTGCCGGCCCGGGCCCAGGCCGAGCCCCAGAAGGTGCTCGAATCCACCAGCACCGGCCTCAACCTGGCGGCGGTGCAGGCCAAGGTGGCCCAGGGTGATGCCGCCGCCGCCGCCGGCAAGCTCAACGAAGCCAAGGCCGACTACGACCAGGCCCTCGAGGCCGCCAGCTACCTGGTGAGCGCCTACCGCGGCCTCTCCGGTGCCTTCCGCGGCCTCAATGCCCGCATCCCGCGCGAGATGGATCAGAAGGGCCGGGAAGCCACGGAACTGCAGGCGAACATCGAGCTGCGCCTGGCGGCACTGCTGCGCCGCATGAACCAGCCCCAGGTGGCGGTGCCCCTGCTGGTGCGCGTGGTGCAGCGCATGTCGCCCACCAGCCCCCAGGGCCAGAAGGCCTACCAGAGCCTGCTGGAGCTGGGCTTTGTGTCCACGCCCTACAGCGCTGCAGGCGCCGCTCCGGCAGGCCAGTGATCGCGCCGCCTACATTCCCCCTTCAGCCCGCCTCTCAACGCTCCTAGCGATGGTCCATCCCGACCAGGTGAGAGCCGCCATCACCCAGGCGCTGCCCGATGCCCGTGTTGAGGTGGAAGACCTCACCGGCGGCGGCGATCACCTGCAGGTGACGGTGGTCTCCACCGCCTTCGACGGCCTGAGCCGCGTGAAGCAGCACCAGCTCGTGTATGGCGCCCTGCGCAGCGAGCTGGCCAGCGAAGCCATCCACGCCCTGGCCCTTCAGACCTCCACCCCCACCGCCGCCTGACCCATGGACGCCTCCACCAAGCAACGCATCGAGCAACTGATCGGCAGCAGCCCGGTGTTCGTGTTCATGAAGGGCAACAAGCTGATGCCCCAGTGCGGCTTCAGCAACAACGTGGTGCAGATCCTCAACGCCCTGGCGGTGCCGTTTGAAACCTTCGATGTGCTCTCCGATATGGAGGTGCGTCAGGGCATCAAGGAGTTCTCCGAGTGGCCCACCATCCCGCAGGTGTACGTGAACGGTGAGTTCATCGGCGGCTCCGACATCCTGATCGAGATGTACAACTCCGGCGAGCTGCGCGAGAAGCTGGCGGTGGCCCTGGCCTAGTTCCGGCCGGTTTCGTAAAGGGTGCTCATGTCGTCGCCGGGGCCGATGAAGCTGGAGGGGTCGAGGATCCAGCGATCCACCAGCTCCTCCAGGCGGCGCTGAGCCAGCGGATCGAGCACGGCCGTCTTGCGCAGGGCGTGCAGGTAGCCGTCGGCATACAGCCGCAGCTCCGCCGGGCTGTGGTAGCGGCTCGCCAGCGACTGGCAGGCGTCGCAGAGCGACTGGAAGTGGCGGATGGCGTCGGGATTCTGCAGGGCGGTCATGGCTGGACCGGATGGGACAGCTGGCAAGGCATCGCCTGATACCACTCTGGCCTGGATTTCAGCGATAGCGTAGGCAGATCTACGGAGGTGCAGGTGGATTCTTCCGCTGTCGGCTCCACATCAAGCGTGCCGCCTGGCGCCGAAACATCGCTGAAGCGGGTGCTGGTGGTGGATCCGCACCCCACGCTGCGCACGGTTCTGGCCCAGCGCCTGCGCCAGGACGGCTACCTGGCAGCCGCCGTGGCCACAGCGGGCGAGGCCGTGGCCCTGTGCGACGACCTCACGCCTGATCTGCTCGTGGCGGCCGAGCTGCTGGAGGAAACCACCGCCCTGAAGCTGGCGGCCCAGCTGCGCTGCCCGGTGATGGTGCTCACGGCCCGCTCCGGTTCCGAGCCGGTGGTGTCGCTGCTCGATGCCGGGGCGGATGAGGTGTTGCGCAAGCCCTTCGGCCTGGAGGAACTGGCGGCGCGCAGCCGCTCGTTGCTGCGCCGCAGCCGCAGCGGCCTGCAGGAGCGGGTGTGCGTGGGGCCGCTGGAGGTGCATCTGCTGCTGCGCCAGGTGACGCTGAAAGATCAGCCGGTGGAGCTGAGCCCGCGGGAATTTGCCCTGCTCTGCGCCCTGCTGATGCCGCCGGGGGTGGTGCGCAACCGCAGCGAGCTGCTGCGCATGGCCTGGCCGCCGTTCAGCGGCGGCCCCCGTTCGGTGGATACCCAGGTGCTCACCCTGCGCCGCAAGCTCGAACAGGCCGGCCTGGGCGAAGGCGGCGGCATTGAAACCGTGCGGCAGCAGGGCTATCGCTTCAGCCTGGACACGATTCCGGCGGAGCCATCAACGGCGGCAGCGTCTGGGGTGGCGGTGAACTGCTGAGATCAGCG
>CAJXSQ010000124.1 GCA_913061215.1 uncultured Synechococcus sp. | reverse complement strand
CCTGAACCGCTCAGGCAAAACGACGACGACCGTCGTTGAAGCTGCTGAACGGCGTCACCTCGCCGCGCCGCTCGCCGCCGCGGGCCTCGCTCAGCTTCCACACGTTGCGGCTCACCCGGCGGGCCCGCAGGCCTCCCCGCTCCACATCGGCACTGCCGGGCCGGGCCCCCATCAGATAGGTGACCTCAGCGGTGCTCAGGGGCGCACCGGTCTGCAGGGCGAGCTGCGTGAGCTCCAGCCGTTGCCGCAGCGCCGCCACATCGCAGCTGCCGCCATCCTCAGCCTCGCTCCACACCCAGGGCAGCTCACCGCTGGCGGCCAGCTTCTGCATCAGACCCATGCCCACCAGAGCCAGAGCCTGCTCGGCATTGAGTTCGGTGCTGTCCTGCAGAGGAATGCCGTTGTCGGACGATGCGGAACGCTTGGCGGGCACGGGCGGTTCTGCGGGGACTGGGCGGAAGGTACCGGCTGCCGGGCCAGACGCAAGGGGCCTGGCTCCGGCAACCAAGCGGTAAGATCGCGCCGCGTCTGAGAGCAGCACTCGCCTTGCCGCAGCGGATTCCAAGGCGACGCTCCTCCGGCGTTCAGATCACCGGCACCAGCCTGGGCTTCAGCGGCAGCGGCACGCCGCTCGATGAGCTGCATCCCTCAGCCGCCAGCTGCGTGATCACCACCGACAGCGAAGCGCGCCTGGTGAGCCAGGCCAGCGCGGTGGAATCGATCGAGCTGCGCACCTATGTGTTTCTCGATTCCCTGCAGCCGCAGCTGGCGGCCTACATGGGAACCGTGAGCCAGGGCTTCCTGCCCATCCCCGGCGATGCCTGCCTCTGGCTGGAGGTGTCGCCCGGCATGGCCGTGCACCGCGTCACCGACATTGCCCTCAAGGCCAGCACCGTGCGCCTGGGCCAGATGGTGGTGGAGCGGGCCTTCGGCTCGCTGGCGCTCTACCACCGCGACCAGAGCAACGTGCTCCACTCCGGTGACGTGGTGCTGGAGGCGATCGGCAGCAGCGTGGAGCAGCGCACCCGCTGCGCCGTCACCTGGACGGAGGTGATCCGCGCGATCACGCCCGACCATGCCGTGCTGATCAACCGCCAGAACCGGCGGGGCTCGATGATCCAGGCCGGGATGAGCATGTACATCCTGGAAACCGAACCGGCTGGCTATGTGCTGCTGGCCGCCAACGAGGCGGAGAAGGCCAGCAACATCACCGTGGTGGACGTGAAGGCCGTGGGCGCCTTCGGGCGCCTCACCCTGGCCGGCTGGGAGGGCGATGTGAACGAAGCCGCTGCCGCCGCGATGCGCTCGGTGGAACAGATCAACCGCCGCTCGCGCGGCTGATTCAGCTCACCCCCAGCAGCTGCTTGAGCCCGGGCGCCAGGGCGCGGGCTGCCTTGCCGCGGGAGCCGAGCTTGTCCTTGAGGTGCTGCGGCATGCGGGCATAGGTCATGCCTGCTTCGCGCACCCAGAAGATCGGGTCGTAGCCGCCGCCATGGCCATCGGGTGCCGTGAGGATTTCACCGCGGCAGATGCCCTGCGCCTCCAGCACCGCAGTGCCGCTGGGATCAGCCAGCACCATGGCGCTGTTGAAACTGGCGCTGCGATACGGGCTGCCGCCCAGCTCATGCAGCAGGCGATGAATGCGCTCGTGATCGGTGGGGGCGTAACGGGCCGAATAGAGGCCCGGGGCGCCGCCGAGGGCATCCACCTCAAGGCCGGAGTCATCCGCCAGGGCCCACTGCCCGGTGAGACCGGCAACCGTGCAGGCCTTGAGCCGGGCGTTCTCGAGGTAGGTGCTGCCCGTCTCCTCGATCTCCAGCCCCTCGGGCTGCTGCAGCACCTGCAGGTCCACAGCATCGAGCATGGCGCTGATCTCCGCCACCTTGTGGGGATTGCCGCTGGCGATCACCAGCAGCGGCTGGCTCAGGGGAGGGCGTGTCAAGTCCTGAACCGACAGTGGAGGCCATTGTGACCTCACGCCGGAACCGGATGGAGCGCAGCGGATTGGAGGAGGCAGGACGGGTTGAACATTCCACCCCCCGAAACAACTCCAGGGGTTCCTGCCTCACCGCAACCGTAAGGAGCGCCCTGGGCTGGAACAAGGGCCGCGCGCTGGATGTGTGCGTGAGCGAACACTGCTGAACCAGCACGCGTAGCGTCAGGGCAGTGAGCCGCAGCGCCATGGACACCAGCCTGGTTCTGCAGAACCTGTTCACCCCCCCGGTGCTGTTCTTCTTTCTGGGGGTGATCGCCGTGCTGGTGGGGTCCGATCTGGAGATCCCGGCGCCGCTGCCCAAGCTGTTCTCGCTCTACCTGCTGCTGGCGATCGGCTTCAAAGGGGGCCTGGAGCTGCAGCACAGCGGCATCAGCGGGCCTGTGCTTCCCACGATTTCGGCGGCGATGTTGATGTCGCTGCTGGTGCCGCTGTATAGCTTCGCGGTGCTGCGGCTGCGCTTCGACGGTTTCAATGCCGCCGCGATTGCAGCCACCTATGGCTCGATCAGCGCCGTGACCTTCATCACCGCGGAGAGCTTTCTCGACACCCAGCACCTGCCCCACGACGGCTTCATGGTGGCGGCGTTGGCGCTGATGGAATCGCCGGCGATCATCGTGGGGCTGCTGCTGGTGAAGCTGGCGACGCCGAGGGGCGAAGCGGCAGCTGAAAGCGGGTCTGAAGCGTTTCAGTGGAAGCAGGTGCTGCACGAGGCCCTGCTCAACGGCTCGGTGTTCCTGCTGGTGGGCAGCCTCGTGGTGGGCTTTCTCACGGCGGCCAACAGTCCGATGAGCGCCGAGAAGATGCTGCCCTTCACCGACAAGCTCTTCTACGGCGCCCTCAGCTTCTTTCTGCTGGACATGGGCCTGGTGGCCGCTCAGCGCCTGCGCGATCTGCGCCAGGCGGGCAGCTTCCTGATCGGCTTCTCGCTGCTGATGCCGCTGTTCAATGCGCTGCTGGGAGCCCTGATCGCCCGTGGCCTGGGGCTGGATGCGGGCAATGGATTGCTGTTCGTGGTGCTCTGCGCCAGCGCCTCCTACATCGCTGTTCCGGCAGCGATGCGGATGACGGTGCCGGAGGCCAATCCCAGCCTTTACATCTCAACCGCCCTGGGCCTGACCTTTCCCTTCAACATCATCGTGGGTATACCGCTCTATATGGCTCTGGTGAGGCAGGTGCTGCCATGAAACGGGTGGATCTGATCCTGAGTGAGCGGGAGCTGGACACGGTGCTGCGGGCCATCGATCAGGCCGGTTCAACCGGCTACACCGTCACCAAACACGTCACCGGCCGGGGCCCGCGCGGAGCGGTGTCGGAAGGGATGGACTTCAGCGGCCTCGGTGCCAATGCCCATGTGATCGTGTTCTGCGAACCGGAGGTGCTCGAGCCGCTGCGCCAGGCGGTGAAGCCGCTGCTCGCCTATTACGGCGGTGTGGGCTACGTGTCGGAGGCATCGCCGCTCTAAAACCGTGTCCACGGCAACGATCTCGGCAGTGGAAGCGCGCCTGCCAAGAAGCATCCCCAAAGTTTTGTGATGCACTGATCAGCAGCCCTTATCCAAGCCAGCGCAGACGGTGATCGTGCTGACGCCCCAAATGGCTTGACGGGGGGAACAGCTGGCGAGCAAGGTTGCAGGCGAACATTCCACCCCTCCTCCAGGAGCAGGTAATGGCTAACGAAACCATGGGCATCGCCCTCGGCATGATCGAGACCCGGGGCCTGGTTCCCGCGATCGAAGCCGCTGACGCCATGACCAAGGCTGCCGAAGTGCGCCTGGTCGGTCGCGAATTCGTGGGCGGCGGTTACGTGACCGTGCTCGTCCGTGGCGAAACCGGCGCTGTGAACGCTGCCGTTCGCGCCGGCGCCGATGCCTGCGAGCGCGTGGGTGATGGCCTGGTTGCCGCTCACATCATTGCTCGCCCCCACCGTGAAGTGGAGCCTGCTCTGAACAGCAGCGCCGGTTTCGTTGGTTCGAAGGACTGAGGACTGAGCCTGGCCGTTGACGGCCGCTCAAGCCTCTGACCCATTTCCCTCGACCCACCCGGAGATTCTCCATGGCTAAGAAGTACGACGCTGGGGTTAAGGAGTACCGCGACACGTATTGGACTCCTGATTACGTTCCCCTCGACACCGACCTGCTGGCTTGCTTCAAGTGCACCGGCCAGGAAGGCGTTCCCAAGGAAGAGGTTGCCGCTGCTGTGGCTGCGGAATCCTCCACCGGCACCTGGTCCACTGTGTGGTCCGAGCTCCTCACCGACCTCG
>CAJXSQ010000123.1 GCA_913061215.1 uncultured Synechococcus sp. | reverse complement strand
CAGCCCCCGCCTGCCATGGCTCCGATCAGCGTGCTGCTGGCCGACGATGACGCCCGCCTGCGCCAGTTTCTGGAGCTGGAGCTGGGCGAGGAGGGCTATGGGGTGCGCAGCTGCAGTGATGGCATCGAGGCCCTCACCCAGATCCGGCTGGAGCCGCCCGATCTGCTGGTTCTCGATTGGATGCTGCCCGATCTGAGCGGCGTGGAGGTGTGCCAGCGGCTGCGGGCCACCGGCCTACAGCTTCCCGTGCTGATGCTCACCGGCCGCGATGCGGTGCAGGACCGGGTGCAGGCGCTGGATGCCGGTGCCGACGACTACCTGGTGAAACCGTTCTCGATCGAGGAGCTGCTGGCACGGCTGCGGGCGCTGGCGCGGCGGGCGGGTGCAGCCGCAGCCAACAGTCCGGCCGGCGACGTGCTGGAACTGGAGGATCTGCGCCTGGATCTGGCCAGCCATGACGTGAGCCGCGGCGGCGTGCCCGTGCACCTGAGCCACACCGAATTCCAGCTGCTCCACTGCCTGCTCGCCGAAGCGGGCCGGGTGCAGAGCCGCCAGAGCCTGCTGGAGCGGGTGTGGGGTGAGGGATTCGTGGGCGACGCCAATGTGCTCGATGTGTATGTGCGCTACCTGCGCCGCAAGCTCGAACCCGCCGGCCAGCCCACCCTGATCCAGACGGTGCGCGGCGTGGGCTTCCTGCTCAAGGCCGGCGCCATCAAGGAGCCCCGGCCATGAACACACCGCTGGTGGCCGTGGTGGACGACGACCAACGCATCCGTGAGCTGCTGGCAGCGGAACTGGAGGATCTGGGGGCGCAGGTGCTGCGCTGCCGCGCCGGCGAAGACCTGCTGGGGCACAGGCAGCTGGCCGAGGTGCGGCTGGTGCTGCTCGATTGGATGATGCCGGGCCTCGATGGAGCTGCCACCCTTCAGGCCCTGCAGGCCCAGGGCTTCCCCGGCCGGGTGGTGGTGGTGACCGCCCTGTGCGACCCCGACGTGCAACGCATCGCCGCAGCGGCCGGCGCCAGCACCACGCTGCTCAAAACCGAAGCGCTCGAGCAGCTGCCGGCCCTGCTCAGGGGAACTGGCGCAGGCCAGGGTCCACCTGATTGAGCTCCTGGCGGCTGAAACTCGGGGTGATCAGCAGACGCAGCGGATTGCTGCCGCTCAGCACACCACTGGTGGCCGAAGGAGCGGCCAGCGGCTGCGCCGAAGCCTGATCGCGCACGTGCTGATCGAAGAAGGCCAGCGCCATCCCGCGCAACTCCTGCCGCGCCAACGGCTGATCGGGGCCGATCACAAACTCCGGCAGTTTGGAGGTGCCGTTGAGGAACGAGAGGTGGGTGCCGTTGTGCTGCAGCGCCAGCAGCGATCCCGGCTGTTCGATCGAGGTGAAGGGAATCAACTGCTGCGACACGGGCGGCGCGAACACATCGTTGGTGCCGGACACAAACAGCACCGGCGCCGCAATCGCCTTGAGCGAAGCCGGGCTGAAGATCGGATTGGTGACCGGGTTCACCGCCACCGCAGCCTTCACGCGCGGATCGCGGAAGCTGCGCTGCTGCACCACCTGGCCGGGGGCATCGCACTGCCACACCACCGCCGGGTTGAGTACCACCTTGTTGGGGTCGTTGAGGGCGGCGCAGCCCTGCACCAGGTGATCCCAGTCGAGCTCGGCGCCCGCCAGAGCGGTAACGGTGTAACCGCCGAGCGACTGGCCGAGCACCCCCACCGATTCGGTGTTCACCCGCGGACCCCAGCGCTGCTCCACCTGATCGATCAAGTGGCTCACGGTGCGGGGCTGGCCATACCAGGCATTCGGCGGCGGAACCGCGCCGGTGCCCTCGATTGCAGCCTTGATCGCCGTGCCGCTGGTGAAGGGGAAGTTGAGCGCCGCCACCGCATAGCCATGGCTGGCCAGTTGCTGCCCCACATAGAGCAGGGCGTTCATGTTGGTGTTGAGGCCAGGGGCGATCGCCACCAGCGGCGCCGGGTTCTCCGCCGTGGCCGTGGCGGGCAGATAGGCCACGGCCGTGATCGTGGTGCCGTCGCGGCCGGGGAAGCTGAAGGGAGTGGTGCTGTAGCGGGTGGAACCGGATCGGGCCAGAGCGCTCAGGTCAGGCCCTGGAGCTGGGGTGCCATTGATCGAGGAGATCTGCGGGAACAGGCGGTTCTGCAGGTTGAACTGCTGCGAGAGCGAGCGGGTGAGCGAGAGCACAGCCCCCACCTTCACCGGCAGGGTCTGGGTGGGATAGGCCTGCAGCACATCGATCAGGCGCAGATCACCCTCGCGCCCGGAACCGAGGATCAGGGCGGAGGAGAGGGCCGGCCCGGCAATGGAGGGCGGCTGATCGATCACCTTCACCACCTGCTCGAGGGCGCGCTCCCCCAGAGCAGTGCTGAGGAAATTGGAGGCCATCACCGCAGTCACCGGCACCGTCTGATTGAGCACAGTGCGCAGCGCCTGGCGGGCGGGGGGATCGAGCAGCTTCAGGTAAGAGCGCAGGTCTTCGTTCACCGTGCCGGTTTCGGTGAAGGTCACCAGTGAGGGCACCGAAACGTCGCGCGAGAACTCCCCGAACTGGAACACGATTGTTTCTGCGGCGCTGGCAGCCGTGCCGGCGCTCAGCCCCAGGCAGGCGGCGATGGATCCAAGAGCCTGGGCAAAGCGATGGCTGAGGCGTGGCGCCATGGGGAGAGGTCAACCGTGATGCCGGCCACCTTCACCGATGCGCCGCGGTCATGACAACCCCGGCCCCAACCAACGGCGCAGGCTGGAGCGGGGGGTGATGGAGGGCTCAGCCACCGCGGGCAGGCGCAACTGGAAGTCGGCACCACCGCCCGGCGCATCGGCCACCGCAACGCTTCCGCCCATGCGCTCCATCAGCGTTTTCACCACCGCCAGGCCGATGCCATGGCCGCTGGTGTCAGCGCTGCCGCTGCCGCGCACGAAGCGGCCAAAGATCCGCTCCCGGTCGGCAAGGGGAACACCGGTGCCGTGATCGCGCACGTGAAACACCACCTGATCGGCCTCACGGTTGAGCGCCAGTTCAATGGCACTCGGCGCAGGGCTGTATTTGAGGGCGTTCTCCACCAGGTTGGCGAGGCACTGGCTGAGACGCTCCGCATCGGCACACACCTGGCCGCATCCCTCAGGAGGCGGCGGCTCCAGCCGCAGCCGTCCGCCACTGGTGGGCTGCAAACGCACCTGCAGCTCCTGGAGCAGCACCACGGGATCGAGCTGCCGGCACTCCAGCTGGAGCCGGCCGGCATCATCGCGGGCGATCTCGAGCAGATCGTTCACCAGCCGCCCCATCGATTCAGCCTCCTCCGCCACCAGCCGCAGCTGCTCCTGCTGATTGGCGCTGAGGCCATCGGCCCGGCGCAGGAGCCGCCGGCTGTAGCCGCTGATCAGGGTGATCGGCGTGCGCAGTTCATGCGACACACCATTCACGAAGGTGCGCTGATGCTCCCAGGCTTCCGCCAGGCGATCGAGCAGATCATTGAAGGCCTCGGCAATCGGATGGAGCTCCAGGGGCTGCCCTTTCACAGAGAGACGTTCAGTGCCGAGAGAGCGGGTACTCATCCCGGCCAGGGTGGTGCTGAAGGCATCGAGTGGCTCGAGGCCGCGATGAATCACCAGGCGCAACAGGGCTGAGGTGAACAGGGCCGAGGCACCGGCAACAGCCACCAGCAGCAGATTCACCAGCTGCTCCTGCTCGGTTTCGAGGGTGAAGTCCTGCAGAAAGCGCAGCTGGTAAGGCCGGCCGGCCAGGCGAAGTGGCATCGCACAGGTGAAGTAGGTGCGGCCGTTGAAGCGGAACTCGCGCGGCTGGCCATCCGGCGGCAAGGCGGCATCGGCAGCCCGCACAAGGGCCCGATCATCCAGAAAAGGACGGAACGCCTCACCACTGGGCAAGATCACGGGTCCGCCTCCCTGGCGGCCGGGCTCCAACCACACCATCCACACCAGCAGCGAGGGGCTGCCCAGCTCCGCCAGATGCCGCTGCAGCTCGGCAGTGGAGTCGATCTGCTCCGGCAAGAGCTCCTGGAGCAACTGTGTGGTGGCCTGCACCTGAGCGTCGTGCCGGTCGTGCCGCAACCGACCCGAAAGCTGCCGGTTCACCAGCAGCAGCACCACGTAGCCAGCGAGCACCGCCAGAAGGCTGGTGGCCTGCAGATGGCGCCGGATTGAAGCAGCCGGACGCGCAGCAGCCACCCTCACACCTCAACTGCCACAACCGTAGGCGCTCTCAGGCAACTCTCAGACAACCAACAGAAAACCCTTCTGGTGCCGCAGATCTGCGCTGCATACGGTGGA
>CAJXSQ010000122.1 GCA_913061215.1 uncultured Synechococcus sp. | reverse complement strand
GGCTGTTGTGGTGATCAGCATCCGTATCGGAAAACTTGTGGTGGTGGCGGTGCAGGCCCACCCAGTCGATCGGGCCGTGCTGGCAGCTGAGGGCGCCGCAGGTGGCGAAGAAGCGCTCCAGCCAGTGGGGCACCCGGAAGGCGCGGTGGCTGAGCAGGCGGTGGTAGCCGATGGTCACGCCCAGGCAGGCGGTGAGCCAGTAGAGCACCACCAGCGTGGCTACGGCGGTGAGGCTCCAGAACTGCGGCAGCAGAGCCACAACAGCCAGCACGTGGAGGGCGGCCATGAAGGCGATCACGCCCCAGTTCCGCTGTTTGGTGGCGGCGTTCACGGGGGGTGTGTGCTGGGCTCCGCGCGGGCGATGCAGATGCTGCACGCTGCTCGGGGCTGTGATGGTGGCCGTCATGAGGCCCTCCGTTGATGTCCGCTAAAATGATAGCACTACGAATCCGTATCAGGTGCGATATCGGGATGAACTCGAAGCAGGGCGCGATGCGTTCGGCCACCTGATCAGGGTCTGGCACGAGCGCAACAGCTGGAATCTGCGGGTGTTGCCGGCTCTGGCGGAGCAGCTGGAGCTGGGGCGGGTGCACAACTCCCAGCTCTCCAACCTGCGCAACCGCAAGCTGGCCTCGCCCGGCCCGGAGCTGTTCGTGGCGCTGGGGCGCATCAATCAGTTGCTGGCGCGCCAGGCCGGCGCGCCGGGGCTGGCACCTGAGCTGGCGGAGCAGCTGGCGGATCAAGCGGAGCTGCTCGCCGCGCTGCAGAGCTCGGCGCTGCCCCTGCTTGCCGACGACGGCACCGCTCTCGGGCCGGCTCAGTTGTTTGAGATCTTTGTGGGTCTGCGGCCGTTGCCCTCGGCCTTCGATCTGCGCATCGAAGCGGCGGAAGCCGCCGGGCTGAGCGCGGCGCTGGCGGAGCTGTTCACAGCCGGCCGCCCCTGGCGCCTCTGCCGCGAGCAGCTGCTGGCGGCCTATCCGGCCGAGAAGCGCCAGCGGCGCGAACGCTTCGCCGAAGTGATGGCCGGCCAGCGCGACTACAGCGCCGAAGAGCTCGACAGTGAGCTCAACGACCTGCGCCGCACCCTGGCGGCCCTCGGCGCCGCCGATGAGCAGGAGCTCAGCGCCGATCAGTTCCTCGAGCTGTTGCGCAACAAAGCCCGGCTGCTGGAGCAACCGGGCTCGGAGGGCAATGCGGTGGATCTGGCGGAAGCGATCCGGCGGGAGCTGAACGTTTAGCCGCTGTAGCGCGCCTCGCGGATCCGCTTGGCCCAGCCCAGGCGGCGCAGCAGCTTGATGTGCTGCCAGGTGATGTCGAACTCGAACCAGCGCAGGCCATGGCGGGCGCTGGAGGGGTGGGCGTGGTGGTTGTTGTGCCAGCCCTCACCGAAGCTCAGGATCGCCACCCACCAGCAGTTGCGGGAGAGATCGGGGCAGTCGAAGTTGCGGTAGCCGAAGGCGTGGGTGGCGGAGTTCACCAGCCAGGTGACGTGATACACGAGCACCAGCCGCAGCGGGATCGCCCAGAGCACCAGGCCAAGGCCGCCGCCATGCACCTGAGCGGCGTTGCCATACCAATAGAGCGCAGCGCCCAGGGGGATCTGCAGCAGCAGGAACCAGCGGTCGAGCCAGCGGTAGAAGGGGTCCTGGAGCATGTCGCCGGTGAAGCGATGCAGCTCCCTGAGGGCGGGGATGTCGTGCAGCATCCACTCGCTGTGGGCCCACCAGAGGCCGCGGGCGGCGTCGTGGTGGTCGTTGGGCTGGTCGGAGAACTTGTGGTGGTGGCGGTGCAGGCCCACCCATTCGATCGGGCCGCTCTGGCAGGCCAGGCTGCCCATCAGCACCAGCAGGCGCTCCACCCATTTCGGTGCCACGAAGCTGCGGTGGGCCACCAGGCGGTGCAGGCCCAGGGTCACCCCCAGCACCGTCATCCAATAGAGAACCGCCAGGGCCACAACGCCCTGCCAGCTCCAGAAGCGGGGGAGCAGCGCGAACACGGCGCCCACGTGGATGGCGAGCATGAAGCCGGTGGTGCCCAGCTTGAACTTGCGCTGGCTGCGCGGCAGCGGCGCGCGGGGCACCACCAGGGCGGCGCGCATGCGGGCCTCCTGGGCTTCGCTGTAGCTGCCTGAGCCGCCCTCGAGGTCCACACGGACGCGCTGAGGGCGTGCCGCGGAGGCGGCGTCTGGGGCTGAGACCAAAGTGAACTCCTGAAGGATGCGCAGGCTCGGGTTCGCTCGTGGCCCCCGGGGGGCCTGTGCACCACTGGCCTGGGGTGCCGCAGCTGCAGCACTGAGCTGTAGCCATGACACCAATCCGCGGAAATCTAGACGGATGGTTCACCGGCACGCGCCCGGCAGCATGGGGATCTGTTGCCTCTCGCCATGCGCGCGTCCCCTCAGGCCTGGGCGGCCGACCAGCTGGCTGCCGCCCTCGATCGCACCGCTGGCCTGGCCCGCGAGCGCCGTGCCGGCATCCGGCCGCGGCTGCAGCGGGTGCTCGAGGCTTTCGCCGCCGAGCGCCTCGGGGTGCATCACTTCGCCTCGGTGAGCGGCTACGGCCACGGCGACCTCGGCCGTGAGGTGCTCGATCGGGTGTTCGCCCGGGTGCTGCAGGCGGAGGCCGCCGCTGTGCGGCTGCAGTTCGTGAGCGGCACCCATGCCATCGCCGCGGCGCTCTATGGCGTGCTTCGTCCCGGTGATCGCCTGCTCGCCCTCAGCGGCCGGCCCTACGACACCCTCGAGGAGGTGATCGGCATCCGCGGCAGCGGCCAGGGCTCCCTGGCGGAGTTCGGCATCGCCTACGACGAGCTCGATCTGCTGCCCGACGGCAGCGTGAACGAGGCCGGCATCGCCGAGGCCCTGGCCGTGCCCACGCGGATGGTGCTGATCCAGCGCAGCTGCGGCTACAGCTGGCGCCCTTCGCTCACGGTGGAGCAGATCGGGCGGCTGGTGGAGCGCGTGAAGGCGATCCAACCCGACTGCCTGGTGTTCGTGGACAACTGCTACGGCGAGCTGGTGGAGCTGCAGGAGCCCACGGCCGTGGGTGCTGATCTGATGGCGGGCTCGCTGATCAAGAATCTGGGCGGCACCATCGCCCCCACCGGCGGTTATGTGGCGGGCCGGGCCGAGCTGGTGGAGCAGGCCTGCTGCCGGCTCACCGCACCGGGCATCGGCAGCGAGGGCGGCACCGGCTTCGATCTGCACCGGTTGCTGTTCCAGGGGTTGTTCCTGGCGCCGCAGATGGTGTGTGAGGCCCTGCTCTGCGCCGAACTCACCGCGGCGGTGTTCGAGGGGCTGGGTTATGCGGTGAAGCCGCTGGTGGGCGGCGTGCGCAGCGATGTGATCCAGGCGGTGCGCTTCGGTTCGCCCGAGCCGCTCAAGGCGGTGTGCCGCGCCTTCCAGGCCTGCTCGCCGGTGGGCAGCTACCTCGATCCGGTGCCAGCGCCGATGCCCGGCTATGCCAGCGAGCTGGTGATGGCCGGCGGCACCTTCATCGATGGCAGCACCAGCGAGTTCTCCGCCGATGGCCCGCTGCGCGAGCCCTATGTGCTCTACGCCCAGGGCGGCACCACCGCAGCCCACGCCGAGCTGGCCCTGGAACGGGCCCTTCTGGCCCTGGCGGAATCAGGCGCGGTGCAGTGACACGTCGTAGCGGGGCCAGTGGCGATCAGCGCTCACGGCCATCAGCCCCTCCAGGCGTGCCTGCGCAATCATCAGTCGGTCGAAGGGATCCTCGTGAACCGCTGGCAGCAGGCTGGTTTCGATCGCATGGCTGTCGAGCACGGGCAGCAGTGAGGCGCCGGCCTGGAGGCTGTGGTCGCGGAACAGGGTTGGCGGCACGGGCAGCTTGCCCAGCCGGTGCTTGATCGCCACTTCCCACACGCTGGCCACCGACACCAGGCAGTCATGGCTGCGGATCAGATCGCGCGTGCTTGCGGTGAGGCGCGGATCGTCGAGCAGCCACCAGAGCATCACCTGGGTATCGAGCAGCAGGCGCATCAGCTGGTGAACAGGTCACGCACCTGTGCATCCACGGCATCGCTGAAGGCCGCGTCCAGCGCTTGACTCGTTTCGGCCTGGAGGGTTGCTTTCAGGGAGCCCGGAGAGTTCAGCCCGGATTCAGTGGCGATTGGCACGAGCTTCACCTGCGCCCGGCCGTGGCTGGCGATCACCACGTCTTCGCCGGCTAAAGCCGCCCTGACCAGCTTGGAGAGCTGGCTTTTGGCCTCGAGCATGTTCACCTGCATAGGGTGTTCGTTGCTGCCTTGGCCAGCTTAGCCAGGCTGCTCACGCCCGCCGGTTTCCGACAGACTGCAGGGCATTGAAACCGCTCAACG
>CAJXSQ010000121.1 GCA_913061215.1 uncultured Synechococcus sp. | reverse complement strand
GCCCCCAGCGCCATCGCCCGCCTGGCGGAGATGGGGGTGGAGCCGTTCATGGTGAGCGCCTCGCTGATGGGGATCGTGTCGCAGCGGCTGGTGCGGCGGGTGTGCCCCGACTGCCGCCAGGCCTATCACCCGAGCGAGCAGGAGCTGGGCCGCTTCGGTCTGTTCGCCGGCAACGAACGCAACATCACCTTCTTCAAGGCCAACCGCCACCAGCGCGACAGCGCGGCCGTATGCCCCACCTGCCAGGGCCTGGGCTACCGCGGCCGGGTGGGGGTGTACGAGGTGCTGCGCATCAACGAGACCCTCGCCACCGCCATCGCCCAGCAGGCCAGCACCGATCGGCTGCGCAAGCTGGCGATCGAGGCCGGCATGAAGACGCTGCTGGGCTACGGCCTCGATCTGGTGCGCCAGGGCCACACCACCCTGGAGGAGATCGAGCGGATGATCCTCACCGATTCCAGCCTCGAATCGGAGCGGCGGGCCAAGGCGCTGCACACGATCACCTGCAGCGGCTGCGGCGCCGGCATGCGCGACGAATGGCTGGAATGCCCCTACTGCCTCACGCCGCGAGCGCTCAGCTGAAGCGAGGGCCCACCGCACGGCGCCATTGCCGGCCGGATCCGCCACACCCACACTGACGGCAGGCAGGGCACAGCAGCGGCATGGAGCTCCAGATCGAGCAGCTGATGGAGGAGCTGGTGCAGCAGGGCGGCAGTGATCTGCACCTGGCCGCCGGCCAGCCCCCCTACGGCCGCTTCAGCGGGGCGCTGAAACCGATGCGCGAGGAGAAGCTCAGCGAGGACCAGTGCAACCGCCTGATCTTCTCGATGATCAACAACGCCCAGCGCAAACAGCTGGAGCAGACCTGGGAGCTCGACTGCGCCTATGGCCTGCGGGGCGTGTCGCGCTTCCGGGTGAATGTGTACCGGCAGCGGGGCAGCTACGCCGCCTGCCTGCGGGCCCTGGGCAGCACGATCCCCAGCCTGGCCAGCCTGGATCTGCCACCGGTGGTGGAGGAAACCAGCCGCCGGCCCCGGGGCCTGATCCTGGTGACCGGCCCCACCGGCTCCGGCAAGACCACCACCCTGGCGGCGCTGCTGGATCACATCAACCGCAGCCGCGCCGAGCACATCCTCACGATCGAGGATCCGATCGAATTCACCTACCGCAACGAGCAGAGCGTGATCCACCAGCGCCAGCTGGGGGAGGACACGCGCAGCTTCGGGGCGGCGCTGCGGGCGGCGCTGCGGGAAGACCCCGACGTGATCCTGGTGGGGGAGATGCGCGACCTGGAAACGATTCAGCTGGCGATCACGGCGGCGGAAACGGGGCACCTGGTGTTCGGCACGCTGCACACCAGCTCCGCCGCCCAGACGGTGGACCGCATGGTGGATGTGTTCCCCGCCGAGCAGCAGACCCAGATCCGCGTGCAGCTGAGCAGTTCGCTGGTGGGGGTGTTCTCCCAGACCCTCTGCAAGCGGCTCAACCCCAAGCCCGGGCAGTTCGGGCGGGTGATGGCCCAGGAGATCCTGATCAACACCCCCGCCATCGCCAACCTGATCCGCGAGGGCAAAACCGCCCAGCTCTATTCCCAGATCCAGACCGGCGGCCAGCAGGGGATGCAGACCCTGGAGCGGGCCCTGGCCAACCTGGTGGTGGCGGGCACGGTGAGCCGCGAGGAGGCCATGGCCAAAGCCAGCAAACCGGAGGAGCTGGGCCGCCTGCTCACCGATCAGCCCGGCTGAGGCGGCGGCCTGCGCGATCCATGCCCAGCTTCAGCGCCACCTACACCACCCGCGCCGGCCAGACCCGCCAGCTGCGCCTGCAGGCCGCCGATGCCGCCAGCGCCCGCCGCGACCTGCGCCGCCGCGGGATCGTGCCCAGCGCCCTGGAGCTGGTGGAGGGCAAGGGATCCGCCCGTGGCCCGCAGACCAGGAGCAGCGCGGGCGGCGGCGCCAACACCGTGTTCGGCCTGGACCTCTCCGGCCTGCTGGAGGCCAAGCCCGGCATCCGCGAGAAGGCCCTGTTCGCCAACAAGCTGGCGGCCCTGGTGGATGCGGGGGTGCCGATCGTGCGCAGCCTCGATCTGATGGCGCGGCAGCAGCGCATGCCGCTGTTCAAACGGGCGCTCACGGCGGTGAGCAGCGATGTGAATCAAGGGGGCAGCCTCGGGGCGGCGCTGCGGCGCTGGCCGAAGGTGTTCGACAAGCTCACCATCGCCATGGTGGAAGCCGGCGAGGCGGGCGGGGTGCTCGATGAGAGCCTGCGGCGGCTGGCGAAGCTGCTGGAGGGCAACGCCAAGCTGCAGAACCAGATCAAGGGAGCGATGGGCTACCCGGTGGCGGTGCTGGTGATCGCCGTGCTGGTGTTCCTGGGGATGACGATCTTCCTGATCCCCACCTTCGCCGGCATCTTCGAAGACCTGGGCGCCGAACTACCGCTGTTCACCCAGCTGATGGTGGACCTGAGCAAGCTGCTGCGCTCCTCGTTTTCGCTGCTCGTGGTGCTGGTGCTCTCGGTGGCCGCCTGGCTGTTCAGCCGCTATTACGCCACCCCGGACGGACGGCGCCGCGTGGATGGGTTGCTGCTGCAGCTGCCCCTGTTCGGCGATCTGATTCAGAAAACCGCCACGGCCAAGTTCTGCCGCACCTTCAGCTCCCTCACCCGGGCGGGGGTGCCGATCCTGCTGTCGCTGGAGATCGTGCAGGAAACGGCGGGCAACGCCGTGATCGCCGACGCGATCGTGGCCTCCCGCCAGGACGTGCAGGAAGGCATCCCCCTGAGCGTGGCCCTGGGGCGCAAACAGGTGTTCCCGGAGCTGGCCCTGAGCATGCTCGCCATCGGCGAAGAAACCGGCCAGATGGACACGATGCTCTCCAAAGTGGCCGACTTCTACGAAGACGAAGTGGAGGCCGCCGTGAAGGCGCTCACCTCGATGCTGGAGCCGGCGATGATCGTGATCGTGGGCGGCATCGTGGGCTCGATCCTGCTGGCGATGTACCTGCCGATGTTCTCGATCTTCGATCAGATCAAGTAGGGGCCGTTGCCAAGGCCCTAGCATCCAACTAGATGACCAACAGATCATGAGGTCAGTGAGCCTGGCGGCAGCAAAGGCCGGCCTCTCCGCCCTGCTGGATGCCGTGGAAGCGGGAGAGGAGGTGAGGATCACCCGCCGCGGCAAAACGGTCGCCCGGCTGGTGCCTGATCACAGCGCCAGCGAGGCGGCACCGCAGGCGTGGGCAGATCGGCTGAAACGCTTTCAGCAGGAGCAACCGGCGCTGTCGTCCTCCGGTGTTGCGCTGGTGCGCGCCCTGCGCGAGGAGAGCTGAGTGCAACGGTTCGAGCCCTATCTCGACACCTGCATCCTCCTGTCACTGCTGGTCCCAGACAGCGGCAGCAGCGCAGCGCTGCAATGGTTCTCAGGGCAAGAAAACCGGCCGATCTGGTTGAGTCACTGGACCTGGCTTGAGTTCACAGGCGTCTTGGCGCTCTGTTGCCGGCGAGGAGACCTCAGCAGCGAACGGCTCCGGGTGATTCACCAGGAAGCCGAGACCTTCCGGCGTGAGCGGCTCAGCCTGGTGGAGGTGGTGAGCGCAGACTTTCTGCGGGCCCAGGCTTGGTTGCAACAGCAGCCCCACACACCGCTGCGCAGCGGCGATGCCCTGCATCTGGCCATCGCCCAACGCACCCAACTGCGACTGCACACGGCGGATCAACAACTGCTGAACGTGGCAGCAGCTCTCGATCTCAGTGATGTCGTGCAGGCAGTGTGATCGCTGCCGCCGCCGCAATCGCCTGCCCCGCCAGCCAGCCGGAGCTCCAGCAGTGCTGGAAGTTGAAGCCACCGGTGATGCCATCCACATCGAGGAGCTCACCGGCCAGGTAGAGCCCCGGTGTGCAGCGGCTCTCCATCGTGGCGAGATTCACCTCCCCGAGCGGCACACCACCCGCGGTGACGAACTCCTCGCCAAAGGGGCCGCGGCCGGCCACGGCGTAGGTGCTGCGCCGCAGGCTCTCGATCAGCCCCTGCTGCTGGCGCTTGCCCAGATCCGCCCAGCGGCGCTCGGGCTCCACCCCCTGCTGATCGAGCAGGTGCTGCCAGAGCCGGCGGCTCAGGGCGGGCCAGGGGCGGGCATTACTGAGCTGGCGCTTGGCCTGATCGCGGCGGCAGTCGGCGAACAGCTGCTCCAGCTGGGGCTGGCTGCGGCCACCGCTCCAATCCACCCGCAGGCGGCCCCGATAGCTGCAGTGATGCAGCGCCCGGGCAGCGAAGGCGGTGAGTTTGAGGGCAGCGGGCCCACTCAAGCCCCAGTGGGTGATCAACAGCGGCCCCTGCTGGCGGAAGCGATGGGCCATGCCGGGGGGCGGCGGGCCCACGCCTTGATCAAGATCCAGCTCGAGCTCCAGGTCCACCGGATCCATCACCACCCCCGCCAAGGCCACGAGCGGGTTGGGCTTGAACGCGAAGGTGAACAGCGATGGCACCGGCGCCACCAG
>CAJXSQ010000120.1 GCA_913061215.1 uncultured Synechococcus sp. | reverse complement strand
TGGCCTACGGCGGCCAGTACCTCATGTACATCTACTTCGCGATCTGCATCGGCACGCTTGCCCTAGATCTGGCCGATCGCAGGCACTGAGCCGAACACCAAACGGAAAACGGAGAGGGTGGGATTCGAACCCACGGAAGGTTGCCCTTCAAACGATTTCGAGTCGTTCGCTTTCGACCACTCAGCCACCTCTCCAGGCGACCAAGGCAGTGTAGAGACCGGGGGTGCCGGCTCAGGCCTGGCGCCAACCGCTGGGCGAACCGGCAGCGGCCCACCAGAGCCGATCCGGCGCCAGACGAGGCAGCGCCTGCTGCTCGGAACGCCGTGGGCTGAAGCCGAGCCATAGTCCATCCAGCCGAGCCCGCTGAGCCATCGGCCGCTCGCGCCAGCTCCACCAGGCCTGCCGATCGGGCAGCACAGCCCAGCGCAGCCGGCCGGCGCTGAGCAGCAGAGCCTGGCTGTCGGCCGACACCGCCTCCGCCACCAGGCCAGGACTGACCAACCGCTGCCCTGGCTGCAGCGCCGGGCTGCCGTTCTGGCCCGCCAGCAGGGTGGGGGTGAGGGCCTGCCAGCACGGCGGCTGCTCCGGCGGCAGGGGATCGAGCAGCAGCACCCAGTCGTAGCGCCCGATGCCGAGCCCCTGCGCCAGCTGGCTGGCACGGCTGCAGCTCAGCCCGTCGCCGCGGCGGCTGATCAGAGCGCCGCGGCCGCCGTGGCGCGCCAGCAACCACTGGCGCGGGCCATCGTGCACCAGCAGCAACTGATCGGCCCGCAGCAACTGCAGCTGCGCCAGCACCACCAGGGCCAGCAGCGCCGCACCGCGCCAGCGCCAGCGGGGCAACGGCGGCAGCAGCCAGGGCAGCAGGCCCAGCGCCAACAGCAGAGCCAGCCATGGCGAGAGGCGGCCCAGCTGCCACTGCGCCATCGGCAGAGCCGCCAGCCCCTGCACCAGCCACACCAGCAGCCGGGCCAGCGGCACCAGCAGCCAGCTCAGCGGCGTGAGCAGCACGGGGAGCGTCACCGCCGCCAGCGCCATCGCCATGGCACCGAGGGTGAGCGGCGTGAGCAGGGGGCTCACCAGCAGATTGGAAGGCACCGCGTAGAGCGGCAGGGCGCCGAAGTGCAGCAGCTGCAGGGGAATCGTCCAGAGCGAGGCGGCCACAGGCACCGCGATGGCCGTGGCCGCCCAGGCCGGCAGCCGGCGGGCCAGCTGCTGCTCCAGCGGCCGGGCACTGAGGATCAACCCGGCGGTGGCCGCCGCACTGAGCTGAAAACCCACATCCAGCAACCAGGCCGGCCGCAGCACAAGCATCAGCAGCAGACACAGCAGCAGCACCGCCAGGGGCCGGCTGCGCCGGCCGCTCTCCTGCACCGCGAAGGCCACCGCCCCCATCAGCACCGCCCGCACCACCGAGGGCTGCGCCCCCGCCAGCAGCAGAAACAACCCCAGCGCCCCGAAGGCCAGCACCCAGCGCAGCGGCGCCGGCGCCTTCCGCCCCAGCAGCATCACCGCCCCCAGCAACACCGTGAGGTGGAAGCCGCTGGCGGCCAGAGCATGGGACAGCCCGGCGGCGCGGAAGGCCTCGCGCACCGCCGCCGGCACGGGACTCACGGCGCTGCCCAGCACCAGCGCCGCCAGCACCCCGCCGGCCTGATCACCCCCGGCGGCGCGCAGGGCGCTGGCCACGCGCCGGCGCAGATCCGCCACCGGCGTGGCGGGACGCTCCAGCATCTGCCAGCGCTCCACCCGCAGCAGGCTCCAGGCCCCCTGGCGCGCCAGGCGCTGCGCCGAGCCGGCCAGCAGCGGGTGGGGTGCCGCTGGCACCGGCCGCAGCTCACCGCTCACCTGCAGACGCCAACCCTGCTGGAGCGCGGGGCAGTCGCTGAACTGCAGCTGGCTGCGCCCGCCCGGCACCTGAGCCAGGGCGCGGCAACGGCGCCCCGCCGGATCGGGCCGGGGATCCTCCAGCAGCCGCGCCGTGAGCTGCACCGGCTGAGCCGAAGCACCCGTGGGAATCAGGCGCACGGGATCGGCATGGCCGGGCTGCGGCTGCCCCAGCAAGCCCCAACCCCAGCAGAGCGGCAGCAACACCAGCAGCACCAGCAGCAGGCGGGGGCGACGGCGCAGGAGCAGAACCGCCACCAGCACCAAGGCCAGCAACGCGCTCAGCGACAGCGGCCAGGCCAGCGGCAACACCCCCGCGGCAAGCGCTAGCAGCAGGGCAGCCAGGCCGATCGCACCCATGGTTTCTCCCGCAACGGCATCCCTGGGAGTGTTCCCCTAGGGTTCGCCAGCGATCCGGGACACCATGCAGCGGCGTTTGCTGGCTGGGGCCATGGCAGCGACGCTGACGCTGAGCTGCGGCCCGGCGGTGCTCAGTCGCCCGGGGCAGATCACCGTGCAGGAGGGCGACACGCTCGAGCAGCTGGCACTGCAGCACGGCGTGAGCCTGGAGGCGCTGATCCGGGTGAACGGCATCAGCGATCCCACCCTGCTGCAGGTGGGCCAGGTGCTGCAGCTACCGGGTGGTGGGTCTGCCGCTGCCCAAGCCCCTGCGGACGCCGCACCACCACCGCCTGATGGCGCGGGTGGCGCCGCCGCCGCCGCCCTGCTGCTCAGCCCGGCCGAACGGCGCGACCGGGCGGAACTGGAGCTGCGCGAGCAATCGGGCCGCGCCCGCTGGAAGTGGTTCAACACCACCGCCGTGGACTGGGCCGGCTGGAAGCTCCATCCCGGCGGCGTGCGCATCACCCTGGTGAAGCCCTCGATCAGCGATCTGGGCCTGCGGGGTTCCGCCGCCACCGCCGTGGCGGTGCAGTGCGAAACCCTGCGGCAGAACTGGCGCATTGATGGGCGCTGGCAGGGCTGGGACACGCCGGTGCCCGGCTCGGTGGGGCAGCGGATCGTGCTCGACCTGTGCAGCAACACCCTGAATGGTCCGGCCGTGCCGGTACCGCCACCGCTACCCCCCGCTGGGTAGCTCGCTGCTGTAGCCCAGCTCCACCGCTCTGGCCGCCACCTCCACCCGGTTGCCGGCGCCGAACTTGCTGATCAGCACACTCACGTAGTCGCGCGCTGTGCTGGTGGCAATGAACAGCTGCTCGGCGATCTCGCGGTTGGTGAGCCCCTTGGCCAGCAGCGAGAGCACCTGCCGCTCCCGCACCGAGAGCTGCACGCCCACATCCGCCGCCACCGCCAGGGCCCGCGGCACGGCGGGATCCACGTAGGCACGGCCCTCCTTCAGGCAGTCGGCCGCTTCGCGGAAGTTGAGCTTGCCGATGCTGTGAATCGAGAGCACCACCCGCACCCCAAGCGCGAGCAGGCGATCCACGTCCACCGCATCGGCGGAGGTGAGGCAGTAGAGCACCTGCGGCGGAGCGGGGAGCTGGCGGCAACGCTCCAGCAGCCCCAGCCCCTGATCGGGGGCGATCGAATCGGACAACAGCAGCAGACAGGCCTCCGGCTCGCTCTCGAGCAGGTCGAGCACCTCCCGCTCGCTGAGCCCGGCGCCGAGCAGGCGGGTCTGCACACCGGGGCGCCGGCTGAGCACAGCGCAGAGGAACGCCTCGATCTCATCGCCCGTTCCCACCACCACCGGCCAGCGACTGATCACCGCATCGAAATGCGCCCAGTGGCTGGCCAGGCGGGGATCGGAGGGATTGAAGGGCAAGGCGATCAGCTGCTGATCGGGGCCGGCTGACGCTCCAGCAGCGGGAAGCCCAGCGCTTCCCGCTCCGCCAGCCAGGCTTCGGCCACCTGCCGGGCCAGGTTGCGGATGCGGCCGATGGTGGCGGTGCGCTCCGTCACCGAGATCACACCGCGGGCCTCGAGCAGGTTGAAGGTGTGGCTGCACTTCAGCACGAAATCGAGGGCCGGTGCCGGCAGCTGCCGGGCCACCAGATCCGCCGCCTCAGCCTCATAGATCGCGAACAACTGCTTGAGCCGCTCGGGGTTGGAGGCCTCGAAGTTGTAGGTGCACTGCCCCTTCTCGAACGGCAACCAGATATCGCCGTAGGAGCGGTTGCCGTCCCAGGAGAGATCCCAGATGCTCTCCACATCCTGGAGATACATCGCCAGGCGCTCGAGCCCGTAGGTGATCTCGATCGACACAGGCCGGCAGTCGATGCCGCCGCACTGCTGGAAATAGGTGAACTGGGTCACCTCCATGCCATCGAGCCACACCTCCCAGCCCACACCCCAGGCACCGAGGGTGGGCGACTCCCAGTTGTCCTCCACGAAGCGGATGTCGTGGTCGGCTGCCTTGATGCCCAGCGCCTCGAGCGAAGCCAGGTAGGTCTCCTGGATGCCGTCGGGGCTGGGCTTGATCAGCACCTGGTACTGGAAGTAGTGCTGGGCCCGGTTGGGGTTGTCGCCGTAGCGGCCGTCGGTGGGGCGGCGGCAGGGTTCGGGGTAGGCCACGGCCCAGGGCTCCGGCCCGATCGCCCGCAGCACCGTGTGGGGGCTCATCGTGCCGGCACCCTTCTCCGTGTCGTAGGGCTGCAGGATCAAACAGCCCCGCTCGGCCCAGAAGCGGTTGAGGGTGCTGATGATGTCCTG
>CAJXSQ010000119.1 GCA_913061215.1 uncultured Synechococcus sp. | reverse complement strand
CTCACAGCCTCGGCCAGTGCTGAACGACCCAGTGCAGCAGCCGTCTGGGGATGCTCGCCCTGGAGATTTCTCCATCCCACTGGCTGAGCACGTCCCGTCCCAGGGGCGTGAGACGGACCCGTTCGGTGAGGCCCTGGCCGTCCACCTCGCGGCGCAGCACCCCCAGCTGGATCAGCCAGATCAGGTGATCTTCGGTGCGGTTCGCGCTGAGGCGGCGGCGGCTGATGGGGGCCCAATCCTCCCGTGCCGCGAGTTGGCTGCTGCTGAGGGCCCCCTGTTCCAGCTCCCGGTAGAAGGCCAGCCGAAACGGCAGGCAGCGCACCGCCTGGCGGGCGCGCCGCAGGGCGTGCTGGTTGTGGCTGGTGGGAGATGGGGCGGACACGCGCAGGCTTCTTTGGCTGCCATTCTCTTGGTTGGCGCTGCTCTTTGATTCCCGTGCTGCTGCTGGCTTCCGCCTCCCCGGCCCGCCGCCGCCTGCTGGAGCAGGCCGCCATTCCCCACCGCGTGCAGGTGAGCGGTGTGGACGAGGACGCCATCACCCATGCCGATCCGGCTCAGCTCGTGCAGCTGCTGGCGCGGGCCAAGGCCGAGGCCGTGCGGCGAGAGCTCCGCGATCCTGCGATCACCGCGGTGCTGGGCTGCGATTCGGTGCTGGCGTTTGAGGGGGAGGTGTTCGGCAAGCCGGCGGATGCGGATGAAGCCATGGCCCGCTGGCGGCGGATGGCGGGCGGCTGGGGGGAGCTGCACACCGGGCACTGCCTTCTGCCTGTGGAGGGTGCCGGGGACTGTCCGGGTGCGGATATCCATGGATATCCGCCTATGGACACGCTCAAAACCCTCACCACCGTCACCACCCGCGTGCAGTTCGCGCCGCTCACTGACGCCGAAATCGAGGCCTATGTGGCCAGCGGTGAACCGCTGCAGTGCGCCGGCGGATTTGCCCTGGAAGGGCGCGGCGGCATGGTGGTGGAGCGGATCGAGGGCTGCTTCTCCAATGTGATCGGCCTGAGCCTGCCGCTGCTGCGCCGCTGGCTGGCGGCGAGCCACGCCTGATTCAGTCGGCCGACACCTCCAGCCGGTTGTGCTCGCCGCCCACTTCCGTCATCACGAAGCTGTGGTGGCCGTGCAGGCGCCAGGGCTTGCCTTGGCCATCGAGCATCAGCCGCCCGTTGGTGGTGGGTTGGCTGCCCGGCGCGGGGCGGAACGTGAACCAGGGGGCGTCGTAACGTCCTGCGAAGCGCACTGTGAAGCCATCCTTCACGCCGGCGAGCGGAGCGATGGTGCAGGGTTTCCAGTTGTATCCGTACATCTGCGGATTCATCACGCAGTTGGTGCTGCCCCGCTGTGCGCCGGGTTGGCGCCAGAGCACGGTCAGGGTGTAGTCGCCCTCGCGGTGGAAGCGGATGCCCGTTTCCTCATTGCTGCGCCGATAGCTGTTGCCGTCGTCCTTGGCCGGGAAGTCGTACTGCACGCCGTTGAACGACACATTGGCGTTGCCCTGGCGCTGTGAAAACACGCAGGGGCCGCTGATCACCGTTGCCGTGTGGTCGTGCGGACTGAGCCGGCAGAAGGCGTGGGCACTATCGGCCTGTGCCGGAGCAACAGGCACCAGTAGCGATGCAACGGTGATGAGCGCGAGAGGGGGACGCATGGCTCCTGCGCAGGGTGATCACTGGAACAGGCTGTTCAGCAGGTTGCCGAGAGCATTGCCCGCGGCGGCATTGCTGTTGGCCGGAGGCCGTGTGCTGTGCTGCTGGGTGGCCACCAGCTTGTAGTCGCCGAAGCGGAACACGCCGGTGTTCCCCCGGTCGATGAAGGTCACCGGCCAGCTGCTGCCGAAGCCATCGCGGATTTCAAATCGGCCGCCGATCTGCTCGAAGATGTAGCGGTTGCCGTTCTGCAGCATCACCTCGTAACGGCTCTGTCCGCCCTGCATCACCTGCTTGAGCAGGCAGGGGCCGTCGAACATCTGCTGTCCGTTGCGCGAGAGGTTGCACAGGCCCGTGTCGCGCGCCACCTGTTGCTGTCCGGGGCGTAATCCACCGCCGCCAGCACTGCCGAAGAGTTGCTGCGAGAGACCTCGGGCAACAACCTGTTCGCTCCAGCCGTCGTTCCAGCAGGTGCGGCGCGCCACGCTGCAGGCCTGGCCGGTGCTCAGGCGGAAATCGCGGCTGTTGGTTTGGTTGAGGTTGCGGCTGAGCTGCTTGCCGGCCTTCTTGCCGTAGACGTCCTCGGTGATTCCCACCGAAGGCCCGTAGCTGTCGTAGCAGGTTTGACCCACCGAATCGCAGACAACGCCGGGTCGTGGGTAGACGAGCCCAGCGGGTTGGGCCAGAGCTGCTGAACTGCACAACATCGGCAGACAGCTCGCAGCAAGCAGCAGCAGGCTGTGCTGTTCCCGGGTGGTGTGAGTGTTCATCGGCATCTCGGCTCTTCGGAATGCGTCTCTGATCAACCTAGGGATTCCCTGCAGGCCTGGCATCTCCGCGCTGCAGCGTTGTTGTGTTGCTGCATTGCAACAGTTTGATGGCAGCCTGCGCGGCGACGTTGCTAGGCCGGAGGTAGACGATGTTCTGCTGCGATGTCACTGCTCCCCATCTCTGCCGCCGCTCTCCTGGCGATGTCTGCCGCGGCGATGGCTCCAGCTTCAGCGATGGAGCCGATCGTTCTGCAGGCTCCCACTCCTGTGGATCACGGCTACGGCCAGGAGCAGGCCAGCCTCAATGCCAGCGCCCAGCAGCTCAAGCAGCAGGCGGCTGCGGATCCCAGCCTGAAGATGTTGGAGCAGGGGCCCCGTCATCCCGGCACGTCGTCATTGGTGACGGTGGGCTTCTAGGTGGCGGCCAGTGGGCTGTGGGCCAGGCTCAGACCCTCCTGTTCAAACCGCCGCACGATCCTGCCGAGCAATTCGCGCTCAGCGGACCACTGATCACCGGCGTGGGTGATGAGTAAAACGCTCAGTTCCACCGCCAGCGGTGTGATGCGCCGCACGCCACGCACATCCGGAGGTTGCAGTAACAGCTTGGCCCAGTGGGGGTCGCTGGCGAAGGCTGCCACCTCCTCACGCACCACCCGCAAGGCCGTTTCCAGTTGCGGCTTCGCTGCCGGCAGGGGAATCGTCACGTCCACACCGGAGCGGATACGCGTGAGATTCACCACCCGATCGCAGCCACTGTTGGGAATCACCACCACGCATTGATCGAGTGTGCGCAGGGCTGTGGCCAGCAATCCCACGTCCTCCACCACCCCCTGAAGGCCATCAACGTTGATGCAGTCGCCGATGGCGTAGTGATCCTCAAGCAGCACGATCAGCCCGGCGGCGAAATCGCGGAGCAGGCCCTGGAACACGATCGCCAGACCGCCCAGCAGCGCGCCACCGGCCAGCCAGGTGGAGAGAGGTGTGCTGCCCGCACCGGGCAATCCGCTGAGCACCAGAATCAACAGCAGCAGTGCTCCGCTGAGGTTCAACAGTCGGCGGCCGGCCTGGAGCAGGTTGTTGTAACGCTGCTGGCGCCGCTCCAGTTGCTCCCAGGGCAGGTCGGGGTTGCTGCGCCATTGACGCAGCAACAGTTGCATCACCACCTGCAGGCAGAACACCACCGCGGCGACGGCAGCGGTCTTGAACAGAATTTCCAGCGGTTGCATCATCACCGTCACCGCCAGCGGGATGTTGCCCGGGATGGCGGCGAAGGCCAGGCCGAGCATCAGCACCAGCTGCAGCATCAGCAGCGCGAAGCTGAGCCGGCTGGCCCAGATCAGGCGCCGCGAGGTGGTGTTGCTCTGCCTCAGCCGCAGCGCTTCGCTCTGCAGCTGATTCAGCCTGCGGCGCAGCCGCGTCCACTGCCGCAGGCAGAGCACGGTGCCCACCATCAGCAGCAGTTCCGCCACCAGCACAGCCCGCAGCCGCTGGTTGAACTGCTCCGGTTGCAGCGTGTAGCGCGCATGTTGGAGCCGCTCCTCGAGCACCTTGCGCCAGCGATCGGCCAGCCGCTGGGTGGAGGTGCCGTGCAGCTGGGCGTCTGCCGCGGTGACGGTGAGCAGCGGCATCGGTCGTGGTCTGCCGGGCAGACGCGCCTGGATCACCACACCGCCTGAAGGGCCTTGCCTGGTTTCGAGGCGGATCTCGCCGGCCTGATCGCGGTTCACCAGCCAGGGAATGTCGCTGCAGATCCCTTCTGAGGAGGTGCCTTGAAGCACCAGGCTCTTCAGCAGTCGCTCTGAGATGCGTTCAGCGGCGCTGCACAGCAGCTGCGGCTCGTAGATCAGGCGCAGATTGGCTTCAATCAGCTGGGCGCGCCGGCTGGCCACGATCACGCCATCACCGTCGTGAATCTGCGGCGAGGCCACCACGATCGCCGGGATACCCAGGATCCGCACCGGCGCCACCTCGTAGCTGCCGGCACTGCGCCGCTCGCCGTCGTTGCCAGTGGCCGTTGCCTCCGTGGCAGCACCCCCGGCACCGTTGCCTCCGCTGCCCTGGGCCGCCACGGGCAGTGCAGACAGCCCTGCGCTGCCCACCAGCACGAGCATCGCTGCCAGTACGAGGCTCCAGAAGCGTTTCAA
>CAJXSQ010000118.1 GCA_913061215.1 uncultured Synechococcus sp. | reverse complement strand
AGCCAGGCCGTGTACGCCGGCGCTGAGGACCGCGGCCCCCGCGGCAAGGCCTGAGCCTGCCACGGACGCGAAACGCGTTGAATCAGCTGCCCGTGCCTGCGCCGGGCAGCTTTTCAAGGCGCAGATCGCGGCGCAGCCGTGTTTGCAGTTTCAACCAGCTGAAACCCACCGGCACACCGAGCGCCAGGGGAGCCACCGCCAGCAGCGGGCGGGCACTGGCAGCCAGCAGGGCTGTGGCCAGGGTGAGGCAGCCCAGCAGCACCGACTGACCGATGGCGTGCTGGGCGGTGACCATGCGCCGCAGCTGGCGATCGGTTTCGCCGGCGCGGATCTGAATCTGCAGGTCGCCCTGCTCGATCCGCACCAGGCTTTCATCGAGGCGCTGGGGTAGGCCCAGGGCGCGGCTACCCACCTCCACCGCCTGGCGGCTGAGCTGATTGATCAGGTCGTTGGGGCCGTTGCCACTGGCACTCATCAGCGGAAGCAGGTAGGGGCGGGCGATGGCCACGAGGCTAAAGCTGGGATCGAGGCTGCGGCCCACCCCCTCGAAGGTGGAGAGGGCGCGCATCACGAAGATCAGCTCCGTGGGCAACCGGAACGGCTGGCCATACACCAGCTCATAGAGATCACCGGAGAGCTTCTCGAGCACGTTGGCCGAGAAGGGCGGGGTGAGCGCCTCGGTGAGCATCACGCGCACCAGGCGGCGCACCGGCCCGGGATCCACGCCGGCGGCGATCACGCCCGCCGCCTGCAGTTCATTCACGAGTGCGCCGGCATCGCGGGCGGCAGCGGCCGTCACCATCCGGCCGAGGCGGCTGCGCAGGCGCTGCGAGAGGCTGCCCACCATGCCGAAGTCGTAGTAGATCAGCGCGCCATCGCGGGCCACCGCCAGGTTGCCGGGGTGGGGATCGGCGTGGAAGAAGCCGAAGCGCACCAGCTGCTGCAGGTAGCTGGCGGCGCCCTTTTCGGCCACCGCCGCCGGGTCGATGCCGGCCTCGATCAGGGCCTCGCGATCGTTGATCTTGATGCCGGGCACGTAATCCAGGCAGAGCACCCGCCGGGTGGTGAGCTCCCACACCACCGCCGGAATGCGGATGCCCGGATCCTCGAGAAACTGCTGGCGGAAGCGGGCGGCGTGCTCGGCCTCCAGGCGGAAATCCAGCTCGCGCAGCAGCACCCGCCGGCATTCCTGGGCGATCGACACCCAGTCGCGCCCTTCGCCCCAGCGCGGATGGCGCTGCAGCACCGCCGCCACCTGTTGCATCACCTCCAGATCGAGGCGGAACAGGCGCTCCAGCCCCGGGCGCTGAATCTTGAACACCACCTGGCGGCCGCTGCGCAGGCTGGCGCGGTGCACCTGGGCCAGGCTGGCGGCGCCGAGGGGAATCTCCTCGATATCGATGATCTCGGCGCAGCGCTCGCCCAGCTCCTGCTCCAGCAGCGCCTGCGCTGTGCTGAAGGAGAAGGCGGGAACGCTGTCCTGCAGGTGCGCCAGCTCATCCACCCAGCTGGCGGGCAGCACATCGGGCCGGGCCGAGAGCAGCTGGCCCAGCTTGATGAAGGCGGAGCCGAGGGCGAGCAGCTCAGCCGTGAGCCAGCGGGCACGGCGCCGCTGGCGGGCGGCCCGGCGCTCCGGCGTGGCACCACCGCGATAGCTCCAGGCCTTGCCATCCAGCCAGAGCCAGAAGAGGAGCTGCAGCACAGCGCCCCAGATGCGCAGCACCCGGCCGGCGCTGCGCGCACCCTGCAGGAGAGTGGGCATCAGGGCCGCTCCTCCAGCTGGCGGGCCAAGCGGGCCACCTGAGCGCGCAGCTGATCGATCTGCTCCTGGGGATCCACAGGCGCAACCGGAGCCGTTGGAGCCGCCTCGTGCTCAGCGGGATCCCGGGCGGGATCGTCGGGACGCTCCAGCCGCTGGGCCTCAAGCTCCACTTCTTCGCGGAACAGGTCCCACTCCTGGCGCAGCCGCTCGGGGGCGTCCTGGGCCAGCACCGCCAGGCCGGCGGCCGCATCGGCCAGGCCGCTGCCGAGGCGGGCGGTCAGCCGATTCAACGTCGCCTGCACCAGGGTCTGAGGTGTGCTCATGGCAGACCGGGCCGAGGCCGGGCGTGATCTGCTGAAACTGTGGCAGATCAGAGCTGGGGAGCGGGAGGCTCCGGCGGCGGCGCCAAGGGCGGCTGAGGCGCAGGCTGCGGCTGCAGCTGGGGCGGCGCCTGGGGCACGGCCTGGGGCTTCGGGGCAGGCTGCGCTTGCTGCACCGGTGGCTGCGGTTTGGGCTTGGGTTGCGGCTTGGGTTTCGGCTGCGCCTGCGGCTTGACCGGTTTCGGCTGGGGCTGCGGCTGCGGGGTCAGCGGCTCAGGCGGCGGCAGCTGGGGATCGGGCTTCAGCTCCAGCTCCTGCGCCTGCTTGAGCTCCAGCTCAGCCTGCTTCGCCTCTTCAGCCCGCTTCTTGGCTGCTTCGGCCTGTTGCCGCTCCAGCTCCTGCAGTTCCAGGTCGCCCTTGATCTCCGCGGCGGCATCGCCGAACTGCAGCTTCAGGCTCTCCAGGCTGGTGCCCGGAAACACCTGCACGTCAAACCCCGGCCCAAAGCGGATCAGCTCGGTGACGTTGAAGCTGAGCAGGCGCAGGGTGATGCCGTAGGCCGCGCCAAAACAGAGCCCGGCCAGCAACGGCCCCTTCCAGATCTGGCGCAGCCGCGGGGGCTGCACGGGCTGACGGGCCTGGGCCATCCGGCGCTGGGCGGTGGAGCGAACTCTAAGCAGCACGCTCAGACGCGCAGCTCAGCTGGGCCCAATACAGATTTTGCATAGTGGTCCACAACTCGACACAGCCAGGCCCAAAAAACCGGCCCAGGGCTGTAGCAGCCCATATCTTTCCTGGCGCAGACCCGGACCTGGCCCAGCGTGATTTCCGTGGAGGGGCTTGAAGCCCTCGATCACCTGATCTGGCTGCGCACCGGGCAACGCGCTGCGGAAGTGCTCGAGTGCACCCAGCCCACGGTGAGTCGCAACAGCCGCAAGTGCCTGAACACCTTCGACCTGAGGCTGCACCGCAGCCGCAGCGAATGGACCCTGATCGGCGACACCCAGCTGCTCAACCTCGAGCGGCGGGTGCACCAGCAACGGCGCTGGCTGCGCAATCTCACCCTGCGGCTGGAGGGGCAGCACTGGTCGCTGCCGGGCGTGGACGGGCTCAACCTGCCCAACTGGCAGCTGGGCAACTTCAATCAGCTCGATTACGACCAGCCCCTGGCGCTGCTGGAGGACGGTGTGATCGATGCCTGGATCTGCTCGGCGCCCGATGCACCGCTCCGGCCCGGCCTCACCGGCCTACGACTCACCACGATGCCGATGCACCTGATGGTGCCCTGCGGACATCCCCTCGTTGAACGGCAGGATCCGATCGCCTGGAACGATCTCCTCCCCTATCCGGTGGTGCCCCTGCCCGAGGGATCGTTTCCGATCTTTGAGGGCGTGCTGGATCAGTGCGGCCTGCTGCCCAGCCCCGAACGGGAGCAGGCCATCAAAGGCGCCGAGTGGTTCGGGCAGGTGCCCCTGGAATCGATGCTGATCGGCTACGCCTCACCGCTCACGATGCACCTGTACGGCGACAACTGGGTGCGGCTGCCCAAGCGCCTGCCCGTGGAGGTGGGCGACGTGCTGATGGTGCGCGAACCGTTCAGCGACCATCCCCGCACCCATGAGCTGGTGGCACGGCTGCTCGAACACCTGCGCAGTCTGGCCGCTCCCCACCACGACGTGATCGTTCACGAGCAGCCCACGGATGACGTGATGCAACCCGCCCCGGGGGCAGAAAGGGAGGAGAACAGCAGGTCCAGGGCCTGATTCTCCAGTTTGTCCTCTGGGTCTGGGTTTTGCCTGTTATGCGATCAGCGCATAGATCCGTTTCACCGTTGCTGAGCACCCTGCGTCCAGATCCGCTCCAACGATTGCCTGAACTGATCAGTGCTGGCGACCCTGCTCTGACTGCGCCTGCGGAAAGCAGCGGTGATCCGCCAGAACTTGACCCCAGCGGCGACCGCAAAGACCGCCCAGGGCGCGAGCATCCAGAGGGGGTTGGCGTCCATCAGGGCAGTCTGAGTGTCCACTGGTTGCCATTGACGACCAATCCGCAGTTGAAGGTGGTCGTGGTCACAGATGCTCCGCTAACACTTGAGGTCTAGGGTTTTGCGGGGGTCTGCTGCGTGACTCCATGCCCTGACAGGCAGCGCGAAGACCTCCCGCTCCTGGGTGATCTCTGGTCAAGGTGGGGGCAGCGAGGAAGGAGAGCAGCGTGTCCAGTGCCTGGTTCTCCAAGTGCTTCCACTGCGCTCACTACTCAGGCGGTCAGTCCTGTGGGGGCGTGTGCCGCGTGTGGGGTTCTGTGGTGGCGATGAACTCTCCTTTGGTCCAGCAGTGCCCTCACTGGTCCTGCAGGGACGCTTTCAGGGTGAAGGACGCCCTGAGGGTTTCCGCAGAGGCTGACAAGACCCGCTGAATGCCTGGAGTGGTACTGAGCTGCTGCGCAACGGGCTCACCCCCTACGTCGTGTAATCGGCGTTGATGCGGACATACTGATCCGAGAGGTCGCAGCCCCAGGCGCTGCCGCGGCCGACGCCTGGGCCCACCTGCAGGCGAATGAACACGGTGTCGTCGCTGAGATAGGCGCCGGCGGCACGATCGCGCATGTAGGCGGATGCCGCTGGGCGGTCGAACGGCA
>CAJXSQ010000117.1 GCA_913061215.1 uncultured Synechococcus sp. | reverse complement strand
GCCATACACCTCCACGAAGCTCTGCAACCAGCGACTGGCCATCGACGCGCTGTCCCCCACCACGGGCAGCGGCCGCAGCTCCTCGATGTGCCAGCCGCGTGCCGCCAGCAGGGAGGGCAGGCGCCTGTTCACGTCGGGATCGCCGCCGGCCTGGCGGAAGCTCTGCTGGCAGGCCTGGCCGAAGCGCTCCATCGCCCGGCCGTGGGGATGCAGGCCGAAGCTGTCCCAGTGCACGTATTCGTGCAGCACCAGCCGGCCGCCGGGTTCCAGGCACCGAGCCATGCCCTCCAGCAGTGGTGTGAGCTCCGTGAGGAACATCGCCACCCAGCGGCACCAGATCAGATCGAAGCGCTCCTCCGGCCAGGGGTCGCGCAGCAGATCGTGCTGGCGCAGCTCGAGTTGGTTGAGGCCTGCTGCCGCTGCCAGCTCCTGCCCGGCTGCCACGTAGTTGGGGCTGAGTTCCAGCCCCAGCACCCGGCCGGCCGGACCCACGATCCGGGCCAGATCCATGGCGGCAAAGCCGGGGCCGGCTCCCAGATCAAGCACCCGGTTCCCGGTGGTGAGGCCCGCACGCGTCCAAGCGGTTTGGGCCTCCGGCAGCCACAGTTCGTGCTGAAGGCGCAGCCGCTCCAGCTCCTCGGCGTGGGTGCCGAGCAGGTAGCTGGAGTCGGTCATGCCAGGGGGCTCACTCCTCGGGGAAGAGCAGGCCGGCCAGCTCGTCGGCATCCACGTCGTAAACGCGGGCCAGGCTGGTTTCGATCGCGGCGGTCACCTCGCCGGGCAGGAAGCGCATGGCGCTGAGGGCGTCGTCGGTGATCTCGTCGGTGAGCAGCTTGTCGCCGCCGAGCTTCTCGTCGTTGATCACGGCCATCACCCAGCTCTGGTAGGCGTACACCAGATCGGAGAACTCCAGTTCGGGATCGTTGAAGTCCAGGGCCATCGCGAACGCGGGCGCAGCTTCCTGCAGTCTGCCGGCCGGTGGGGAGGATGGTGCACATGACGACCGCATCCCCTGACCCGCTGGCCCTGCAGGCCACCCTGGTGGACTTCGCCCTGGCGGAACTGGTGCGCCAGCACCGCGAGAGCTTCCCGCCCCTGTGGAGCCAGGAAAGCTGGGCCAAGCTGCTGATCTGGCTGGCGCTCAACTGCGGCTGCAGCGGCGACGAGGCCGGCCTCAAGGCCTTCGCTGAAGCGATCGGGCCGCTGCAGATGGGTCGGCTGCGGCGGGTGTTCTTCGAGCGGGAGCTGGGCGATCTGGAGCTGCAGCTGATGGCGGATCCGGCTGAGCAGCAGGTGCTGGTGCTGCCCCAGGGTCCGGCGGAGGAGGTGCTGGAGCCAGCTCGGGTCGCCCGGGCCCTGGAACGTGTGGAGCTCTCCGAGCGGTTGCCAGCCGATCAGAGCCGCTGGCAGCGCCTCGATGCTGTGGTGGCCATCCCCTGGTTGGAGCTGGCCTGATGGATCTGATCGCCCGCTACCGCAACGCCGGCTTCGAGGCCCTCGCCGATGGGGTGATGGCCTTCTTCGATCGCCGCAGCGATCTGCAGCGCCCCGGTGTGGCCTTCGGGCCGGACACCAGCGAGCCGGCCAAGGTGTCCACCGACATCAGCCTGGTGGCGATCGACCGCTCCGATCCCGAAGCCTTTGCCCTGGCGGAGGTGATCCTGCGCGGCGTCAGCGCGGGCCTGGAGCGCTACCTGCAGGAGCGGCCCCTGTTCCGCGAGTGCTGCCCGGAGCAGCAGCTGTTCGTGAATCCGATCTTCAACCTGCAGCGCTATGCGCCTGGAGAGGGCTTCAAGCGCTGGCACTGTGATTGGACGATCAGCGATGAAGCCACCGAACCGGTGCACCGCGTGCTCGCCTGGATCCTTTATTGCAACAGCGTGGAAGAAGCCGGCACTGAGTTCCACTGGCAGGGCCATCACGAGGCCGCGGAGCGCGGCAAGCTGGTGATCTTTCCCGCCGGCCCCTCGCACATTCACCGCGGCCGCGTGAACCACAGCCACAGCAAAACGATCGCCACCGGCTGGATCAATGCCGGCAGCCGCGAGGGTTATCTCCAGCGCCTGGCGCGCGGTTAGGGACGGCCGGTGTTGGTTTGGTGCTGCTCCGGCGGCCACACCATCGAATACTCCACCTGTTGGGGGAAGGGAATCTCGATCTTGTGCGCCTTGAACGCCCGCCAGATCGCCTGATTCACTTCGCTGCAGATGCCGATGTTGTCCATCGGGTTGGCAATCCAGAAGCGCAGGGCGTAGTTGATGGCGAAATCGCCGTAGCTGAGCACCAGAGCTTTCGGGGCTGGTTCCGGCAGCACCCGCGGCACCTCAAGCGCGGTGGCCTCCAGCAGCGCCAGAACAGCAGCGGGATCGTGGTGATAGGCCGCACCCACGCTCACCTGGCTGCGGCGCATGCGATCGCTGGCGGTGTACGACGTGGCCGCCGTGGTGAAGAAGGTCTGGTTCGGAATCAGCAGTTCGGCGTTGTCGCGATCCCGCCAGAGCAGCGTGGCCCGCAGCCCCAGCTGCCGCACTTCGCAGGGGTCGCCATCGATCATCAGCACCTCGCCCGGGCGCACGGAGCCTTCAAACAGCAGCCACAGGCCGCTCACGAAGTTGGAGAACACCTCCTTGATGCCGAAGCCCAGGCCCACCGAGAGGCCACCGGCCACGGCGATCAGGGCCGTGGTGTTCAGCCCCAGATGCACCGACACGGCCACCAGGCCCAGCGCAACCACCGTGTAGCGGAGCATCAGCTCCATCGCCTTGCGGCTGCCATCGCTGAATCCCACTGCCCGCTGCGCCAGCCAGGCCAGCCCCGCCGCCGGCGGTCCGCAGCCCACCAGCACCAGATAGGTGACCACCAGGGCATGAAACAGCTTGCCGGCGCTCAGTTGCACCCCGAACAGCTCGCCCAGGGGCGCCACAGCCAGATCCCGCAGGCTGTCCACCTCGCTGATCAGCAGCAGGCCGGCCATCAGCAGATAGGCGGGGCGCAGCAGCCTGGATTCCAGTTGGTGCAGGCGCGGGGCTGAGAGCCAGCGCCCCAGCTGCCAGTGCAGCAGGGTGAGGCTGAACGAACCGAGCCAGAGCAGGCCCAGCAGCCGCATCAGGCCGAAGGGCTGCTGCAGATGGCTCAGGACCGTGATGATCAACCCCAGGGCGGCCAGGCCGAGCGGTGTGTAGAGCAGGGCGGGGAAGCGCCTGAGCCAGCGGCGGCGCCGGGCCGCGCGGCAGAGCAACATCACGGCCACGGTGAGGCTCACCTGCAGCAGCACGGCCGGTCGCTCCAGATAGCCGAGCCAGCCCAGCACTTCCAGCAGCAGCTCTTTCATCAGCGGGCGGCCCTGGGCGGGCGAAGGATCTGCGTGAGTGCGCGGCGCGCCTCAGCGGGGCTCACCTCGCCGAACACCAGCTGCGTGATCAGCTGCTGGCTCTTGGCGATGCGTGGATCGTTGGTGTGCAGCAGGGCATTCAGCTTGTTCACCTGCCCCCCCTGCTCCTCGGCGGTGACCATCGCCTGCAGCACGTTGGAACTGCGCACGGGCACCTTCACGAAGCGATTGGCCGGCAGCACGTTCTGGGAGGCCATCGTGATCTGCCGTTGCATCAGCGGATTCACGCTGAAGCGGATGAAGGAGATCGCCCGCTCCCGGCCAGCAGCGCTTGAACTGGTGCCGAGGGCGAACACGCGCACCCGGTTCACCGGGCTGGCCGGACCCTGGGGACCGGCCGGCAGGGTGCCCACGCCCAGGGCCCGGCCCAGCTTCTGCCGCAGGCGCGACAGGGCTGTGCTGCGGCAGGGGATCCAGTCGAGCCGCCTGGCCATGAATTCCGCTTCCAGCGACTCCTGATTGGCGTAGAAGGTGACCCACTGCTGGTTGCTGGCTTCCTGCAGCCACGCCAGCCAGCGCTCCATGCGGCCCAGCTCCCTGGTGGAGGGCTGTCGCCCCTCCACCACCTGATCCACCGCCGTCACGGCGCCCAGGCTGCCTGCCGTCCAGAACAGATTGAAGATGTCCACCGACAGGCCGATCGGGTGGCCCCTGGCGCCGGTGGTGAGCAGGGCGTTGAGGCTGGCCGGCGCCTGTGGGATCGCCTCGCGGTTGAAGCAGGCCATCTGGGTCTGCAGGATCACGGGCAGCCCGGCCAGTTCGCCCTTGCGGGAGCGCAGCCGGGCCACCTCCTCCGGGTTGAACAGGTGCAGCAGCGCGGGTGTGGCGGGATAGGGATCCACCAGGCCCTGTTGCATCAGCCGTAGGGCGGTGTCTCCGTTCGTGTACACGAGGTCGGGCCCCAGGCCGGCGCGGTTGCGCATCCGGATCGCTGCTTCCAGCTTGTCCTCGGGATAGAGGCTGAACTGAAAACGGGTGTTGGGGTGGATCTGGCGGAACCCCTTCTCCATCAATTGGAGCCGGTTGTTGAATTCCTCCACCAGCTCGGCGCTGATCGTCTGATCAGCGTTGGTGCCCACAGCGATGTAGAGCACCCGCGGGATTCCCAGCCTGGATCCGCATCCGGACAGAACCAGGCTCACAGCGAGGGCCAGACCGCCAAGCCCGCCAGAGCGTCGCCAGGGTGATGGGGCCTGTGCCATCGATCGGATGCGTGCGCCCATCATCTCCGGCCTGGCCGCCTTTTGCGAGCATGGCCGGATTGGCTGTTTCTGCGCCCGTGACCGACGCCCTGCCCAAGACCTACGACCCGGTGGGCACCGAAGCGCGCTGGCAGCAGGCCTGGGAAACCAGCGGCGCCTTCCATCCCGATCCCAGCGCTCCCGGTGAGCCCTTTTCGGTGGTGATCCC
>CAJXSQ010000116.1 GCA_913061215.1 uncultured Synechococcus sp. | reverse complement strand
CAGGTGGATGGCGTGATGGTGGGCCGCGCCGCCTACGACCACCCGCTGCGCTGGGCCACGGTGGATCGCGATCTGTTCCACGACGACAGCCGACCGATCGCCAGCGCCTCAGCCGTGGTGCGGGGTCTGATCCCCTACGCCGAGCGCTGGTGCAGCAGCGGCGGGCGCCTCTGGGCCATCGCCCGCCATCTGGTGCAGGTGGTGGAGGGGGTGAGCGGTGCCCGCCACTGGCGCCGCGACCTGGGCCAGGCAGCCGGTGCCCGCACGGCCGGACCGGAGGTGTTCGAGCGGGCCGCGGCGCAACTGGAAGAGCGCGGGCTGTAAGTCAGCCTTCGCCGCCACTGCTGCGCCGGCGGCGGGTGCGGCCGGCGCCGAAGGAATCGCCGCGATCAGCCCCGCCGCCATAGCTGCGGTCTTCCCAGCCGCGGGCACCGGAGGAGCGCTCACCGCCGCCGTAACCGCCGGACGGACGATCGCCGTAATCGCTGCGTCCACCGCCGTAACCACCGCGACGGGGGCCGCCACCACCGCCACCGCTGCTGCGGGGTTCAGCCTTGTTGATGCGCAGGGGGCGGCCCATCAGCTCGGCACCCTGGAGGGCCTCGATGGCGCGACTTTCGCTGTCCTCATCGGCCAGCTCCACAAACGCGAAGCCGCGCTTGCGGCCGGTATCCCGCTCCAGCGGCAGGAAGCAGTTGGTGATGTCACCAAATGGGGCAAACAGCTCGGCCACGTCCTCCTGTTCCGCGCGGAAGGGGAGGTTGCCAACAAAGATGCTCACAGGCCGATGGGGCCGATCAGGCAGAGATTCAGCCTCAAAAGCCTAAGGCGGTTCAGAGGATTCAGACGGCGCGTCCTTCACGCCGCGCCATCAAGCCGGGCCTTGGCGCGCCTGAGCTGCAACTGCACCTGATCGAAGGCCGTGCCTCCCTCGCTGCGGCGGGCAGCCACCACCTGGCGGGGATGAATGGCCTCGTAGATGTCGGCCTGGAAGGCCGGATGCAGCTGCTGCCAGCGCTCCAGCGCCAGATCCCGCAACAGGATCCCCTCCTGCAGGCAGCCCTTCACCAGGCCACCCACCAGCTGATAGGCCTCGCGGAACGGCACCCCCTTGGCCACCAGGTAGTCGGCCACATCGGTGGCGTTGGAGAAATCGGAACCCACCGCCGCCTCGAGCCGTTCGGGCCGGAACTGCAGGCCCTCCTCGAACAGGATCGCCATCGCCTCCAGGCAGGCCAGCGTGGTGGCCACGGCATCGAACAGGGCTTCCTTGTCCTCCTGGAAGTCCTTGTTGTAGGCGAGGGGCAGGCCCTTGATCATCACCAGCAGCCCCTGCAGATGGCCGAACACGCGGCCGCACTTGCCGCGCACCAGCTCGGGCACATCGGGGTTCTTCTTCTGCGGCATCAGGCTGCTGCCGGTGGCGCAGCGGTCGGTGAGCTTCACGAAGCCGAACTCCTCGCTGGCCCAGAAGATCACCTCCTCGCTCAGGCGGCTGAGGTGCACCATCACCAGGCTGGCGGCAGCGCTGAACTCCACCGCGAAATCCCGATCGCTCACCGCATCGAGGCTGTTGGCATACACGTCGTCGAAGCCGAGGGCCGCGGCGGTGTGGCGGCGATCGATCGGCACCGGCGTACCCGCCAGAGCGGCTGCCCCAAGCGGGCAGATGTTCACCCGCTTGCGCAGGTCCCGCAGCCGGGCCCGGTCGCGCTCGGCCATCTCCACATAGGCCAGCAGGTGATGGGCCAGGCACACCGGCTGGGCCCGCTGCAGGTGCGTGTAGCCCGGGATCATCACTTCAGCGTGGGCCTCGGCCTGCGCCAGGAGCGCCCGCTCGAAGCGCACCAACGCCACATCGATCGCATCGATCTGGCCCCGCAGCCAGAGGCGCAGGTCGGTGCCCACCTGGTCGTTGCGGGAGCGGCCGGTGTGCAGCTTCTTGCCCAGGGGCCCCAGGATCGCGATCAGGCGCCGCTCCACGGCGAAGTGCACGTCCTCATCCTCGAGGCCGGGATTGAACTGGCCGGCGGCCGCTTCGCTGCGCACCTGCTCGAGGCCCGCCACCAGTTGCTCGGCCTCCTCAGCCGTGATCACGCCGGTGCTGGCGAGCATGCGGGCGTGGGCGATCGAACCGTCGAGGTCCTGCTGCAGCAGGGTGATATCGAAGCCGATCGAGGCGTTGAAGCGCTCGATCGCCGGATGCAGCCCCTCCTCGAAACGCTGGCTCCAGGTGGAGGAAGACGACTCAACGGCCATCGGGGCCCATGCTGCTCAGTTGAGGCTCAGCTTGGCAGGCGGCTCAGCGAGGGCAGCATCACCTCCTCGCGCACCTTGAGCACCACCATCGAGGCGTCGTCCTCCAACTGGCGCTCGGCCCCCACGAAGCGATCCAGCCGGGCGAACAGCTGATCGAGGATGCCCTGGGCGCCCACGCCGGAGCGGCAGGCGGCCTGAAAAGCAGCGATCAGCCGCTCCTCCTCGTAGCGCTCGCCGTTGAGGCCACTGGCCTCGGTGACGCCGTCGGTGTAGCAGAGCAGCACATCGCCGGGGTCGAGCACGATCTGCTCGCAGCCGTACTGCGCCTCCGGTTGCAGCCCGATCAGCAGGCCCGGCGCATCGAGGCGGTCCACGGCATTGCGCATCCGCCGCCAGATCAGCGGCGGGTTATGGGCCGCATTGGCGAAGCGCAGCAGGCGGGTACGGGGGTCGTAATCCGAATAGAAGAGCGTCACGAAACGGTGCGACTGGGCCAGGTCCTCCTGGGCCAGCTGATTGAGATCGTGCAGGATCCGATCGGGCGGCAGACCGCTGAGCACCTCGGCCCGGAGCATGCCGCGCAGCAGGGTCATCAACAGGCCCGCCGGCACGCCCTTGCCCATCACGTCGCCCACCACCAGCGCCCAGCGCCCCTGTTCGCGGCGGCGCCCGAGCAGCTGCGGACGGGTGGGGATGAAGTCGTAGTAGTCGCCGCCCACCTGGAAGGCCGGCCGGCAGAGCGCCGCCAGCTCCACCCCCTCGATCACCGGGCAGTGATCGGGCAGCAGCTGCGCCTGGATCTCGGCGCCGGTGGAGAGCTGCCGGTCCACCCGCTCATGCCGCCGCGCCTCCTGCAGCAGCTGCTCGCTCTCGATCGCCACAGCGGCCAGATCCGCCACCAGCTGCACATGGCGGCGGTGGCAGTCGCTCCAGCTCAGGCCGCTGCGGGGGCCGTACACGTAGAGCCGGCCGCGGCAACGGCTGCGGGCCACCACCGAGGTGGCGAACAGGGGCCGGTCGGTGAGCTGCCGCCGCACGAGGCGATCCAGCAGGGTCGCCACGGCTTCATCGCCGGGCGCGAGGAGCAGGTCGTCGTCGGGCAGGGCGGCCAGCTGGCGCAGCAGATCGGGGGCGTTGCCGTGCAGCTGCTCGCGCCAGAGGCGGCCATCGGGGTGAAACACCACGAGCACGGCCCCCTCCGCCTCCACCAGCCGCGTCGCCACCAGCGGCACCAGCTCGAGGAAGCGGCCGAGATTGGTGAAGCTGCGCAGCGCGAAGCTGAGGGAGGCGAGCAGCTCCTGGTTGCGCCGCTGCTCGCGGCTGAGGCTGTCCAGCAGCTGGCGCACGGACGCCAGCGCCGATGGTGGCCGCGGCAGAACGCGGTCGGCGTGGCTCTGAAGCGGTGGGTCAGACCGCCGTGGGGGCGGCTTGCTGCTCACCGAGCGGCCGCGAGGTCACCGCAAGATAGCCGCGTTTATTTGGCCAGCAGCGCTTCCACAAACTCGAAGCTGTTGAAGGGCCGCAGATCGCGGATCCCCTCGCCGGCACCGATGAAGCGGATCGGCAGCCCCGCCTCCGACGACACCGCCAGGGCCACGCCACCGCGGGAACTGCCATCGAGCTTGGTGAGCACCACGCCGGTGAGCCCGGCCGCCTGAGCGAAGGCCATCGCCTGCTTGAGGCCGTTCTGCCCCTGGCTGGCATCGAGCACCAGCAGCGACTGCACACAGGCATCCGGCGCCAGCTTGTCGACGATGCGGCGCACCTTGCTCAGCTCCTCCATCAGGTTGTGCTTGGTCTGCAGGCGGCCGGCGGTATCCACCAGCACCAGGTCGGTGCCCTTGGCCTGGGCTGCACCGATCGCATCGAACACCACCGCCGCCGGATCGGCATTGGCCGAGGGGTTCGACACCACCGTCACGTCGCTGCGCTCGCCCCACACCTGCACCTGCTGCACGGCGGCGGCACGGAAGGTGTCGGCGGCGGCGATCAGGCAGCTGTAACCACTGCGCACCGCCAGGTTCGCCAACTTGCCGAGGGTGGTGGTTTTACCCACGCCGTTCACACCCACCATCAGCCACACGTTGAGGCGCCCGCGCTCCGGCGCCAGCAGCTGAGCGCCGCTGGCCTGGATCGGCGCATCGAGCAGCGCCTGCAGCTGCTCCTTGAGGAAGCGGATGCCCTCAGCCGGCTCCACCACCTCCTCGTTGAGGCGCTGGCGCAGGGCATCCAGCACCTGATCGGTGGCCTGCACCCCCACATCGGCGCGCAGCAACAGGCTCTCGAGATCGTCGAGCACCTCCGGGGTGAGGGGATCGTCGCCAAGGCTGTCGAGCAGCTGGGTGACGAAGCCGCGGCGGGTCTTCTCCATGCCGCGCCGCAGGCGACCGAGCCAGTCGATCTCTTCGAGGGAGATGTCCTCGAGCTGACGGCCCTGGGCGGCCAGCACCTCGGCCGACCAGGTGAAGTCGTCGTCGAAGGCGCCGAGCTCGGGCGCAGCCTCATCGGCAGGGGCAGCGGACGGGGCTTCTTCCGGTGGCGGCGGCGTCTCAATGGCGCGCTCAAGCAGCTCCTGCTGCCTCTGGGCCCGCTGGGCCGCGGCCTGTTCGAGCAGCGAAAGGCCAGGCGCTGGTGGGGTTGGCGCGGG
>CAJXSQ010000115.1 GCA_913061215.1 uncultured Synechococcus sp. | reverse complement strand
CCCCGGAAGCCCCCGAAGCACCTGTCGACGATCCCGACACCCACCGCTTCGAGTGCCGCAGCTGCGGCTTCGTGTACGACCCGGCCGAAGGAATCAAGAAGCTGGCGATCGAGCCCGGCACGCCCTTCAGCGCCCTCGACCCGGCCAGCTTCCGCTGCCCGGTGTGCCGCAGCCAGACCAAGGCCTTCAAGGACATCGGCCCGCGCAACAAGCCCAGCGGCTTCGAGGAGAACCTCGGCTACGGCCTCGGCGTGAACCAGCTCACCCCCGGCCAGAAGAATGTGCTGATCTTCGGCGGCTTTGCGCTGGCCATCGCCTTCTTCCTCTCCCTCTACTCCCTGCGCTGAGCACGGCATGTCGCGTTTTCTCTCCTCTCTGAGCGCCCTGGCGCTCTCGCTGGTGCTGGCCCTGGGCCTGAGCGGCTGCGTCAGCAGCGGCCTGGCCAGCACCGCCGCCAGCCCCTGGCAGGCCGTGGACATCCACACCAAATCCAACCCCCTGGATCTGGCCTTCACCAACAGCCGCCACGGCTTCCTGGTGGGCAGCAACCGCCTGATCCTGGAAACCGATGACGGCGGCGCCTCCTGGCAGGAGCGCGCGCTCGATCTGCCGGAAGAGGAGAACTTCCGCCTGATCAGCGTGGATTTCTCCGGCGATGAGGGCTGGATCGTGGGCCAGCCCGGCCTGCTGCTGCACAGCACCGATGGCGGCAGCAACTGGAGCCGCTTGTTCCTGGACACCAAACTGCCCGGCGAGCCCTACCTGGTGACCGCCCAGGGCCGCAACAGCGCTGAACTGGCCACCAATGTGGGCGCCGTGTACCGCACGGGCGACGGCGGCAACTCCTGGCAGGCCGAGGTGGAAGACGCTGCCGGCGCCGTGCGCGATCTGCGCCGCAGCCCCGACGGCCGCTACGTGAGCGTGAGCAGCCTGGGCAACTTCTTCGCCACCTGGAACCCCGGCGAAGCCGTGTGGACCCCCCACCAGCGGGTGAGCAGCCAACGGCTGCAGGCGATGGGCTTCCAGCCCGACGGCGCCCTGTGGATGCTGGCCCGCGGCGCGCAGCTGCGCTTCAGCCCCGATGCCTCCAGCCCGGATGAGTGGAGCAAGCCGGTGGTGCCGATCGTGAACGGCTACGGCTATCTGGATATGGCCTGGGATCCCAATGGCGCCATCTGGACCGGCGGCGGCAGCGGCACCCTGCTGGTGAGCGACGACGGCGGCAAGAGCTGGCGCAAGGATCCCGTGGGCAGCCAGCAACCCACCAACTTCACCCGCATCGCCTTCTTCGATGACGGCAAGGGCTTCGTGCTCGGCGAGCGCGGTTCCCTGCTGCGCTGGGTGGGCTGAGGGCGCGGAGCACCTTTCCCTCTGTAACCAAGGCGGCCGCGCGATCCCGGCCGCCGCCTTCACAGGCCTAGGATCACCCAGCTGAATGCTCGCTGCTCATGGCCGCCGGCTCAACGGGTGAACGCCCGTTCTTCGAAATCATCACGAGCATCCGTTACTGGGTGATCCACGCCGTGACCCTGCCGGCGATTTTCCTGGCGGGCTTCCTGTTCGTGTCCACCGGCCTGGCCTACGACGCCTTCGGCACGCCCCGCCCGGATGCCTACTTCCAGGCCCAGGATGCGAAGGCTCCCGTGGTGAGCCAGCGCTACGACGCCAAGGCCTCCCTCGACCAGCGCCTGAAATAAGCCATGACCCAGTCGACCGCCACCTCCACTCCCCGCAACTACCCGATCTTCACGGTCCGGTGGCTTGCGGTCCATGCCCTGGGCATCCCCACGGTGTTTTTCCTGGGCGCCCTGGCTGCCATGCAGTTCATCCGTCGCTGAGGCCAGACGTCATGCAACGCAACCCCAACCCGAACAACCTGCCGGTTGAACTGAACCGCACCAGCCTGTATCTGGGCCTGCTGTTCGTGTTCACCTGCGGGATCCTGTTCTCCAGCTACTTCTTCAACTGATCGGGAGCACCTGCGATGAGCGGCAAGAAATCCAACCTGCCTGACGGCCGGATCCCCGATCGCCTGCCTGACGGCCGCCCGGCCGTGGCCTGGCGCTCCCGCTGGACCGAAGGCACCCTGCCCCTGTGGCTGGTGGCCACCGCCGGCGGCATGGCTGTGATCTTCGTGGTGGGCCTGTTCTTCTACGGCTCCTACACCGGTGTGGGTTCCGCCTGATCGAGCATCAGCGCGTTCCATCTCTTGCGGGGGCCTCGAAGGTCCCCTTTTTTGATGGCAACTTGATGGCGGCGGCGCCACGAACGGCTCAAGCCATCAGCGACACATAAACGTCGCGATACCAGCGAGCGAATGCCTCCACGCCCTGCTCGATCGAGGTGGAAGGCCTGAACCCCACCCAAGCCTCCAGCGCGGAGGTGTCGGCGGCAGTGGCCACCACATCACCAGGCTGCATCGGCTGCAGATCCTGAATCGCACGGCGTCCGAGCGCCTGCTCGAGCACGCTGATGAAGCGCAGCAGCTCGGTGGGTTGGGAGTTGCCGATGTTGAACACCCGATGCGGCACAGCTGCGGTGGCGGGATTCGGCTGCAGCGGATCGAAGGCTGGATCGGCCGTGGCGGGTTTATCCAGGCAGCGGATCACCCCCTGCACGATGTCGTCGATGTAGGTGAAGTCGCGCTGCATGCGGCCGTGGTTGAACACCCGGATCGGCTCCCCGGCCAGGATCGCCCGGGCGAACAGCATCGGCGCCATGTCCGGCCGGCCCCACGGGCCATACACGGTGAAGAAGCGCAGGCCCGTGGCCGGCAGGCCGTAGAGGTGGCTGTAGGTGTGTGCCATCAGCTCATTGGCCTTCTTGGTGGCGGCGTAGAGGCTCACCGGATGGTTCACCGGCTGCTGCTCGGAGAAGGGCATCGTGCGATTGCCGCCATACACCGAACTGCTGGAGGCATACACCAGATGCTCCACGCCGTGATGGCGGCAACCCTCGAGGATGTGGCCGAAGCCCACCAGGTTGCTCTGGATATAAGCAGCCGGGTTCTCAAGCGAGTAGCGCACCCCGGCCTGCGCCGCCAGATGCACCACCCGCCGCGGCTTGGTGCTGGCAAACAGCTCAGCCATGGCCGCACCGTCCTCCACATCGGCGCGCACAACCTGCAGACGCTCAGCCACCCCCGGCCCAGGCAGCTGCCCCAGGCGCTCCAGCCGCGCCTGCTTCAGGGCCGGGTCGTAGTAGCTGTTGAGGTTGTCGACACCCACCACGGCATCGCCGCGCTCCAGCAGCTGCCGCGCCACCTCGGCGCCGATGAAGCCAGCGACGCCGGTGACCAGGATCGGAGCGGCGGCCGTGCTCATGGATCGATCAGGCGCTGGCGGAAATCAGCGATGGTGGGTTCCAGCCCCTGATCCAGGCTGATGCCGGGTTCCCAGCCCAGCTGCTGACGCGCCAGATCGATCACCGGCTGGCGCTGCAGGGGGTCATCCTCCGGCAACGGCTCACAGATCAGCTCCAGGCTGGGATTGATCCGGTCGCGCACCCGCTCGGCCAGCTGCCGGATCGTGAACTCACCCGGATTGCCGAGGTTGATCGGACCGGTGTGCTCACCGTTCATCAGGCGGATCAGGCCTTCCACCAGATCGTCCACATAGCAGAACGAACGCGTCTGCAGGCCATCGCCGTAGAGCGTGAGCGGCTCACCGCGCAGCGCCTGCACAATGAAATTGCTCACCACCCGGCCATCATCCGGCAGCATGCGCGGGCCATAGGTGTTGAAGATCCGGGCGATGCGGATCTCCGTGCCGTGCATGCGCTGGTAATCGAAACAGAGGGTTTCCGCCACACGCTTGCCTTCGTCGTAGCAGGCGCGGATGCCGTGGGTGTTCACATTGCCGCGGTAGCTCTCCGGCTGGGGATGCACCAGCGGATCGCCATACACCTCACTGGTGGAAGCCAGCAGCAGCCGGGCACCCACGCGTCTGGCCAGGCCCAGCATGTTGTAGGTGCCGAGAAAACTGGTCTTGGCCGTTTTGATCGGATTGAACTGATAGTGCACCGGCGAGGCCGGACAGGCCAGATGCCAGATCCGATCCACCTCCAGCCGGATCGGATCGGTCACGTCGTGGCGGATCAGTTCAAAATTGGGATGGTTATGCCACTGGGCCACATTCTGCTTGCGGCCCGTGAAGAAGTTATCGAGGCAGATCACCTCCTCGCCGGCCTGCATCAACCGATCGATGAGGTGAGAGCCCACGAAACCGGCGCCGCCGGTCACGAGATTGCGTGTGATGGAAGCGGGCATGGCGAACGGTTCCTCCTCAGCCCACCTGGCCGTCACCGACGCGCCAGAGGCGCAGCCCAGCCTGGCGCGCCTGCTCGGGATCCACCACCGCGCGGGCATCGAACAACCAGGCCGGCTGACGCATCGAGGCCGCCAGCTCAGCCCAGGGCAGGTTGCGGAACTGCTGCCACTCGGTGAGGATCAGCACGGCGTCAGCGCCGCGCACGGCATCAGCGGCTGAGGCGCAGGGCTGCCAACAGCCTTCCCCGCTCAGGCCCGGGCCATCGCTGGAGGGGGCCAGGCCCAGATCACGGCCGATCTGCTCCACCGCCACCTTGGGATCGTGGATGGCCAGCTGAGCCCCCTCCTCCAGCAGATCCCGGCAGATGCGGATCGCCGGCGCTTCGCGGGTGTCGTTGGTGTCGGCCTTGAAGGCGAAACCGAGCACGGCAAGCCGCTTACCGGTCACGGTGCCGAACAGCTTGTTCACCACCAGACGGGCGATGCGGTGCTGCTGCCAGGTGTTGAGCTCCACAACGCTCTGCCAATAGGCGGCCACCTCCTGCAGGCCGTAGTGCCCGCAGAGATACACGAGGTTGAGGATGTCCTTCTGGAAGCAGCTGCCACCGAAACCAGGACCCGCCTGCAGAAACTTCGGGCCGATGCGTGAATCGCTGCCGATGGCGCGCGCCACTTCACGCACATCGGCGCCGGTGGCTTCGCAGAAGGCGGCGATGCTGTTGATCGAACTGATCCGCTGGGCCAG
>CAJXSQ010000114.1 GCA_913061215.1 uncultured Synechococcus sp. | reverse complement strand
GCTCTTGCCGTGACCGTCGCCCCCAACCCCGCCGCGATCGCCGCCGGCAGCGATTGCACCGCCGCCTTCCGGGCTGCCTACGAGAACCGCTACACCTGGGCGCCAGGCTTTGCCGGCTACAGCGGCCGCTGCGTGTGGGAGCAGGGCGATCAGCGCGTGGAAGGCAGCTTCACCGTGGGTGCCGACCTCAAGGCCCAGGTGGAGGGCATCGACAACGAGGAGATCCACAAGGCTGTGGCCTCCCAGCTCTGGGAGGTGTGCATCCACCGCGTGCGCCGCAGCTTTGAGCAGACCCACGGCGAGAACACCTTCACTGCCGGCGACACGGACGCCGTGGGCACCGAGGTGATCGTGGGCGGCAAGAACAGCGGTGATCGCTACCGCATCAAGGACGACGTGGTGACGATGGTGCACCGCCACATCCACGGCACCGTGGTGACGATCTTCACCGAAAGCACCACCGACACCGGCAGCGGCTACCTCAGCCACACCTACACCAGCCAATACGCCGATCCCGCTACCGGCGCCGCCCGCGGCGGCAAGAGCCGCTTCACCGACACCTTTGTGCCCCTGGCCGGTGAGGGTCCCTGGGTGCTGAGCGAGCGGGTGGTGGAAACCGAGGCTTTCGGCGACACGCCGGCCGGCCGCCAGGTGTTCCGTTTCGAAGCTCTCAGCCCCAACAGCTGAGTTGCCGCAGGTGTGACACGATCCCGCACAGCGTGTTGCGGGAGGCCCGTTGACAGACCTGCTCAATCAGATCAATGGCGTGGTGTGGGGGCCGATCACCCTCTGGTTGATCGGCCTCACCGGCCTCTACCTGATGCTGGGGCTGCGGCTGATGCCCCTGCGCCAGATCGGCTTCGCCATCCGCCAGACCATCAACTCGATTCGTCATTCCGGCGGTGAAGGTGATGTGAGCGCCTTCCAGTCGTTGATGACGGCCCTGGCCGCCACCATCGGCACCGGCAACGTGGCGGGCGTCGCCGGCGCCATCGGCGTGGGCGGGCCGGGTGCGGTGTTCTGGATGTGGCTGATCGCCCTGGTGGGCATGGCCACCAAATACGTCGAGTCGCTGCTCGCCGTGCATCACCGCGAGGTCGACGAACTGGGTGAACACGTGGGCGGGCCGATGTATGTGATCCGCAATGGCCTGGGCAAGGGCTGGAACTGGCTGGCGGTGCTGTTCGCTGTGTTCGGCACCCTGGCCGGCTTCGGCATCGGCAATGGCGTGCAGGCCCATGAGCTCGCCAAGGCGCTGAATATCTCCCTGGGTGTTCCGCCCCTCGCCACAGGGATCGTGGTGGCGGCGATCACCTTCGCGGTGATCATCGGCGGCATTGAGCGCATCGGCCGCGTCGCCTCCGCCGTGGTGCCGTTCATGGCGGTGATCTACGTGGGCGGTGCGGCCACGATCCTGCTGGCGCATCTGGCCGAAATCCCGGCGGCCCTGTCGCTGATCGTGCACGACGCCTTCAGCGGCCAGGCCCTGGCCGGTGGCGCCATCGGCACGATGATTCAGAAGGGCATCGCCCGCGGTGTGTTCTCCAACGAAGCCGGCCTCGGCACCGCGCCGATCGCTCAGGCTGCCGCCAAACCCGGTGATCCGGTGCTGCAGGGTTCGGTGGCCATGCTCGGCACCTTCATCGACACGATCATCGTCTGCACGATGACGGCCCTGGTGATCGTGACCAGCGGCGCCTGGCTGCCGATGGAGGGAGCCGACACCCCCACCGGTGTGGCCCTCACCATGGCGGCGTTCGACTGGGGCCTGCCCGGCGGCGCCGCTCTGGTGACCTTCGGCACGGTGTTCTTCACCGCCACCACGATCCTGGGCTGGGGCTACTACAGCGAGCGTTGCCTCGAGTTCCTCGTGGGTGTGAAGGGGATCAAGCCATTCCGCCTGGTGTGGGTGGCGGTGGTGGTGATCGGATCGGTGGCCAGTTTCGATCTGGTGTGGACCGTGGCCGACATCCTCAACGGCCTGATGGCGATTCCCAACCTGATCAGCCTGCTGCTGCTCAGCGGCACGGCCTTCCAGCTCACCCGCCGCTACGACTTCAGCGCCGCTCGCTTCCGCGACTGAGTCAGACGCGTTCAGCGGCATTGACCGCCCTGCCGCCCGTGGCTAGCACCGGGACGCAGGGCGGTTCTTTTGGGGATGTCGCACGCAATGGCAGGCCAACGGATTCGATCGATCGCAGATCCGTCCTTGCGCGCCGATGAGGCCACGGCCCGTCTCGGCCTCGGAGCCCTGTTGGGTGTGGCCCAGTTCTGCGCCGGTGGGCCTGTGATTGACACCGCTGAGCGCAGCACGATCGAGGCGATTCGCGATCACCTGGCGCATCAGCCCCAGATCGACCTCGACACCCTCACGCCGCTCACGCCGGAAGCGTTGGCGCAGCAACTGAGCGATCCGATCTGGCGTGAGCGCATCCTCCGCGGCATGACCGTGGTGGCGCTGATGGACGGCCAGCTCAATGAGGAGCGCCTCGCCTACCTGCGCCGGGCCGCAGCGGCACTCGGAGTTGGTGAGGCGGTGGTGAACACCTACGCCAACCTCGTGCATGAACGCATGGGCCTGGTGCGCCTGGATATGGCGCGCCGCGGTTTCATTGCCGGTGCCCTGCGAGATTTTCTCGGTCGCGGTCGGCTGGAGGCGGCGATGCAGCTGGCCCGCTATGCCCTCAAGCAGAACGATCCGGCCCTGGCTGCCCGTTATCGCGCCCTGGGCGATCTGCCGGAGGGAACGCTCGGCCATGCCTACATCCAGTTCATCACCAGCAATGGCTTCTCGGTGCCCGGGGAGCCCGGTGGCCCACCGCCGCCGATCGCCCGGCACGATTGCATGCATGTGCTGGGCGGCTATGGCACCAGCCCGGCCGAGGAAGGTGGTGTGGCCGGCTTTCAGGCGGGCATGAGCCACACCAGCGATCCCTTCTTCTCAATCCTGCTGGTGTTGGCGGAGTTCCAGCTGGGCCGTTCGGTGGTGCTGATTGAAACCGGTGAGCATCAGCAGGACCTTGATCCCGATCTGCTGTTCCAGGGGATGGAGCGCGGTCTGCAGGTGAACCGCAACCTCATCGGCGACTGGGACCTGTTCGCTGATGCGGCCGTGCCGGTGGAGGAGCTGCGCCAGCGCTACGGGATTCCGCCGCGGCAGCCCTGATCAGGTTTCCAGGTTGCAGCTCACCGCCAGCTCGAAGGGCACGCAGCTGTTGGGTAGCTCCAGCAGCTGGGCGGTGAGGGAGGCGATATCGCCGGGTTGGCTCATCGCCTCCTTCGGCATGGCGTTCACGGCGGCGGCCATGTCGGTGTTCACCCAGCTGGGGCAGATCGCCGTCACGCGGATGCCCTGCTCCCAGCCCTCGTTGCGCATGGTCTGGCAGAGGCCCATCAGGGCGAACTTGCTGGCCGTGTAACCAGCCAGGCGCCCCTTGGAGCGTTTGCCGCTCATCGACACCAGCACCACGATGCGTCCTGCGCCATGGGCGGCGAGCTGGGGCCAGGCGGCGCGGGTGAGCCACCAGGGACCCATCACGTTCACGTCCCAGAGCTGCTGGATCTCCTGCTCCTGGCCGCTTTCAAACAGCAGCGGCACCCGCGAGAACACACCGGCGCTGTGCACAACGGAGTCGATCGCGCCGAATTGGCTCACGCTTGCCCTCACCCAGGCTTCGGCCGCGGCGGGCTCTTCGGCGTTGTACGGATGCAGCAGCACGCGGGGGTGATCCAGGGCTGTTCCCTGCAGTGCCGCTGGGTTGCGCACCCCCAGGCTGAGCTGATGGCCATCGGCGAGCAGCCGTTCGGCGATGGCGCGGCCGATGCCGCGGCTGGCGCCGCTGATCAGGATCGTGCGTGAGCTCACGGGTCAGTTCGGCATGGTGACGAACTCTTCCGCCACCGTGGGGTGCAGCGCCATGGTGCGATCGAAGTCGGCCTTGGTGGCGCCCATGCCGATGGCGATCGCTGCCATCTGGATGATCTCGGCGGCGTGCTCGCCCACCATGTGGCAACCCACCACCTTGCCGCTGGCCACCTCCACCACGAGCTTGAGCAGCACCTTCGGGTCGCGGGCCGGCAGCGCCTGGCTCATCGGCCGGAAGCGGGCCCGGTGCACCTTCACGCCATCGGCGCCATAGCGCGCGATCGCGGCCTCCTCGGTGAGGCCCACCCCGGACAGTTCCGGCTGGGAGAACACAGCGCTGGCGATCAGCTCGTGATCCACCTGGCGCGGCTTGCGGCCCCAGATCGTGTCGGCCAGGGCGCGGCCCTCATCCACGGCCACGGGGGTGAGGTTCACCCGGTCGGTCACATCACCTACGGCGAAGATGTGGGAGACGTTGGTGGCCTGATCGGCGCTCACCGGGATGCGATGGCCCTCGATCGCCACGCCGGCAGCCTCCAGGTTCAGGCCCTGCAGGAACGGCCGGCGGCCGGTGGCCAGCAGCACGCCGTTGCAGGGCAGGCGTTCGCCGCTCTGGGTGATCACGGTGAGATCCCCCGGCGTGCCCTCGATCGCGGCAGGGCTGTGGGTGAAGCGAATGTCGATGCCGTCGGCTTCCATCGCTTCCTGCACGGCGCGGCTGGATTCCAGATCGAAGCCCCGCAGCAGGTGATCGCCGCGCACCAGCTGGGTCACCTGCACGCCGAGGCCATTGAGGATGCAGGCGAATTCGCAGGCGATGAAGCCGGCGCCCACCACCACCACCCGCTCGGGCAGGCATTCGAGATTGAACATGTCGTCGCTCACCCAGCCCAGCTCGGCGCCTGGGATCTCGGGGCGGTGGGGGCGGCCGCCCACGGCGATCAGGATCCGATCGCCCTTGAGGCGTTTGAGCTCGCTGCCGTTTTGATCCACCACGCTCACCGTGTTGGCATCGGCGAAACGCCCCCAGCCGCGCACCAGCTCCACCCCCGCTTTCTCGAGGAAGCCGATGTGCAGCTGGTTGAGCCGATCCACCTCGGCGCGAACCCGTTGCAGCAGCTCGGCGCTGTTGTGGGATGTCTCGCCGATGCTCCAGCCGTAGCTGGCGGCATCGTGGAGGTGATGGCGCATGGCCGAGCCGTACACCATCAGTTTCTTGGGCACGCAGCCGCGGATCACGCAGGTGCCGCCCACGCGATCCCCCTCCACGATCGCCACCCGGGCGCCATAGCTGGCGGCGCGCTTGGCGGCGGCCAGGCCGCCGGAGCCGGCGCCGATCACCACCAGGTCGAAATGCTCACTCATGCCGGAGGGTGGCGGATTGCCAACAGCTGCCGCTCAAGCGTAACAGTATGACGATTGACGCATAAGCCGGATTG
>CAJXSQ010000113.1 GCA_913061215.1 uncultured Synechococcus sp. | reverse complement strand
GGGGCCGAGCCCCAACGCCTGCGACACAGTTAAGCCGTCGACCTTCCCGGCTCAGGCGATTAACTCCAGCAGCCCCATCTGGCCGCCGGCCAGCAGGCGATGGCGGGCCTGGCTGAAACCGGCGGCGTGCGCCAGCTCCTGCTGCTCGGCCCCCGTGGGAAACCGCTCCAGGCTGCGCTCGAGATAGGCGTACTGGTCTTCCAGGCCGGCCTGCCGGGCCAGAGGCACCACCAGGCGGCGCAGATAAAAACGCTGAAAGGCCGCCGCCGTTCCCTGGGCATCGGCGGGACGGTTGAAATCCAGCACGGCAGCCCGGCCGCCGGAGCGCAGCAGCCGGCGTAACTCCCGCAGGCCTTCGGCCGGATCCGGCAGGTTGCGCAGGCCGTAGGCCATCACCGCGCCGTCCGCCCAGCCCTCGGCCAGGCCGGTGGCGGCCGCATCGCCCTGGCGGAATTCCACAGGCAGCCAGGGCTGGCAGCGCGCCCGCTGCCGGGCCCGCTCCAGCGGGGCAGCGGCGGCATCCAGGCCCAGCACCAGCCCGCCGGGGCGCACCTTCTCTGCCAGCAGCAGAGCCAGATCCCCCGTGCCGCAACAGAGATCCAGCAAGCGCTCACCGGGCCGCGGGGCCAGCCAGGCCACGGCCTGACGCTTCCAGATCCGATGCAGCCCGAGGCTGAGCAGATCATTGAGGCGGTCGTAGGCGGGAGCGATGCGATCGAACAGATCGCGAACCTGCTCAGGATCGCCGGGTTGGATCGGTGCTGGCATCCCAGGGCAGGGAAATCGCATCGAGACTGACACCTCCAGCCTGCAGCTCAGCCTGGATGCGATCCACGCTGGTGAACGTCATCACCATCACGGTGGCGAGGCCAACGGCTGCGGAACACACCATGCAGCCCGCCAGCATCAGCGAGAACTCCTTGCGATCGGCGGCCGCCTGCATCAGCTGCAGCGCCCAGGCCACCATGGCCAGCACCAGGAACACGATCACCAACGCCAGCGCCGTGGAGTGGGACTGAACCAGAGCTGGCACGACCCGTGCGCCTCGAACGAACCTGAGAGGATTGTAACGGCGCGTAACGCGATGTGACGCTGCCTAGGCAGCCAGCGCCGCGGGGCGCTCCAGCGGCCGGATCGTGAGCCCCCGGCTGAGCAAGTCCGTTTTGATCTCCTCCACGCTGAGCACACCGTCGTGCAGCAGCGACGCCAGCAACGCTGCCGAGGCGTGACCTCCGGCCGGCCCGCCATCGAGCGCCTGGGCGATGTGATCGATGCAGCCGGCGCCGCCGCTGGCAATCACCGGCACCTCCACCGCATCGGCCACGGCCCGGGTGAGCTCCAGCTCGTAGCCGGCCTGGGTGCCATCGCCATCCATCGAGGTGAGCAGGATTTCCCCGGCTCCCAGCGCCACCACCCGCTTCGCCCAGTCCACGGCATCGAGGCCGGTGTTCTCGCGGCCGCCCTTCACATACACATCCCAGCCGCCTGCCTCGCGCCGGCGGGCATCGATCGCCACCACGATGCACTGGCAACCGAAACGCTCGGCGCCGCGGGCCACCAGATCCGGGTCGCGCACGGCGGAGGAGTTGAGGCTCACCTTGTCGGCACCGGCGCGCAGCAGCTCGGTGATGCCCTCCACAGTGCTGATGCCACCGCCCACGGTGAAGGGAATCGTCACCGCCTCGGCGGTGCGGCGCACCAGGTCCACCAGGGTGGCGCGCCCCTGGTGGGAAGCGGCGATGTCGAGAAACACCAGCTCATCGGCGCCGGAAGCGCTGTAGCGGCAGGCCAGCTCCACCGGGTCGCCGGCGTCGCGCAGGCCCACGAAGTTGACCCCCTTCACCACCCGGCCATCGGCCACATCGAGGCAGGGAATGATCCGTTTGGCAACCATGGCGCTGGAGACGGGTGGTGAGCGTGAGGCCGTGTGTCCGGGGGCTAACCTGGCGCCACTTTTCTTGTCGCGCCGGACATGTCCCAGGCTGCCATCACCATCGGCTCGAAGGTGCGTGTCACCCGGGTGCGCGATCGCATCCCCGCCGATCTCGTGGCGGCCCTGCAGGCGGATGCCACCGGCACCGTGAAGGACTTCAAGGTGACCGACGGCAAAGGCATCGGCGTGGTGGTGGAGCTGAGCAACGGCAGCACCACCTGGTTCTTCGACGACGAAATCGCCGCCGCCTGATTCGTCCTTCCCCGTGAGCGACTCCCCCAATCCCACCGCCAGCAGCGGCGCCGGCGCCCGGCAACTGCTGGGCATGAAAGGTGCCAGCGGCACCAGCAACATCTGGAAGATCCGGCTGCAGCTGATGAAGCCGGTCACCTGGATTCCGCTGATCTGGGGGGTGGTGTGCGGAGCCGCTGCTTCAGGGCGCTTCCACTGGACCCTGCCAGAAGTGGGCGCCTCGATCGCCTGCATGCTGATGAGCGGCCCGCTCCTGGCCGGCTACACGCAGACGATCAACGACTACTACGACCGCGAGATCGACGCGATCAACGAGCCCTACCGGCCCATCCCCTCCGGAGCCATCCCGCTCTGGCAGGTGAAAGCGCAGATCTGGGTGCTGCTGCTGGCGGGCCTTGGGGTGGCCTACGGCCTCGACCGCTGGGCCGGCCACACCACGCCGGTGCTGCTGCTGCTTGCCCTGGGCGGCTCGTTCGTGAGCTTCATCTATTCAGCACCGCCGCTCAAGCTCAAGCAGAACGGCTGGCTGGGCAATTACGCGCTCGGGGCCAGCTACATCGCCTTGCCCTGGTGGGCCGGCCAGGCCCTGTTCGGCCAGCTCACCTGGCCCACTGCCCTGCTCACCCTGGCCTATTCGCTGGCCGGCCTCGGCATCGCCGTGGTGAACGATTTCAAGAGCGTGGAGGGCGACCGGGCCCTGGGGCTGCAATCGCTGCCGGTGGCTTTCGGCATTCAGAAGGCCAGCTGGATCAGTGCCGGCATGATCGATGTGTTCCAGCTGGCGATGGTTGCCGTGCTGATCGCCATCGGCCAACATTTCGCTGCCGTGCTGCTGGTGCTGCTGATCGTGCCGCAGATCACCTTCCAGGACATCTGGCTGCTGCGTGATCCCGTGGCCTTCGATGTGAAATATCAGGCCAGCGCCCAGCCTTTCCTGGTGCTCGGCATGCTGGTGACCGCCCTGGCGATCGGCCACAGCGCTCTGGTGGTGATGTGACCCCCCGGCGCCGTCGCCCTCTGCTCAGGGCCGGCCTGGTTGGGGCCGGTGCCGGTGTGGCCGTGGCGCTGGGCCAGAACCTGCTGGTTCAGAGCATCGATGGCATGCTCCCCGACGTGCGCCGGGTGAGCAGCTACAACCGCCCCGGCACCGTGACGGTGCTCTCCGCCGATGGGCAGGTGATCCAGAAACTGGGCCCGGCCACGCGCGACAAATTGGTGAGCGGCCAGATGCCGCTGTTGGTGCAGCGGGCCTTCATCGCCGCGGAAGACCGGCGCTTCTACCAGCACGACGGCATCGACCCGGTGGGCATCAGCCGGGCGATCGTGCGCAACGTGCGCCAGGGCTCGGTTGAGGAAGGCGCCAGCACGATCACCCAGCAGCTGGCACGCACGGTGTTCCTGAGCCAGGACCGCACGATCGTGCGCAAGCTCAAGGAGGCGCTGCTGGCCGGAAAACTCGAGCGCAAGCTGAGCAAGCAGCAGATCCTCGAGCAATACCTCAACTACGTGTATCTGGGTTCGAGCGCCTACGGCGTTTCGGATGCCGCCTGGATCTACTTCTCCAAGCGCCCCGCCGAGCTCACCCTGCCGGAGGCAGCCCTGATCGCCGGCCTGCCGCCGGCGCCCTCGGTGTATTCGCCGCTGGTGAATCCGGATCTGGCCCTGCAGCGCCGCTCCACCGTGCTGCGCCGCATGCGTGAAGCCGGCTTCATCGACGACCTGCAGCTGCAGAGCGCCAACGCCAGTCCGCTGCTGCTCAAGCCGGCCGAGCCGAAATACTGGACCAGCCGCGCCCCGTACTTCACCAGCTGGGTGGCCCAGGAGCTCCCCCGGGTGCTCAGCCCGGAGGATCTGGAGGTGGGCGGCCTCACGATCCGCACCAGCCTGAACATGGCCTGGCAGGAGCGGGCCCAGGCCACGATCAACAAGCACGCCCGCGGCGACATGGAGGGGGCCGTGGTGTCGATCGAGCCGGGCACCGGCCTGGTGCGCACGATGGTGGGGGGCAAGGATTTCGACAAAAGCCAGTTCAACCGCGCCGCCCAGGCGCTGCGCTCCCCGGGCTCCACGTTCAAGCTGTTCGTGTATCTCAGTGCCCTCAAGGAGGGCATGAAGCCGGAAGACAAGATCAACGACAAGCAGCAGTGCTTCGGCGGCTACTGCCCGCGCAACTTCGGCAACAAGTACCGGGGTGTGGTGCCGCTGTGGGTGGCGCTGCAGCAGTCGCTCAACACCGTGTCGGTGAGCCTGCTGAAGCAGGTGGGTTTCGACAAGGTGATCGCCACCGCCAAGAGTCTCGGCATCACGCGTGAGCTCGGCCGCTTCTACCCGCTGGCGGTGGGCGCCACGGAGCAGACCGTGCTCGACATGACCGCCGCCTACGCCGCGATCTTCAACCGCGGTGTGTACGTGACTCCCACGCCATTCGAGGAGATCCTGGGCCCCAACGGCGAACTGCTCTGGAGCCGCCGCGTGGACGGCGACCGGGGTCGCCGCGCCGTGCCCAGCGACATCGCCGACGCCATGCTCTGGATGCTGCAGCAGGTGGTGAAAGGCGGCACCGGCTACGGCGCCGTGCCACCGAATCGCCCCGCCGCCGGCAAGACCGGCACCTCCGAAGGCGGCCGCGACCTCTGGTTCATCGGCGGTGTGCCCCAGCTGGTGACCGGCCTGTGGCTGGGCTACGACAACAACAAGGGAACCAAGAGCACCAGCGCCGTGGCGGTGGTGGCCTGGGCCGACTACATGAAACCGATCCTCAAGGATCTGCCGGTGCGGCCGTTCCCGCCCAAGCCCCAGCTGGCGAGCAAGTTCGATCCACTCAAGGCGCTGAAGCCGAAACCCAAGCCCGAGGCCAAACCGGAGCCCAAGCCCGTCCAACCCAAGCCCAAACCGGAAGCGGAAACCCAGCCCGAGGAGGCGCCTACACCGGCGCTGCCGACCCCGCCGGCCGCCAGCGAGCCAGCGCCCGCGCCCAAGCCCAAGCCCACACCCACGCCCGCAGCAACAAGCGCGCCAGCAGCTCCTGCCGCGACACCGAAACCCCGCCCAGCCACTCCAGCCACGCCGCAGCCCGCCATACCCGCACCGGCAGCCCCGCTCCCGGCACCCACGGCGCCCCCACCGCTGCCCTGAG
>CAJXSQ010000112.1 GCA_913061215.1 uncultured Synechococcus sp. | reverse complement strand
TCACGCCACCCCGCTCAACTGCTGCTCCGCCTGCTCCCGCTCCCACAGGCGCCGATAGGTGCCGCTCTGCTGCAGCAGCGCGTTGTGGTGGCCCTGCTGCACGAGGCGGCCGCCATCGAGCACCAGGATGCGGTCGCAGGCGGCGGCGGCGGAGAGCTGGTGGCTGATCATCAAGATGGTGCGGTCCTGCTGGCTGCGCACCGATTGCAGGATGTCGGCGGCGGTGTTGTTGTCCACGCTGGCCAGGGCGTCGTCGAGCACCAGCAGCGGTGCCTGCACCAGCAGGGCGCGGCCCAGCGCCGTGCGTTGGCGCTGGCCGCCGCTGAGGGTGATGCCGCGCTCCCCCACCAGGGTGCCGTAGCCATCGGGGAAGCCGCGGATGTCGCCCTCCAGCCGCGCCTGGATCGCCGCCTGCTCCACGGCGCTCTGCTCCGCGTCCGGTTCGCCGTAGCGCAGGTTGTCCGCCAGGGTGGCGGTGAACAGGTAGCCCTCCTGGGGCACCAGGGCCACCTGGCGGCGCAGTTCCTCCAGCGACACGCTGGTGATGTCGGTGCCGTTGAGAAACAGCTCGCCCTGGGGCACCTCCACCATCCGGCCCAGGGCCCGGGCCAGGGTGGTTTTGCCGCAGCCCACCGGGCCCACCACGGCCACCAGTTCGCCGGGCTCCAGGCGGAAGCTCACGTCAATGAGGGCGGGGCGCTCGGCATCCGGGTAGCGCAGCGACAGCCCGCGGGCTTCCACGGCGGCGGCGCGCCGGCCGGCCCGCGGTGGTGGTGCCAGGGGCTGTGGGGTGGCCGGTGAGGTGATGCGCGGCTTGCGGCGCAGCAGTTGCTCCACCCGCTCCAGGCTCACCTGACCGGTCTGGAAGGTGTTGAGCGTGAAGCCCAGCAGTGCGGTGGGGAACACCAGCCGCTCCACATAAAGGATCAGCGCCACCAGATCGCCGATGCTGAGGCGGCCGGTTTCCAGCTGACCACTGCCCAGCGCCAGCAGCAGCAGCAGGCTCAGGGAGGAGATCCCTTCCAGCAGGGGGAACAGGGTGCTGCGGGTGCGGGCCAGCTGCAGGGCATCGTCGCGGTAGCGGCGGTTGCGTTCGGCGAAGGCCTGCTGTTCGGTGGCCTCCTGGCCGTAGATCTTGATCGCGTTGATGCCGGAGAGGTCCTCCTGGATCAGATCGCTGAGCTGGGCCAGGGCCTCCTGTTGGCGCCGCTGCTGGCGCATCATCCGCCCGCCGAACAGCCGCACCGTCACCAGCATCAGCGGGTAGAGCCCCACCGCCGCCAGGCTGAGCAGCGGATCGATCGCCAGCATCGCCGGCAGGGTGAGCGCGTAGGCCAGCACCGTGTTGGTGAGGCTGAGCACGGCAAAGCCGAGCAGGCGCCGCACGTTCTCCACATCACTGGTGGCGCGGCTGATCACCTCGCCGCTGCCGGTGGTCTGCACCCAGCCCGGCTCCTGGCGCAGCATGTGATCGAAGATCTGCTGCTTGAGGCTGGCCTCCACCTGCCGCCCCACGCCGAACACCAGCATCCGCGACCACAGCCGCACGGCGCCCATCACCGTGGCCAGCGCGATGATCAGCGCCGCCTGCCGCAGCACATCTGAATAGGTGAAGCCGTCCTGCAGATCGTCGATCACACCGCGCACCAGCAGCGGCAGGGCAACGCTCAGCAGGTTCACCACCACCAGCGCGGCCACGCCCAGCAGCACCGTGCGGCGATAGGGACGCAGGTAGCGCCCGATCAATCCGAAGCGGATGGCTGCCATGGGGCTCAGCAGGGAGCTGCCAACCTAGGGAGCCAGCCGCAGCCCCCGTCCTGATGCCAGCCAGCGACCAGCCGGAGCAGCAGCATCCTCTCTATGCAACGGATCGCGATCTGGTGGATGCCCTGCTGGCCACCGAGCGCCCCGCCGACCCCCAGCTGGTGGATCTCGGCCGCCTGTTCATGCGCTACGCCGGCTTCCCGGGGGCCACGGATCTGCAGGCCGACCTCGATAAGACGCTGCGGCTCTGGGGTTTGAGCCGCGAGGAGCTCAACCAGCGCTGCCGCGCCATCTGGGCCTCCGGCTACCGGCCTGGCGCGGAAGCGCAGGAACAGGCGGTGGGTTCGGGTTTCGACACGGCCGATCAGGACAGTCCCTGACGCCTGTTTTCTGCTACATCAACCCAAACGCCCCCGCTGCCCATGGCTGCTGCGATCGCTTGCCCCGCCCTGTTGGAGCAGCTGCTGCAGGGGGAATCACTCAGCACGGAGCAGGCCACGGCCCTGATGCGGGCCTGGCTGGCTGAGGAGCTCGAGCCGGTGAACACCGGTGCGCTGCTGGCGGCGCTGCGCGCCAAGGGCGTGAACGGCGAGGAGCTGGCGGCGATGGCGGCTGTGCTGCGCCAGGCCTGCCCGTTGCCGGGGCCCCGGCCGGATCTGCCGTTGGTGGATACCTGCGGCACCGGCGGCGATGGCGCCAACACGTTCAACATCTCCACCGCTGTGGCCTTCGTGGCGGCGGCCTGCGGTGCCCATGTGGCCAAGCACGGCAACCGCAGTGCCAGCGGCAAGGTGGGCTCGGCGGATGTGCTTGAGGCGGCTGGCCTCAATCTCAAAGCGCCGGCGGAGCAGGTGATTGCCGCCCTGGAGCCGGCGGGTGTCACCTTTCTGTTTGCGCCCGGCTGGCATCCGGCTCTGGTGGGTCTGGCGCCGCTGCGCCGCGCCCTGGGGGTGCGCACAGTGTTCAACCTGCTCGGCCCGCTGGTGAACCCGTTGCGGCCTGAAACCCAGGTGCTGGGGGTGGGTGCCGCCGCTCTGCTCGATCCGATGGCGGAGGCCCTGGCCCGCCTCGGCCTGCAGCGCGCCGTGGTGGTGCATGGCCATGGCGGCCTGGATGAGGCGTCGCTGTCGGGCCCGAGTGAGCTGCGGCTGATCGAGGCCGGTGCGGTGCGCAGCGACAGGATCGAGCCGGCGGCCCTGGGGCTCACGCCGGCACCGATGCAGGCGCTGGTGGGTGGCGAGCTGGCCTGCAATCAGGCCATCCTGGAGGCGGTGCTGCAGGGCCGCGCCAGCGATGCTCAGCGCGATGTGGTGGCCCTCAACGCCGCCCTGGTGCTCTGGGCCTCCGGTGTGGCCACCACGGTGGCGGCCGCCGTGCCGATGGCCCTTGAGGCCATGGCCAGCGGCGCTGCCTGGCAGCGGTTCGAACGGCTGCGCAGCGCCCTGGCCTGATCACCCAGCAGGAGAAGATGAAGCCATGACGATTGCCCCTTCCCCCACTCCCGCCCTGCTGGTGCTGGCCGATGGCCTGGTGTTGCGCGGAGAAGCCTTCGGTGCCACCGGCACCGCCCTTGGCGAGGTGGTGTTCAACACCGGCATGAGCGGTTATCAGGAAGTGATGACCGATCCCAGCTATTCCGGGCAGCTGGTGACCTTCACCTATCCCGAGCTGGGCAACACCGGCGTGAACAGCGCCGATCAGGAAGCCGATGCACCGCATGTGCGTGGTGTGATCGCCCGCGAGCTGGCACCGCTGCCCAGCAGCTGGCGCAGTGAGGACAGCCTGGAGGCCTGGCTGGATCGCCACAACGTGGTGGGCATCCGCGGCATCGACACCCGCGCCCTGGTGCGCCATCTGCGCGAGGGCGGCGCGATCAATGGCGCCATCAGCAGCGATGGCAGCAGCCCGCAGCAGCTGCTGGAGCAGGTGCGCTCCGCCCCCTCGATGGCCGGCCTCAACCTGGCCCAGCAGGTGAGCACCAGCGAGCCTTATGCCTGGACCTCGCTCTGCCCGGCGGACTTCGATCAGCGGCTGCAGACCAATCCCGCCGAGCCGTACCGGGTGGTGGCGATCGATTTCGGCATCAAGCGGGCGATCCTCGAGCGCCTGGCCGCCCACGGCTGCGCGGTGACCGTGCTTCCCGCCGACGCCACGCTCGAGCAGGTGCTGGCCCTGGAACCCGAGGGCGTGTTCCTCTCCAATGGCCCTGGTGATCCCTCCGCTGTGACCAGCGGCATTGATCTGGCCCGCGGCCTGGTGCAGCAGAGCAACCTGCCCGTGTTCGGCATCTGCCTCGGCCATCAGATCCTCGGCCTTTCCCTGGGGGGAAGCACCTACAAGCTCGGCTACGGCCATCGCGGCCTCAACCATCCCTGCGGCAGCCCCGGTGTGGTGGAGATCACCAGCCAGAACCACGGCTTTGCCCTCGATGCCGGCTCCCTGCCGGCGGAGGCGGTGGAGATCACCCACTTCAACCTCAACGACCGCACCGTGGCGGCCCTGGCCCACCGCAGCAAGCCGATCTTCGGCGTGCAGTACCACCCGGAGGCCAGCCCCGGCCCCCACGACGCTGATCACCACTTCGGCCGGTTCGCGGCGCTGATGGCCGAGCGCCGCAGCTGAGCACGCCGCCGCGCCGTGCGGCGTAAAAGTGCAGCTTTGTTGCGGAGCTGTCCGTTTCGGCAACCGTCACTACACTGCAGGCGCCCCAAACGTCAGAGGTCAGGAGCCATCACTGATCTGCAGCGATTGACCGTGTCTCTGCGCGGTGGCTATCAGCAGCAGGACGGCTGTCTGCTGTTCAGCTTCACCGGCCAGTTGGACGCCTACTCCGAGAAGCAGTTTCTCGCCTTCATCACCGACCATCTCACCAGCACGCCCCAACCGCTGGTGATCGATCTGAGCCGGATCGATTTCATCGATTCCTCCGGTCTGGGTGCCCTGGTGCAGATGGCCAAGCTCTGCAACGACCAGGGGATGCAGTTCCTGGTGGTGGGGAATGCCCGCGTCGTGCAGACGGTGAAACTGGTGAGGCTCGAGCAGTTCCTCCATCTCCAGCCCGACCTCGATACCGCCCTCGGAGCCATCGCCGCCTGACTGGCTGGCGGCGGTGCCGCCGATGCCCATCGGCACCGAGCTGGGCCCCCTGCAGCTGGCCTGGCTCGGCGATGCCGTGTGGGAGCTCCACCAACGCCTGCGCCGCTGCCGCGCCCCCGGCCGCAGTGCCGATCTGCACCGCTCTGTTGTGGCGGCCGTGCGCGCTGATGCCCAGGCCGCAGCCCTGGAGCTGTTGCAACGCGATGGCCTGCTCAGCCAAGAGGAGCTAGAGCTGGTGAGGAAGGGTCGCAACCGAGCCGGCCGTGGTCCCCGCAAAGGAGAGGCCGGCACCTATGGCCGGGCGACGGGGTTTGAGACAATGGTGGGCTGGCTCTTTCTTCAGAACCCCAGCCGCCTTGCCCAGCTGCTGGCACACCTCGAGAACGCCGACCCGATAACCCCTTTGCCTGTTGATCCATGAGCCCCCGTTTTGACCGTCGCAGGGACCAGGGCCAGGGATCGGGGGCCGCGGGGTCGCGATCGGGGCGGCCTGGTCGTCCCGATGCCCGCGGTGGTTCCCGGCGGCCGTTCTCGCCCCGTGGCGAATGGCGCCC
>CAJXSQ010000111.1 GCA_913061215.1 uncultured Synechococcus sp. | reverse complement strand
GCTCCGTAGGATCCGCCCGATGACTTACACCCTCACCACCCCGCTCTACTACGTCAACGACAAGCCGCACCTGGGCAGCGCTTACACCACGCTGGCCTGTGATGCCCTGGCGCGGTTTCAGCGGCTGAAGGGGGAGCGGGTGCTGTTCATCACCGGCTGCGACGAGCACGGCCAGAAGATTCAGCGCACCGCCGAGGCCGCGGGCCTCAGCCCCCAGGCCCACTGCGACGGCGTGAGCGCCCAATACCGCGAGCTCTGGGAGCGCTGGCAGATCAGCCACAACCGCCTGATCCGCACCACCGATCCGCGCCACCGCCGGATCGTGGAGCAGTTCTTCGCGCGGGTGGAAGCCAGCGGCGACATCGTGGAAGGGCGCCAGCAGGGCTGGTACTGCGTGGCCTGTGAGGAGTTCAAGGACGATCCCCACGAGGCCCAGGACCCCGAGTGCCCCACCCACAAGCGGCCGCTGGAGTGGCGCGATGAGCTCAACCTGTTCTTCCGCCTCTCGCGCTACCAGGAGCAGATCGAAGCGCTGATCGCCCAGCCCGGCTTCATTCAGCCCGCCAGCCGCCGCAAGGAGGTGGAGAACTTCGTGAAGCAGGGGCTGCGCGATTTCTCGATCTCGCGCGTGAACCTGCCCTGGGGCATCCCGGTGCCCGGCCATGACGGCCACACCTTCTATGTGTGGTTCGACGCCCTGCTCGGCTACATCACCGCCCTGCTGGAAGAAGGCGACGCCCCCGACCTCGACACCGCCCTCAGCCGCGGCTGGCCCGCCTCGGTGCACGTGATCGGCAAGGACATCCTGCGGTTCCACGCCGTGTACTGGCCGGCGATGCTGCTTTCCGCCGGGCTGGAGCTGCCCGCCAAGGTGTTCGGCCATGGCTTCCTCACCCGCGAGGGCCAGAAGATGGGCAAATCCCTGGGCAACGTGCTCGATCCGGCCGAGCTGCTCGAGCGCTGCGGCCGCGATGCCGTGCGCTGGTATCTCCTGCGCGACATTCCCTTCGGCGAGGACGGCGACTTTCAGCAGCAGCGCTTCACCGATCTGGTGAACAACGACCTGGCCAACACGATCGGCAACCTGCTCAACCGCACCAGTTCGATGGCGCGGCGCTGGTTTGAAGAGTGTGTGCCGCCGGCCACCGGCGCCACCGGCACCGATCACCCCCTGGCTCAGGCGGCCGCCACAGCCCGCAACGCCGTGCTCGAAGGTCTGGAGCAGCTCGACTTCCGCAGCGCCGCTGAGGCCGCCCTGCAGCTGGCGATCGCTGCCAACGGCTTCCTCAACGAGCAGGCCCCCTGGAGCCGGATGAAACAGGAGGGCACGCGCGATCAGGTGGCGGACGACCTCTACGCCGTCCTGGAAGCCGCCCGCATCACCGCCCTGCTGATGGCACCGCTGCTCCCGGACCTGAGCGAGCGCATGCTGGTGCAGCTGGGGCAGCCCGTGCCCGATTCGGGTGCCTCGGCCACGCCCGATGGCACCTGGCTGGCGCAGCTCAACTGGGGCGGGCTCCAGAGTGGCGCCGCTCTGCCCGAACCCTCGCCGGTGATGGCGCGCCTGGAACTCGACGATCCGCTGTGAGCCGAACGCTGTGAAACGTCTCGGTTGGGTTGCCGTTGCTCTGCTGCTCGGCGGCTGCGTGAGCAAACCACGCACACCGCCTGTGGCAGAACCGTTTGTGTTCCGCTCGCTCGATCTCGAGCAGCAGGATGCCAAGGGCCGCCCGGCCTGGGATCTGCGCAGCCCGGAGGCCCGCTACGACATCACCCGTCAACTGGCCCAGGCACGCCAGCCGCGGGGCCGCATCTTCAAGCGCGGCAAACCCAACATCACGATCAGCGCCACCAGCGGCACCGTGCTCGGCGATGGCGAGGCGATCCAGCTGGAGGGTGATGTGGTGATCACCCTGCTGGGCAAGGATCCGGTGCGCATCACCGGCCAGCAGGCCCGCTGGATCCCCGGCCGTTCGCTGATGTTGATCGATCGCCAACCGGCGGCGGTTGATCGCCGCTCCCGCGTCAGCGCCCAACTGGCCACCTACTACATCGATCGCGACCTGATCGAGCTGCGCGGCAAGCCCGTGCTCGAGCAATGGGAGAAGCCCGCCGGCAAACAGAGCGAGAAGACCGGCGATGCCAAGCGCAAGCCCGCACCGCTGCGTGTTGAAACAGCCCAGGTGGACTGGAAACCGGAACAGGGTGATCTGCGGGCGCCCCAGCTCGTGCGCGGCACCCGCCGCAGTGCCGACGGGCAGCTCAACCTCACCGCCAGCTCCCTGCAGGGCAATCTGCGCCAGGGCTTCGTGGATCTGATGGCGCCGGTGCAGGTGCGCGATCCCAAGCGCAAGGGCTGGATGAACGCCCAGCAGACGCGTTGGGCGATCAACGATCAGCTGCTCAGCAGCGATCAACCGTTTGAAGGGGCCTTCAACAAGCTGCAGGGGCAGGGCCGTCGCTTCCGCATCGACCTCGGCACAGACACGGTGTTCGTGCCGGAGGACTGCCAGCTGCGCCAGCCCGGCGAGCAGCTCACCGCCCGCAGCTGCCAATGGAACTGGACCACGGGGCGGTTTGAGGCTCAGGGCGATGTGGAGCTGCGCCGCGACACCTACAAGCAGATCACCCGCTCCAGCCAGCTGCAGGGCACGATCGGCAAGGACGGCACCGCCGTGTTCCGCTCGCCCGGCGCGCGCGTGAACTCCCAGTTCACCCTGCCGCCGCAGCAGAAGGGGCAGGGCCCGAAGCGCTCCAGCTCTCCAGTGCGCTTCTGAGCTTCAGGCTCCAGCCCTCCAGCCAGGTTTCATCGCTGCGGCTGAAGCAACGGGGCGACCACCCCGCCAGCAGCAGCACACCCTCCGTGCCGATGGGCTGCACGATCAGGGCGGGGATGCCCGCCGGCAGACCATCGAATTCATCGCGGCCGGGGTAGAGCTTCAGGTTCACCAGGCCGATGGGCTTCTGGGTGTCCCAGGCGCGCTGCGTGATCGGCCCCGGCTTGAGCACACCACTCCCCAACACGCCCCGTTGCAGCAGGGTGTGGCCGCGCCACACCAGCAGCAGCGACGCGGCGGGTGTGGCCGTGAGCAACATGCGGCTGCCCCAGGCCAGCTCCTCGCGCAGGGATTCCGGCAGTCCATCGGCCAGGCGCAGCCCCTGCTCCCCCTCCAGCTCCACCCGCTCCGGTGCCACCGGAACGGCGCGGGTCCAGAGGATCGCCACCAGCATCAGCCCCACCGCCAGGAAGCTGGCCAGAACGCCGGCGCGCTCCAGCGCTGGCGTGAGCTCCGGCGCCGTGAGCTGATTCGCCACGCACAGGGCCAGGCCCAGAACGCCGGCGCTCAGACAGATGCGGGCAGCCAGGCCCATGGGGCGGTGTGCGCGAAAGGCTGCACCATGTCACAACCGCGGGCAGCGGCGCCCACCCCTCGCTGCAATGAGGAGGACTGCCCTCGCTCACCTCCCATGGCCGCCCCCACCATCAGCACGGCCGCTGAAGCCTTCGCCGCCGTGGCCCTCGCGGCGGTGGCCTGCGATGGCGAGCTGGCCGCCGTGGAGGCAAGGGGGTTGCGGCAGCAGCTGGAATTCCGCCAGCCCTTCTGCGCCATGGACGATGCCGCCATGGCAGGCCTGCTCGATCGGCTGCTCGCGATCCTGCGGGAGGCCGGCTGGCAGGCGCTGGTGCAGCAGGCGGCAGCACACCTGGATCCAGGCCAGGCGGAAACCGCCTTTGCGGTGGCGGCCAGCCTCACCCAGGCCGACCACGTGGCATCCAGCAGCGAGCAGAGCTTTCTGGAGCAGCTCAGCGCAGCCCTGCAGCTGGCGGCGGATCGGGCCGACACGATCCTCGATGTGGTGTCGCTGCTCAACCGCGACAGCCTGGCCAGCTGACGGCAGACTGTGGCGACTTCCACGACGACATCGGTGAGGCACGCAGTTCGACGTTGGCTCTGCTCGGGGCTTCTGGCCGCCGTGCTCTTCCTGGCGGGCCTGGCCATGCCGATGGCGGCCTGGGCCACGGGCCTGGCCAACTTTCCCGCCGAGCTGCCGGCGAGCCATGTGCTCGATGACGCCGACCTGCTCAGCCGCGCCGCCAGCGGTGAACTGGACCGGCGGCTGCGCGACTTCGGCGGCGATCGCATCGATGCCCGCCTGGTGACGCTGCGGCGCCTGGATTACGGCCTCAGCCTCGATGCTCTGGGTGAGCAGCTGATCGCGCGCTGGCAGCCGCAGGAGCAGGGGCTTTCCACGCTGCTGCTGCTGATCGAATCGCAGAACAACAGTGCCGCGGTGGTGGCCTCGCCGGATCTGGATGGCCAGCTGCCTGCCCCGCTGCTCTCGAGCACGGCGATCAGCACCATGGGCCTGCCCCTGCGTGAAGGCGCCCGCTACCGCCAGGCCAGCCTCGATGCACTCGATCGCCTCGAGGTGGTGCTCAACGGCGGTGAGGATCCCGGCCCGCCGCAGCTGGTGGAGCGGATGCCGGTGGAAACCAACATCCCCACCCGCGAGGAAACCCAATCGAGCAACGCCCTGATGTGGGTGGTGGTGCTGCTGGTGGTGGGAACCCTGGTGCCGATGATCACCTGGTGGGTTTTCTCCCGCTGAGCCGGCCATGGGGTTGACCGACTGGATGGGCGCCTTCGACCGCGCCAGCAGCAGCGATCTGAGCCTGAATCTGGAGCGGGCCTACGAGGCGGCGCTGCTGATTCAGAGCCTGGAGCTGGAGTACTACCACGACCGCCCTGTGCGGCCCGATCTCCAGCTGAGCATTCCCAAGCAGGCGCAGGCGCAGATGCTGCGGCGTTTCCGCGCCGCCCTGCAGGTGTGCCAGGAGGTGCTGCCCGAGCTGCAGAACCACCGCAATGAGCTGGACAGCCAGGAACTGCGCCAGCTGCAGCTGATTGATTCGGTTCTCTCCCGCTACAACCGCCGCAGCAGTTCTCCGAGCCTGTCGCGGGCACCGGAGATGTTGCCGCGCTCGCTGCTCGGTGTGTTCGATGGCGTCCGCCGCCAGCTTGATCCCGAGGCCGAAACCGCGGTGCTCGAGGGCTTCCGGCGGCGGCGCAGCTCCACGTTGGTGTCGCTGCGGATCTTCCTGCTGATGATCCTGGTGCCCCTGATCGTGCAGCAGACCTCGCGCACGCTGCTGATCTCACCGCTGCTGGATCGCTACGCCCCGGAGATCCCCTTCCTCAACTACACCAAGCCGCATCTGCAGGAGAAGGCGGTGAACAAGCTGCGCATCTACCAGCAGGAGCTGGAATTTGAAGCGCTGCTGGAGGGCAAAACCCCGCCCACCCGCGAAGAGATCCAGACCGCCTTGATGGCGCGGGCCACACAACTCAAGGACGAAGCCGACGAGGAGAGCCTGGAAGCCACCAAGAACGTGCTCGCCGACCTGGCGGCCCTGGTGGGCTTCACGCTGGTGTGTGTGGTGGGCCGGCGTGACCTGCAGGTGCTGCGCGGTTTCCTCGATGAGGCGGTGTATGGCCTGAGCGACAGCGCCAAGGCCTTCGCGATCATCCT
>CAJXSQ010000110.1 GCA_913061215.1 uncultured Synechococcus sp. | reverse complement strand
GAGGTTGCCTGCGGGGCCATGGCCGAGCCACTTACCGTCGGACTCTAACGAGGGCGTCCCGACACCATGCCTTCCGGTTTGCATCCGGCCGTGGAGAGCCTGGAGCCGCCGCTGCAGCAGGCCCTGGCGGCGCTGCGCCAGCGCATTGCCGCCTATCCGGCAGTGCTGGTGGCTTACTCGGGCGGCGTGGACAGCGCTCTGGTGGCGGCGATCGCGGCCGAGCAGCTGGGCGAGCGGGCCACGGCGATCACCGGGGTGTCGCCGGCGCTGGCGCCGCACCTGCGCCGGGAAGCCCAGCAGCAGGCCGCCTGGATGGGCATCCGCCACCGTGAAATCCCCACCGCAGAACTGAGCGACCCCGCCTACAGCAGCAACCCGGAGGACCGCTGCTACGCCTGCAAGCGCGAGCTGCACAGCCTGCTGGCCCAGCTGCTGCAGGAGAACGGCAGCGCCGGCGCCGTGGTGCTGGATGGCGTGAATCACGACGATCTCGGCGATCACCGCCCCGGCATCCGCGCCGCCCGCGAGCGCGGCGTGCACTCCCCCCTGGCGGAGCTGGGCATCAGCAAGGCCGGCGTGCGCGCCATCTCCCGCGCCCTGGGCTTTCCCTGGTGGGACAAACCGGCTCAGCCCTGCCTGGCCTCCCGCTTCCCCTATGGCGAGGCCATCAGCGCCGAACGGCTGCAGCGGGTGGCCGCTGCGGAGGATTGGCTGCGCCAGCAGGGCTTCTGCGAACTGCGGGTGCGCAGCCAGGGGGAAGCGGCGCGCATCGAACTGCCGGCCGATCGCATCACGGCACTGCTGAATCCGGCAGTGCGTGAAGCCCTGGTGGCCGCGTTTCTGGATCTGGGCTTCACTGCGGTGAGCCTTGATCTGGAGGGCCTGGTGAGCGGCAAGCTCAACCGGGCCCTGCAAACCCGCTGAGATGCAGGGACACGAAACGCAGATCGCCACGCTGTTCGTGGCTGTGGCCGTGGCGGCCTGGCTGCCGTCGCTGCTGCCCTGGCTGGCCTTGCCGGCACCGGTGCTGGAGCTGGCTCTCGGCATCCTGATCGGCCCCCACGGCCTGCAGCTCGATGGCAATGGCCCGGTGATCAGCCTGTTCTCCACCCTGGGCATGGCCGTGCTGTTCATGCGCGCCGGCTTCGAGGTGGAACCGGAGATGGTGCGCGGCCAGGCCCTGCGCCTGGCCTGGCAGGGCTGGCTGGGCTCAGCGGCCCTGGCGGTGGCCGCAGCAGCCGGCCTGGTGCTGGTGGGCGGATTTCCAGCCGCCTCCTGGCCCTGGCTGGCCCTGGCCCTCGCCACCACCGCCCTGGGGGTGGTGCAGCCGCTGCTGCGCGATCGCGGGGCGCTGCCGGCCGGCTACGCCCGGGTGCTGATGGCCTCGGCAGGCTTCGGGGAGGTGATGCCCACGATCCTGCTCAGCCTGGTGGTGGCCCGGGCCGATCGCATCGCCGATCAGATGCTGATGATCCTGGGTTTCAGCGGTGGCTGCGCCCTGCTGCTGTGGTTGGCGATCCGCCACCGGCACCGCTGGGAGGCCTTCGTGGAGCGCACCATGCACGACTCCACCCAGCTGCCGATCCGGCTCACGATGGGCTTGCTGGTGCTGATGGTGGTGATCGGCAACCTGGTGCAGATCAACCTGGTGCTGGGCGCCCTGGTGACGGGCGTGCTGCTGCGCTACGGCACGAGCGAGCGCCACCGCCAGGCCCTGGCCGACCGGCTGGATGGCCTGGGCAGCGGCTTTCTGATCCCGCTGTTCTTCATCAATTCCGGCATGCGCCTGGATTTCAGCGCCCTGGCCACAGACCCGCTGGCGGTGCTGTGGATCCCCGTGGTGGCCCTGTTGATGCTGCTGGTGCGCGGCCTTCCGATGGCCGCTCTGGCGCGGTCAGCCCTGCCGGCCCGGGCGCGCTGGGCCCTGGCGCTCGACTGCGGCACCCAGCTGCCCCTGGTGGTGGCGATCGCCATGCTGGCGCTGCAGCGCCATGTGCTCTCCGCCGCCGAATCCACGGCGCTGGTGGCCGGGGCGATGGCCACGGTGATGCTGTTTCCGGCCCTGGCGGCACGGCTGCTGCGCGCCAACCAGGCATAAAAAAAGCCCCTCCCGCAGGGAGAGGGGCAGGCCATCGATGGCGCCGACGCTCAGGCCGCCACCAGGGCGGGCTCGCGTTCGGCACCGGCCACGGAGCCGGGGGTTTCACGCCGGAAGCTCTTGAGCTTGTAGTTGCCAGCGTCGAGCTCCTCGCTGAGCACGATGCAGGCCCGCTCCGGCATGGTGTGATCACCGCAGGTGAACACATCCACAGCGGCGTAGCCCGATTCGGGCCAGGTGTGAATGGAGATATGGGATTCGGCTAACAGAGCCAGCCCCGTCACACCCTGGGGGTCGAACCGGTGGGTGATCAGATTCAGGAGAGTGGCGCCAGCACGCTTCGCAGCGGTGGTGATGGCGTTCCTGAGAAAAGCTTCGTCGTCGAGCTTGGCGGCGTCGCAGTTGTAAAGCTCGAGAATGCAGTGTTTACCCACCATCTCGGTGGCACTGGGTGATTGGGGGCTTGCGGAGAAGGTCGGAGCTCCGGTCCATCCCGGGTTGGGGTGGAGGCAGGCCGCTTGGGTCATCAGATCCAGGCAAAGAGCAAACCACCTTACTGGCCGGAGATCAGGACCCCGGCATCAACGGTCACCACCTGCGAACGCTGATGCCAGCCGCCACTGAACGCCCCCAGATGGGTGGCGCTCACCAGGCACTGGTGCCCCTCACCCACCGCCTCCAGCAACAGCTGCTGGCGGCCGGGGTCCAGTTCCGCCAGCACGTCGTCGAGCAACAGCAGCGGCGGCTCGCCCCAGAGCTGCTGCACCAGCTCCAGTTCCGCCAGCTTCAGGGCCAGCACCAGCGTGCGCTGCTGCCCGGCTGAGCCATAACGCCGCGCCGGCTGACCACCCAGCTCCAGGGCCACCTCATCGCGCTGGGGCCCCACCCCGCACTGCCCGAGCCGCAGCTCCTGGGGGCGCTGCTGGCGCAACTGCTCCAGCAGCGCATCGCGCCAGGGGGCCTCGGCCTCCTCCCCCTCCAGCACACTGCCGGGCCGGTAGCGCAGCTGCAGCTGCTCACGGCCACCGCTGAGCCGCTCCTGCCAGGCGGCTGCCAGCGGCTCCAGCCGCCGCAGGGCCCGCAGCCGCCTGCGGTGCAGGCGGGTACCCACCAGGGCCATCTGCTGATCGAAGGCCTCCAGCAGATCTCCGAGCGCGTCGGAGGCGAGGCCGCGGCGCAGCAGCTGGGAGCGCTGCCGCAGCAGCCGCCCGTAGCGGCTGAGCAGCTCGGCATACACCGGCTCCAGCTGCAGCACCACCCGATCCAGCCACTGGCGCCGCAGGGCCGGCTCCCCGCGCACCAGCTCCAGATCCAGCGCACTGAAGCCCACGCAGCGCAGCGGCCCGATCAGTTCGTGCTGCCGCTCCAGCACCTTGCCGTTGCGGCGGGCCTCGCGACCGCCCTGCCGCCGCAGCTCCAGCTCCAGCAGATCACCGCCCTCGCACACACCACGGATCAGGCTCTGGCGTTCCCCCTGCCGGATCAGATCCCGATCAGCGCTGCAGCGATGGGAGCGCAGGCTGCCCAGCAGCTCCACCGCCTCGAGCAGATTGGACTTGCCCTCGCCGTTGCGGCCGATCACCAGCAGCCGCGGCGCCTCCAGGCCGAGGCTCAGGGCCGCGTAGTTGCGAAACTGGCGCAGCTCCAGGCGATGCAGCCGAATGGGTCTGGGGCGCTCTGACGGCTAAGGTAAGGCCCGTGAGGTGCTGCTCCCGCAAGGGCATGTAGCTCAGTTGGATAGAGCATCAGATTCCGGTTCTGAGTGTCGGGGGTTCGAGTCCCTCCATGCTCGTGATTCAGGGAGCGATCAGCCCTCGCCATCAGCCCTGCTCCGGCGGGGCTTTTTTGTGTTCGCAGCCCATCGGGCTGAATCGCCGATCGCGGGGTTCAGAGCCTGAGCCCCATGGCACGGATGCCGCCGGGATCGATCACAAAGCCATGGCGCTTGAGGGCTTCGAGGGCGGCCGGCGGCGCCGCCAGGGAGATGCTGCAGCCCGGCAGCTCCCGCCGCAGGCGGCCGAGGGCGGTGTGCACGAGCACCAGCATCAGCTGGTCGTGTTGCGGATCCGTGGGCTCCACGGCCAGGTCCCAGAAGTTGGCGCAGAGCGCCAGGTCGGTGGTGACCCGCACAAACCCCACCAGGGCCCCGGCCGGGGCCCGCAGGCTCAGCATCCAGTTGCTGCGCTGCAGCGCCACCTGCAGACGCTCCAGCGGCCTGGCGCCATCACCGCAGCTGATCAACAGGGCCTGCAGCTCGCGGGGCGTGGGGGCAGGCTCACCGCAGAGGCTGTAGCCGGCCGGGAGCTCCGGCGGTTGCGGCTGGGCGCGGAAGGGGATCAGCAGGGAGTCGAGCACCGGCAGAGGCCCCTCAGCCGGTGTTGCGCATACCGGCGGCGATGCCGTTGATCGTGAGCAGCGCCCCGCGCAGCAGTTCACTGCGGCTGTAGGTGCGGCCATCGTCGCTGGCGGCCGATTCACTCATGGGTGGCTGGCGGTTCTGATCGCGCAGGCGCCGCAGCAGGGCCACCTGCAGGTAGCCGAGGGGAATGATCGTGCGGTTGCGCAGTTCCACCGAAAGCTGCAGGCCCGGATCGCCATCGAGCAGGCGCTGGTGGCCGGTGATGGCCAGCACCAGATCGCGGGTGAGCACAAACTCCCGGGCGATCACCGCGAAGATCTGCTCGAACGCCTCGCGCAGCTCCGGCCGGCCCAGGGAGTTCACGTAGTGATGGGCCAGCTCGAGATCCACCTTGGAGAGCGTCATCTCCACCTTGGAGATCAGCATGCGGAAGAAGGGCCAGCGCTGATACAGCTGCTGGAACAGCTCCAGCTGCCCCGGATCGCTGTCGAGCTCCTCCTGCAGGGCGGCGCCCACGCCGAACCAGCTGGGCAGCAGGAAGCGGCTCTGGGTCCAGCCGAACACCCAGGGGATGGCCCGCAGGCTGGAGAGGTCCTTGGCGCCGCTCTTGCGGCGGGCCGGGCGGCTGGAGATCTGCAGCTTGCTGATCTCCTCGATCGGCGTCACCTGCTGGAAGAAGGCCACCAGATCGGGGTTGTCGTGCACCAGGGCGCGGTAATGGCTGCGGGAGGAGGCCGCCAGCCGCGCCATCAGCTCATTCCAGTTGGGGGTGTCGTCCACATGGCTGGTGATCAGGCTGTTCTGAATCACGGCGGTGGACACCGTCTCCAGGTTGTAGAGCGCCAGCTCGGGCAGGGAGTATTTGGAGGCGAGCACCTCGCCCTGCTCGGTGATCTTGATCCGGCCGTTGAGGGTGCCGCTGGGCTGGGCCAGGATCGCCTGGTAGGCCGGGCCGCCGCCGCGACCCACGGAGCCGCCGCGGCCATGGAAGATGCGCAGGGCCACACCGTGGCTGGTGGCCAGCCGCTGCAGGGCGATCTGGGCCTGGTGGATCTCCCAGTTGCTGGAGAGGAAGCCGGAATCCTTGTTGCTGTCGGAATAGC
>CAJXSQ010000109.1 GCA_913061215.1 uncultured Synechococcus sp. | reverse complement strand
CTTTCTGGGGCTTGCTGAAGCCGGGGCCGGCACCAGCGCCGAGCAACAACACGCCGGCGAGCGCCAGGGCAGCGCGGGAGCAGAGGGTGGGACGAGCCATGGATGAGGCGGGAACAACCCACCCATCCTGGAGATTGCAAAGCGATTTACCCCGCTCCCGGGGCGACACAGCTGTGACCAGATGCAACTGAGCGCCCCCGCAGCACCACCGCAAAACCGTCGGCGCTGCGCCGGCACTGCAGCTGCCCGCCATGGCTGGCCGCCACCCGCGCCGCGATCGCCAGGCCCAGGCCGCAGTGGCCGCTGCCGCCGCGGGCGCGATCCAGCCGCAGAAACGGCTGCAGGGCCTGGGGCCAGGCCTCGGCGCTGATGCCGTCGCCCTGGTCCCACACCTCGATGCGAAACCCATCCGGCTCGTCGCGCCGCAGCACCAGCCGCAGGGGCGGGCGGCCATGGCTGAGGGCGTTATCGATCAGGTTGCCCACGGCGCGGCCGAGGGCGGTGGGTTGCACGCAGGCCTGCAGAGGTTCGAGGTCGAGCTGCAGCTGCTCGGGATCGATCGCCGCACTCAGTTCCGCCAGCCACTGATCGAGCGGCAGCTCCACCGCAGGCTCGGCATCGCCGCCGCCGGCAAACAGCAGGAACTGGCCAGTGATCCGCTCCAGCGCATCGAGATCCGCTTCAGCCCGCTGCTGCTCGGGGTGGCCCGCCAGCCGCAGGCGCAGGCGGGTGAGCGGACTCTTGAGATCGTGGGCGATACCCGCGAGCATCGTGGAGCGCTCGCGCTCGTTGGCAGCCAGACGCTGCACCATCGCCTTGAACCGGGCCGTGAGCCGCCGCACCGCCCCGCTGCCGGAGCTGGGCAGAGCGGCGGCCGTGGCCGGATCAGCGCTGCCCACCTGGGCCAGAGCCTGCTCCAGCTGCTGCAGCGGCCGCTGCACCTGCCACCAGAGATAGAGCAGCGAGCTGGAGATGCTGCCCGCCAACAAGGCCAGCCCCAGCAGCAACGGATCCGGCCGCAGCCCGCGCGCTGTGTCGAGCGGGGTGAACAGCCACACCGGCTCCAGCGGCGAGAGCAGCTCCACCCACACGCCCGGGCGCTCCGCCTCAGCCGGCAGCACCGGCGGGCAGGGCTTGATCTGGCGGCAGAGCTCCTGCTGCAGCTGGCGGGCCTGCCGCGCCAGGCGACGATCGCGGCTCAACGGGGGACTGGCCCCCACCCGCAGGGGCAGACCGCTCAGCCGCGCCAGGGCCGCCGGCGGCAGGCGATCGAGGGCCAGCTCCCCGAGGCGCAGATTGAAAGCCACCTCCGGGCCGAGCTGCACGATCTGGGCCCGCTCCAGCCGCTGGGCCAGCAGGGCCTGCAGCAGCGCCAGGCTGAGGGCCGACACGCCGGCCCCCACCAGCACGGTTCTAACGGCTGCGGGGCTGGCCATCGGGCACGAACACGTAGCCGTAACCCCACACCGTTTGCAGGTAGCGGGGGCGAGCCGGATCGGGTTCCACCAGCTTGCGCACCCGCGACACCTGCACATCCATGCTGCGGCTGTCGGTGTCGGACCCCGGGCCGCGGGCCAGCTCAATCAGCCGCTCGCGCGAGAGCGGGCGATGGGGGTGCTGCACGAACGCCGCCAGCAGGCTGAACTCACCGCTGGTGATCACCACCGGCACCCCGGCCCGCTCCAGGCTGCGGGCCGCCAGATCCAGGCGGTTGTCGCCGAACTCCACCAGCTGCCCCTCCGCCAGGGGGGTGCCGGCCGGCAGCGCCACCCGCCGGCGCAGCACCGCCTCGATCCGGGCCGTGAGCTCGCGGGGGAGGAAGGGTTTGCCGAGGTAGTCGTCGGCGCCCTGCTCCAGGCCGATGATCCGGTCCACGCCGTCGCCGCGGGCGGTGAGCATCACCACCGGCAGATCGTCGCCGCCATCGCGCAACCGGCGCAGCAGGGTGAGCCCGTCGTCGCCGGGGAGCATCACATCGAGCACCACCAGATCGGGGCGCTGCCCCTCCAGGCGCGCCATCAGCTGCTCGCCGCTGCTGAGGCAGCGCACGTCGTAGCCCTGATCGGTGAGGTAGGTGCCCAGCAGGCGCCGCTGCTCAGGGTCGTCGTCCACCACCCAGATGCGCGCCGCCGTGCTGCGCAGAGCCATGGCCATGGGCGATCCGCAGGCATCTGGATCGACTGTATGGAGCCCGCCGGGCTCAGGCCGCCGCAGACAGATCTGGTCACAGGTTCAGACCTGCGGGAGCGGCTCTCACCTCGCCTGAGCTCCATAGCCTGAGGCGATGGGGAGAGGAGCCGTCCACCGGCGCTGCTGGGCTGTGATCGCCGCCGGGGCGCTGGGCCTCAGCGGTGCTGGTGTGCATGGCCAAACGCCAGCGGAGCAGCAGCGCTACCAGCAACGGCTGCAGCAGCTGTTCATCCGACTCGATCGCAACGGCGACCGGCGCCTGCAACGGCAGGAGGTGCAGGGCCAGCCCTATCTCGAGCGCCACTTCGAACGGCTCGACCGGCAGCGGCGGGGCTTTCTCGTGCCGGCGGATCTGGCCCCGGGCGCCGGCGGACAGGGCGAGCGGGCCGAGCGCTTCTTCCGCCAGGCCGACCGCAACGGCGACGGCCGCATCGACCGGCGCGAAGCCGAGGCCCACGGCTGGCTGCTGCGCCGCTTCGGCAACGCCGACCGCAACGGCGATGGCAGTGTGGATCGCCAGGAGCTGCAGGGCCTCTCCGAGCAGCGCCGCCGCCAACGTTCCACCCCGTGATCGCCGCTCCCTCCCCGATGCGCCTGGCCTGGATCGGCCTGGGTGCCCTGGGCACGCCGATGGCCCACAACCTGCTGGCCGCGGGCTACCCGCTCACGGTGTTCAACCGCACCACCAGCCGCTGCGCGCCCCTGCAGGCCGCCGGTGCCCGGGTGGCGGACAGCCCGGCGGAAGCCGCCAACGGGGCTGACGTGCTGCTGCTCTGCGTGAGCGACGACCACGCCGCGGAAGCGGTGCTGCTGGGGCCGACAAACGCGAGCAGGCCACACGCAGAACAGGGCAGACAGCACTGTCCCCAATTCCGTACAGACTGTACAGATTTGGGGACAGCGGCGATCGACGCCCTCCCCCCGGGCGCTCTGGTGATCGATTGCTCCACCATCGCCCCCGCCACCAGCCGCCGCCTGGCGGCCGCCCTGGCTGAACGCGGCATCCACTACATCGACGCCCCGGTGACCGGCGGCACCGAAGGCGCCCGCGCCGGCAGGCTCTCGGTGCTGGTGGGCGGCGCGCCGGAGCAACTGGAGCGGGCCCGGCCGCTGCTGGAGGTGCTCGGCAGCGCGATCACCCATTTCGGCCCGGTGGGCGCCGGCCAGGAGGCCAAGGCCGTGAACCAGGTGCTGGTGGCCGGCAGCTACGCCGCCGTGGCGGAGGCGCTCAGCCTGGCCGAACGGCTGGGCCTGGACCGCCATCAGGTGGTGGAGGCGCTCAAGGGCGGCGCCGCTGGCTCCTGGGCCCTGGAGCACCGCAGCGCCCCGATGATCAACGACCACTTCCCGCTGGGGTTCAAGCTGGCGCTGCACCGCAAGGACCTGGCCATCGCCCTGGAGGCCGCGGCCGCGCAGGAGCTGGAGCTACCGGTGAGCCAGCTGGTGGCTGCGATGGAGGACGCGCTGCTGGCCGAGGGCCACGGCGAGCTGGATGTGTCGGCCCTGGCCCGCTGGTTCAGAAGCTGAGTGCCGAGCGATCCGCCACCACGCGCACCCGTTTGCTGGCGGCCACGATGCCCTTGGGGTGCACCAGCAGCACGGCCCAGGTTTGGGTGCCGGGCTGATAGGGCGCCTGCACGCTCTTGAAGATGCCGCCGCCGCCGAGGGCCTCCAGCTGCAGATCGGGCGTCTGCAGGCGCAACAGCTCGCCAGCGGTGACAGGCTTCACAGCCCCGGCCACCACGGCGCCGTCGAGGGGTTCGTCGAACACCACATCGAGGTCGTAGCGCTGGCCGGTGAGCACCGCATCGGGGATGAGCAGGCTCACCTTCAGGTCGCTGTCGCCGCTGCGCAGCACGGAGCTCTCGCGGATCACCTCCTGGCTGTTGAAGCGGTTGCCGCTGCTGCCGAGCACCAGCTGCTGCTGCGCCTCGAAGCGGAAGTGATACGGGCCCTCCTCGCGATGGCCGGTCACGCGGATCTGGGTGGTGGGGCGCCCGTCCTTGAGCGGCTGGCCGGGCTGCACGCTCCAGCTGGCATCGGGGAACTGCTCGCGCAGCAACAGCTGCCGGCGGGCCACCTGCTCAGGATCCAGGCCAGCGCCGGGCTCCAGCACCGCCGTGAGCGCATCGGTGGAGCTGCTGTTGAGCGCCTGCTCCAGCGCCTGCAGGCTCGGGGCGGCCCGCAGCGGTGCGGCCGTCACCAGGCCGGCCAGGGCGAGGGCAGCCGGCAGGAGAGGGCGCAACAGCACTGGAGCTCAACCAACACACGGCCCTTAAGTTAGGCGCGCCTTCCCGCCGCCACCATGTCCCGCCTGTTGATCGCGGCCAGCGGCACCGGTGGGCATCTGTTCCCGGCCCTGGCGGTGGCCCAGGCCCTGCCGGCTCACTGGCAGGTGCAGTGGCTGGGGGTGCCGAACCGGCTGGAAACGGAACTGGTGCCGGCCGGAATCCCGCTGCACACCGTGAATGCCGGCGGCCTGCAGGGCCGGGGCCTGGAGAAACTGCTCAACCTGCTGCGGCTGCTCGGTGCCAGCTGGAGCGTGCGCCAGCTGATCCGGCGCGAACGCATCCGCGTGGTGTTCAGCACCGGCGGCTACATCGCGGCGCCGGCGATCCTGGCGGCCCGCTGGTGCGGCGTGCCGGTGGTGCTGCATGAATCCAACGGCGTGCCCGGCCGGGTGACGCGGCTGCTGGGGCGGCTCTGCACCCATGTGGCGGTGGGCCTGCCCCAGGCCGCCGAGCGGCTGCAGGGCTGCCAGCCACGGGTCACCGGCACACCGGTGCGGCGCGCGTTTCTCCAACCCGCCGCCCTGCCGAGCTGGGTGCCGGCCGGCGCCGGGCCCTTGCTGCTGGTGATGGGCGGCAGCCAGGGGGCCGTGGGCCTCAACCGCATGGTGCGGCCCCTGCTGCCCCGGCTGCTCGAGGCCGGCTGCCGCGTGGTGCATCTGAGCGGCAGCAACGACCCCGACAGCGGCCAGCTGCAGCACCCCCGCTACGCCGAACGCCCCTTCAGCGACGAGGTGGCCGGCCTGCTCCAACACGCCGATCTGGTGATCAGCCGCGCCGGCGCCGGCAGCCTGAGCGAACTGGCCGTGTGCGGCAGCCCGGCGATCCTGGTGCCCTTCCCCCAGGCGGCCGACAAACACCAGGACGCCAATGCCGGTGCCGCCGCCGCCCTCGGCGCCGCCGTGATCGTGTGGCAGCACCCGCCCGATCACCCAGCCCTGGAGCAGGCGATCTGGCGCCTGCTGGGGCCGCGCCTGCGGGGCTGCGATCCAGCCGTGGACCCGCTGTTGCAGCTGCGCGCGGGGATGGAGCGGCTGGCGGTGCGCGATGCGGATCAGCTGCTGGCGGGGTTGTTGATGGAGCTGAG
>CAJXSQ010000108.1 GCA_913061215.1 uncultured Synechococcus sp. | reverse complement strand
GCCTAGGGTCTGCCGGTCCTGAATCCTTCCCCTGCATGGCCATTGCCGGACCCGGCGGCGTTGATGAGGCGATCGCCGCAGGCCTCGACCTTGACGGCACGCCCATTCCGCCCGAGATGCTCAGCCTCTACAACGAGGTGATGGACCTGGAGAGCCAGCGCGCCCGCAGCGGCGTGAAGAAATCGATGCGCAACCGGATCGTGAAGACCGGTTCGAAGCATTTCGACCAGCAGACCCTCGATGCGCGCCTCAAGGCCGCGGGCTGGGAGGGTCTGAAGGAGAAGGAGATCGCCTTCTTCTACGGCGGTTGATCGCTGCAGGTTGATCACAGCGCCCTGCGGCCTCGGGGCCGCGGGGTCCAGCTGATTCAGCTGCAGAGATCTTCGAGGGTCTGGATCACCTCCTGTTGAAAGTCCTCCAGATCGGTGGAGTCGGAGAGATCAATCCCTTCACCGGCGGCGTTCTGGGCCAGCTCCTGGAAGTGGAAGGCACCTTCACCGTTGGCCAGGAACTCGATCGCCGAGCTCTCGCCGCTCTCCTTGAACGCATCGCACAGGGCCAGGAAGGCGCCGTCTTCGGTGAAGTCCCAGCTCATGTAGGGGGGTCTGCTGAATGACCTTTAACGCCTGCCCCCCAGGGTCCGTCAAGGATCTGATCGCGATTTGTGCCACTCCGTCGTCAGACTGCCGCTCACAAGAGCGTTGTCCGCCCCTGTGAGCACCACCGAAACCGCCGCCCTGAACGTGCTGGGCGAGCCCCTGGAGGTCTGCGGTTGCCAGCCGATGACCGGTTGGTATCGCGATGGCTTCTGCCGCACCGATGGCGCCGACCTGGGCCGCCACACCGTGTGCTGCGTGGTGGATGAGCGCTTCCTCTCGTACACGAAGGCCCAGGGCAACGACCTGAGCACGCCGATGCCCCAGTACGGCTTCCCCGGGTTGAAACCCGGCGATCACTGGTGCGTGTGCGCCGGGCGCTGGCTGGAGGCCTATGAGGACGGCATGGCGCCGCCGGTGCGGCTGGTGGCCTGCGAGCGCAGCGCCCTTGAACTGATTCCCCTGGAGGTGCTCAAGGCCCACGCCAGCGCTGCCGCATGATGGCGCGATGAGCCTGCGCATCGCGGTGATCGGTCTGGGCGCCTGGGGTTCCACCCTGGCGGAGCTGTTCGCCGATCGGGGGCACCAGGTGCAGAGCTGGAGCCGCCGCCAGGGTGGTGCACCGGAACAGGTTCTCGATGGTGCAGACCTGGCCCTGATCGCCACCTCCCTGGCCGGTGTGCGTGAGCTGATCCCTGCGCTCACGCCGCACTGGCCGGCGCAGCTGCCGTTGATCAGCTGCAGCAAGGGCCTCGATCTCGAGCAGCAGTGCACCCCCAGCCAGCTCTGGCGCCGCAGCCTGCCCGAGGCGCCGATCCTGGTGCTCAGCGGGCCGAATCTGGCGGCGGAGCTGGCACAGGGCCTGCCTGCGGCCAGCGTGCTCGCCGGCAACGATCAGGCCCAGGCCGAGCGCCTGCAGCACGCCCTCAGCAGTGAGCGCCTGCGCCTGTACACCAACTCCGATCCGGTGGGCATCGAGGTGGCCGGCGCGCTCAAGAACGTGATGGCGATCGCCGCTGGCGTCTGCGATGGCCTGGAGCTGGGCGCCAATGCCAAGGCCTCGCTGCTCTGCCGCGGTCTGGCGGAGATGGGCCTGGTGATGGAGGGGCTGGGTGGCTGCGTGGCCAGCCTCTATGGCCTGGCCGGCCTGGGCGATCTGCTGGCCACCGCCAACAGCAGCCTCAGCCGCAACTACCGCTTCGGGCTGGCGCTGGCGGAGGGATGCAGCCGCGCTCAGGCACTCGAGCGCGTGGGGGCCACCGTGGAGGGTGCTTCCACGGCTGACGCCGTGCTGGGCCTGGCCGCCGTGCACCACTGGCATCTGCCGATCTGTGAGCAGGTGGGTGCTCTGATGGCCGGTGCGATCACGCCGGCTGCCGCCGTGCGCCGGCTGATGGAGCGCGATCTGCGCCCGGAATCCCTGCTGTTGCGTTGATGACCCACCTGCTGCCCGCCGTTCTGATCGAAGCCTTCGCTGCGGCGCCCCTGCAGGGCAACGGCGCGGCGGTGGTGTTGCTGGAGCAACCGGCGGAAGCCGGCTGGATGCAGGGCCTGGCCGGCAGCCTGCGCCAATCGGAAACCGCCTTCCTGCACCGGCGCAGCGATGGCCAGTGGCAGCTGCGCTGGTTCACCCCCACCTGCGAGGTGCCCCTCTGCGGCCACGCCACCCTCGCTGCCACGCTCGCCCTGGCCCACTGGGGCCAGCTGCAGCCCGGCGAGGCGTTGCAGCTGGCCAGCCGCAGTGGCGCCCTGGCGGTGCAGCTCGATCCCAGCCAGCCGGGTGCCGCCGCTCTGGTGCTACCCGGCGGCGGGATGAGTCCCCTGCCGCTGCCTGAGGAGCTGGCGGAGCAGCTGGGGCTCACGCTTCTGGGCTACTGGGGATCGGAACTGGGCTACCGCGTGGCTCTGCTCGAGCCCACGGCCGATCTCGAGGGCCTGGCCAATCCCGCCGCCCAGCTCCAGGGGCAGGACCGCCAGGGGCTGGTGCTGATGCAGGCCCTGGATTCCCGCGAAGCGCCGCCGTTGCTGGGCCAGCCCTGCGACTACCAACTGCGCTTCTTCGCGCCGGGGCTGGGGATCGAAGAAGACCCGGTCACCGGCTCGGCCCATGCCCTGGTGGCGCCCTGGTGGATGGAGCGGCTGGGGCGGCCGCAGGTGCGTGGCTGGCAGGCTTCGGCGCGGCGTGGTGGAATGCTGTGTGAACACGCCGGTCCGGATCTGGTCCGACTGACGGGATCCGGTCAGCTCCTATGGGACGGACGCATCAACGCCGCTGGTTCCGGTTGCGATCGCTCCGGTTGGGACAGCGCCGTCCGGCTGTGAACTGGCGCCGCTGGCTGCTGGGCGCACCCATGGGTGTGGGTGCCCTCGGTGTGGGCTACTGGGCCCAGGCGTTGATGCCGGGTCCGTCGTCGCTCAATGGTCCGTTGCTGGAGGCGATGCTCGCGGCACCGCCGCCGCACACCGCGCCGAAGGCCACCGCCAAGGACGATGTGCGCGGTGTGGCTGCCGAGCGCCTGGCTCTGGCGGAACCGGCCGCCGGCACACCGGTGGCGCTCGAGATCCGGGTGGCGGTGGAGCGCCAGGCCGCCTCGGTGCAGCTTTCGGCCAGTGGCCCCTGGTGGCTGCGGGGCGCCGATGGTGCGGTGCTGCGGCAGGGGGCTGGCGGGCAGAGCACCGCCCTCAGCGGCGGCGACGCCCTGCCGGCCGAGCTCTGGCTGGAGACCAGCCCCGGCCAGGCCGTGCGCGTGAACGGCCGCAGCTATGAGGGCCGGCTGCGCATCCTGCCGGGGCCCGATGGACTGCTGGTGGTGAACCATCTGCCGCTGGAGGCCTATGTGGCTTCGGTGGTGGGTGCGGAGATGCCCAGCTCCTGGAGCCTGGAGGCGCTCAAGGCCCAGGCGGTGGCGGCCCGCTCCTATGCCCTGGCCCACATGGCCCGGCCGGCGGCGCGCCACTGGCATCTGGGCAACACCACCCGCTGGCAGGCCTACAACGGCCTGGCCAGTGCCAACAGCCGCACCCGCGAAGCCGCCGCCGCCACGGCGGGCTTGATCCTCAGCTACCAGGGCGGGATTGTGGAGAGCCTCTACGCCGCCACCAGCGAAATCAGCATGGAAGCGCACGGGCACCTGGGCGCCTCGATGAGCCAGCACGGCGCCCAGGCCCTGGCGGGCAGCGGCCAGCGCTACAACGAAATCCTCGCCCACTACTACCGGGGGGCATCCCTGGCCCGGCTGCGCCAGGGTGGGGCCTGATGCCGGCGAGGGCCTGTCTGGAGGCGGCGCTGCAGCGCAGCGCTGAGGCGGAGCGCAGCGGCGCCCTGGTGCCGTTGCACACCGAGGTGGTGCACGTTCCCGGCTGTGCGCCGTTTGTGCTGCGGCGGCTCCTCTCGGACACGCCGAAACATCTGCGCCCAGCGGGGCCGAAACCGAACCCGTTCCTGCCCTGGGATCCAGCCCTGGAGGTGCAGCGGCTGGGGGACCACCACGCGCTGATCCTGAACAAATTCCCTGTGCAGCGCGGCCATCTGCTGCTGATCACCCAGAGCTGGCAGCCCCAGGCCGGCTGGTTGCAGCCCACCGACTGGCAGACCCTGGCCCAGGTGGAGGCGGATACACCGGGGCTGTGGTTCTTCAACAGCTGCGCCGCCGCCGGGGCCAGCCAGCCCCATCGCCACCTGCAGCTGCTGCCACGGCTTGATGGCGAGGAGAGCTGCCCCCTCGCCCCGCAGCTGCAGGCGCAGCTCCGCGGCGAGGGTCCGGCCTGGCCCTGGCGCTACCGCCTCAGTGCTCGCCGCCGGTTCGGTGAGCCCGACGCCGCCCAGGAACTGGAGGCTCTGTATCGGGAGCATCAGGCCAGCCTGGCTCTGGGCTCCCCCGTCAGCGACCCCCAGCCGCGCGGCGCCTACAACCTGCTCTTCGATCGCCATTGGTTGATGACGGTGGAACGGCGCTGCGAGCACTGGGCAGGCCTGAGCATCAATGCCCTCGGCTATGCCGGCTGTCTGCTGATCACACCCGAGTCCGATCGGGCCTGGCTGGAGCAGCACGGCCCGATGGCGCTGCTCCAGGCGGCGGCGATGCACTGATCGCTTCGGGATTTCCGTGCCAGCACGGATGACGGGCCCCTGCGGCTGCGGTTTGGCTGAAGGAGCCCAGAACCCGAAGCCCCATGTCCCGTTCAAGCCTGCAGGAACGCCGTCTGGCCCGGCGCAACCGCTGCGTGCAGGAGCACCTGCAGCTGGTGGAGCAGGTGGCACGCCACTACGCCGTGCGCAGCCAGGAGCCGCTGCAGGATCTGCGCCAGGTGGGTGCCCTGGGGCTGATCCGGGCGGCCGAGCGCTTCCGGCAGGATCAGGCCGTGCCGTTCGCCGCCTTCGCCAGGCCCCATATCCGCGGCGCGATCCTGCACCACCTGCGCGATCTGGTGCCTGTGATCCGTGTGTCGCGCCGGCTGCAGGAACGGCGCCTGCTGCTGGAGCGCTACAAGCGCTGGGTGTGGCAGCGGGAGGGGCGTGAACCAACGCCCCTGGAGCAGCGCTCGGTGCTTGGCCTGAGCGAGGAGCAGTGGCGCGATCTGCAGGCGCTGCCGCAGCTCACACCGGTGAGCGGCTCGGATGTGGAGCAACTCGCCGACCAGGCCGCTCATCGCCTGGAAACCCAGGACAACAACAGTGCTGCTGTGTTCGCCGCACTTGCGGGGTTGAGTTTGAAAGAACAGACAATCGTGAAATCCGTGATCCTGGAGGGGAAGAGCCTCCGCACGGTGGCGGAAGCGATGGGCAGCAGTGCCACCACCACCCATCGCCTGTTGCATCAGGGTCTGAACCGGATCAGGAGGGAGCTGAATCCTGCATCTGACGCTCAAGCGTGCTGATCGCGGCATTGATCGCCGCCAGCTGACGCTCGAGCCCGTCGCGCCAGAAGGTGAGCATGTGCAGCTTGCGCTCCTGGTGGCGACGACGGCACTGCTCAGGGTTGGAGCTGTCGCCGCAGCCAAGGAATGGCGGGAACATGGGAAAATTGTGGCCAGTTGATGTTCTAGCGGTCGTCA
>CAJXSQ010000107.1 GCA_913061215.1 uncultured Synechococcus sp. | reverse complement strand
CAGGGCCCACCGGCGGCGCGGGGTTGGCTTTGCCGGCCTGGAGGGCCAGCTTGATCACAGCTACAACTTTTTTTGCCATCGTCCTGGCGGCTTGAGCAATCTGCGGATCCGCGACCCTAGGGCAGCGGGTGCGGCGGGTCCGGGGAGCCGGAACACCACCTGAGGCCGCCCTCCGCAGGGAGACGGCCGCACAGCGATCAGCTCTGTTTGCTGATCTGGGAGAACTCGAGTTCCACCGGGGTTTCCCGGCCGAAGATCGAGAGCAGGGCCTTGAGCTTGTTGCGCTCGCCGGACACCTCGATCACCTCGCCCTGGAAGTCCTTGAACGGGCCGGCGGTCACCAGGATCTGATCGCCCTCGGTGAGATCCACCTTCACCACAGGCTTCTTCTCGGCAGCCCGCTTGAAGATGCGGTCCACCTCGGCGCGGCTGAGGGGGCGGGGCTTGATGTGGCCGCGGGCCTTGCCGGTGGCGCGGCGATCCTCAGCGCCCACGAAGTTGATCACGTTCGGGGTGCTGCGCACCGCCATCATCGTGTCCTCATCCAGCACCATGCGCACGAGCACGTAGCCGGGGAACACCTTCTCTTCGGTGCTGGTGCGGCTGCCGTCCTTCTTCAGCTTCACCGCCGGGGTCTGCGGGATCTCGATCTCCAGGATGCGGTTGTCCACGCCCAGGGTCACGGCCCGCTGCTCGAGCGTGGCCTTCACCTTCTTCTCACAGCTGGAGGCCACCTGCACGGCATACCAGCGGGCGATGGGAGCACGGCCTTCGGCAACGGGTGCCGCGGGGGCTTCGCCAGCCTCGGCCGGCTCGGCAACAGCCAGATCTTCGGTGCTCAGATCAACGTCGGACACAGGCAATGGCAGGGGGAGAAACGATGAATCAGCGGAACACCTGGGCATTCACCCAGCTGTAGAAACGATCGATGGCGGCGATGGCGAAGGCCGAGAGCGTCACCATCAGGATCACCGCCACCGATTCGGCGAACAGCTGCTGGCGGCTGGGCCACACCACCTTGCGGAGCTCGGCCACGGTGTTGCCCACAAAGCCCGAGGGCTCAGGCGGATTGGGTTGTGACTCAGTCGGGGTTTCCACCGGCGTGTCCAGGGGGTGTTTGCACTGTCGCGCAAACAGCCACCCTACCGGACGTGATCAAACCGCCTGGGCGATCGGGCTGAAGCACAGCGGACCCTGCTCGCTCGCCAGGCTCACGCGCACGGCGGCAGCCCCGAGGAAGCGCTCCTCCAGCAGTTCGGTGGCCAGGGGGTTCTCGATGCTGCGCCGCAACAGGCGGCGCAGCGGCCGCGCCCCGTATTCCGGCTCGTAGCCCTGCTGGGCCAGCCAGGGAACCACGGGGTCGTCCACCTGCAGCGCCAGCCCCTGCTCCCGCAGCAGCGCCGCCAGCTCGGCCAGCTGCAGATGCACGATCCGCTGCAGCTGCTCGGGGCCGAGGGGCTGGAAGCGGATCACCTCATCGATGCGGTTGAGGAATTCCGGGCGGAACTGGCTGGCCAGGGCCTGCTCCACCTGCTGTTCGAGCTGGGCGGGATCGCCGCCTGTGCGGGCGCTGTCGAGGATGGCGCGGCTGGCCAGGTTGCTGGTCATCACCACCACGGTGTGGCGGAAGTCCACGGTGCGGCCCTGGGAATCGGTGAGGCGCCCGTCGTCGAGCACCTGCAGCAGCACGTTGAACACATCCGGGTGGGCTTTCTCCACCTCATCGAGCAGCAGCACCGCATAGGGGCGGCGCCGCACCGCCTCGGTGAGCTGGCCGCCTTCCTCGTAGCCCACATAGCCGGGCGGCGCCCCCAGCAGCCGCGCCACGGCGTTGCGCTCCATGAACTCGCTCATGTCGAGCCGCACCAGCGCCTCCTCCTCATCGAAGAGCGAGGCCGCCAGCGCCTTGGCCAGCTCGGTTTTGCCCACGCCGGTGGGGCCGAGGAAGAGGAACGAGCCCACCGGCCGGCGGGGATCCTTCATGCCGGCCCGGGCACGGCGAATCGCCGCGGCCACCGCCGCCACGGGCTCGCGCTGGCCGATCACCCGCTCCGCCAGCCGCTGCTCCAGCTCCAGCAGCTTCTGGCGCTCGCCCGCCAACAGGCGCTGCACCGGAATGCCGGTCCAGCGGGCCACCACATCAGCGATATCGCCCTCCTCCACCTGCTCACGCAGCAACGACTGGCCGGAGCGCTGCTGCGCGAGCAGCTGCTCCTCCAGCTCCGTGCGGCGCTGCTGCACCCCATGCAGCTGGTCGTACTGCAACCGAGCTGCCTCCTCCAGCTCGCCATCGCGCTCGGCTTCAGCGATCTGGAGCCGCAGGCTCTCATCGTCGGCCAGCAGCTGGCGCAGCTCCGCCAGCTCCTCGCGCTCGCCCTGCCACCGCTGCTGCAACTCCTGCAAGGCAGCACTCGCCGCCCGGCGCTGCTCCTGCAACGCCACCCGCTCGGCCTCCGGGGCGGCTTCCGCCGCCAGCAGGGCCAGTTCCACACGCCGCAGCTCGGCTTCTGCCTCTTCCACCAGGCGCGGCTTGGAGGTCACCTCCATGCGCAGCTGCGCCGCCGCCTCATCGATCAGATCGATGGCGGAATCCGGCAGGCAGCGATCGGCGATGTAGCGATCCGCCAGGCGGGCGGCCGCCACCACGGCGCCATCGGTGATCGCCACACCGTGGTGCAGCTCATAGCGCTCCTTCAGTCCCCGCAGGATCAGGGTGCTCTCCTCGAGCCCCGGCTCCTTGATCAGCACCTGCTGGAAGCGGCGGTTGAGGGCGGGGTCCTTCTCCACCGTGCGGCTGAACTCCTCGGGGGTGGTGGCGCCGATGCAGCGCAGATCGCCCCGGGCCAGCGCCGGCTTGAGAATGCTGCCGGCATCGCTGCTGGAGCGCTCCGGGCCCACCACGGTGTGGAGCTCATCGATGAACAGGATCACGCCGGCCCCCTCGCCTTCGGCCTCGCGCACCTCCTTGAGCACGCTGCGCAGGCGCTCCTCGAACTGGCCGCGGAACTTGGCGCCGGCGATCAGGGCGCCGAGATCGAGGCTGATCAGACGCTGGCCCTTGAGCGCATCGGGCACCTCCCCCGCCACGATCCGCTGGGCGAGCAGTTCGGCAATGGCCGTTTTGCCCACGCCGGGTTCACCGATCAGCACCGGGTTGTTCTTGCCGCGGCGGGAGAGCACCTGCATCAGGCGGCGGATCTCCGTGTCGCGGCCGATCACCGGATCGAGCTCCCCGGCCCGGGCCGCAGCGGTGAGATCGCGGCCGAACTGCTCGAGGGCTGTGGGCTCCTGCTCCAGGCGCAGTTCGGGCGGCGGGGGCACTGGGGCCGCCGGCGAGGCAGCGGGAGCGGCCTGGGGTGGCGGCGGCGGGGCGACGGGTTCCGGTTCGGGTTCGGGTCGCTGCTGGCGCTGCAACAGGTCCTGGCTGAGCCCCTGCTCCGCCAGAAGGGAGTGCCCCAGCCGCGGCTCCTCCAGCAACGCCTGCAGCACCTGAGGGATATCGATCAGCGGTGCAGCGCTGGCGGCCCGGCAGCGCTCCGCGGCATCCAGCAGCGCTTCCAGGGCCTCGCCGATGTAGAGCTCACGGCCGGAGGCCGCGGGCTGGGCGGCGCAGAAATCATCGAGCTGATCGAGCAGCCGATCGGCATCCAGCGGCAGCGGTTCGATCCAGCTGGCATAACGCCGCTCCGCGAAGAGCACCTGCATCAGGTGCTCCACATCCATCTCGCCGTGACGCCAGCGGCGCGCCTGCTCCTGGCTGGCCAGCAGCAGCTCCCAGGCGGCGTCGCTGAAGCGGTCGGGCTCGGCGGTGAGGCTGCCGCGGCCGGCGGCAGCGGGGGTGTCAGGCCGCATGGGCACGGGAGCTCAGCTCGATCAGTTCCACCTTGTAGCCGTCGGGGTCTTCCACAAAGGCGATCACGGTGCTGCCGTTCTTCATCGGCCCCGGCTCGCGCACCACGCGGCCGCCCTTGGCGCGGATCTGGTCACACACGCCCACGATGTCGTCCACACCGATGGCGATGTGGCCATAACCGCTGCCGATCTCGTAGCTGCTGGTGTCCCAGTTGTGGGTGAGCTCGAGCACGGTGGTGTCGCTCTCCTCGCCATAACCCACGAAGGCGAGGGTGAAGCGGCCACCGGGGTAATCCTTGCGGCGCAGCAGGCGCATGCCGAGCACCTCCGTATAGAAGGTGATCGAGCGCTCCAGGTCGCCGACCCGCAGCATCGTGTGGAGCAAGCGCATGGCAGCAGCATCAGCCAGGCGCATTCTGACCAGAGCTCCGCGTTCGGTGCCAACGGGCACAAGAGCAGCGGCAGGGGCGACCCATAGGATCGCTTTCACGCACTTCGAGACCCACCAAGGCCGCTGTGATCGACACCCTCGACCTCGTGATTGACACCATCGTGGCCCGGGAGGTGCTCGATTCCCGCGGCACCCCCACGGTGGAAGCCGAGGTGATGCTTGAAGGCGGTGCCAGCGGCCGCGCCATCGTGCCCAGCGGCGCCAGCACCGGTGCCCACGAAGCCTGTGAACTGCGCGACGGCGGCAGCCGCTACTGCGGCAAGGGTGTGCTGCAGGCCGTGAGCAACATCGAAGAGAAGATCGCCCCCGCCCTCTGCGGCCTGAGCGCCCTCGATCAGGGCACCGTGGATGCGGCGATGCTCGAGCTGGACGGCAGCGCCAACAAGAGCGCCCTCGGCGCCAACGCCATCCTGGCCGTGAGCCTGGCCACCGCCCGCGCCGCCGCCAATGGCGTGGGCCTGCCGCTCTACCGCTATCTGGGTGGCCCGATGGCCAACCTGCTGCCGGTGCCGCTGATGAACGTGATCAACGGCGGTGCCCACGCAGCCAACAGCCTGGATTTCCAGGAATTCATGCTGGTGCCCCACGGCGCGCCCACCTTCCGGGAAGCGCTGCGCATGGGCACCGAGGTGTTCCACACGCTCAAGGGCCTGCTCAAGGACAAGGGCCTGAGCACCGCCGTGGGCGATGAAGGCGGCTTCGCCCCCGATCTGGGCAACATCGAGGCCGGCGAGCTGCTGGTGCAGGCGATCGAGAAGGCCGGCTACCGCCCCGGCGATCAGATCTCCCTGGCCCTGGATGTGGCCAGCACCGAGTTCTTCAAGGACGGCCGCTATGCCTTCGATGGCGGCAGCTACACCAGCGCCGAGATGGTGGATCAGCTGGCAGCCCTGGTGAACCGCTTCCCGATCACCTCGATCGAGGATGGCGTGGCTGAGGACGACTGGGACGGCTGGGCCCTGCTCACCGAGAAGCTGGGCAAGACGGTGCAGCTGGTGGGCGACGACCTGTTCGTGACCAACAGCGCCCGCCTGCAGCGCGGCATCGACCTGGGCGTGGCCAACTCGATCCTGATCAAGGTGAACCAGATCGGTTCCCTCACCGAAACCCTGCAGGCGATCGATCTGGCGGGCCGCGCCGGCTACACCAGCGTGATCTCGCACCGCTCCGGCGAAACCGAGGACACCACCATCGCCGACCTGGCGGTGGCCACCCGCGCCGGCCAGATCAAGACCGGCTCCCTGAGCCGCAGCGAGCGCGTGGCCAAATACAACCAGCTGCTGCGCATCGAGGACGAACTGGGCAGCCAGGCCGTGTACGCCGGCGCTGAGGACCGCGGCCCCCGCGGCAAGGCCTGAG
>CAJXSQ010000106.1 GCA_913061215.1 uncultured Synechococcus sp. | reverse complement strand
GCCAGTGCAGGCACGGGCAAAACCTTCGCCCTGGCCCATCTGGTGCTGCGCCTGTTGAGCGAAGGCGAGCAACCCTTGCAGGTGGAGCAGCTGCTGGTGGTGACCTTCACCGAGGCCGCCGCGGCCGAACTGCGCGACCGCATCGCCCGGCGCCTGCAGGAGGCGTTGCACCAGCTCGATCCCCAGGCCGATCCCACCAGCACGGACGAACCGCTGGCCCAGTGGCGCGCCGCCTGGGGTGCCGAACCACCCGCCGCCCTGCGGGGCCGGCTGCTGCTGGCGCTCGAGCAGCTCGATCGCGCCGATATCACCACCATCCACGGCTTCTGCCGCCGCACGCTGCAGCGCCAGGCGCTGGAGGCGGGCCTGGGGCCGGCTGTGGCCCTGGAGAGCCAGGCGCGGGAGCGGCGGGCGGAGCTGGTGCACGACTACTGGCGCCGGCAGGTGCTGCCCCTCCCCGCCGGCCTGCTCGCGGGGCTGCGGCAGCGCCAGATCAGCCCCGATGGCCTGGTGGAACTGCTGGCCAGCCTGGATGGAGACCCGGCCCTGAGCCTCGATCCCCTGCCGCCGGAGTGGAGCGCTGAAACCCCGCTGGCGCCGCAGCTGGAGCTGCTCTGGCAGGAGCGCTGGCAGGCCTTTCTGGAGCAGTGGCAGCAGCGCGCCGAGGATCTCGAAACCGAGCTGGCGGCGGCCGCCGCCGAACTCAAGAGCCTGGGGCTCGACTACCGCCCCTACCGGCTCAAGGCCAAGCCCGACAAGCTGCAGCGGGTGCAGACCTGGATTGATGCACGGCCGCCGGAGGCGGGGGCACCGAGCTACCAGGAGGTGCTGGAGCAGAAGGAGCTCAAGGGCTATTTCCACCCCGGCCCCTTCTGCAAGGTGGCCGCCGCGGCCCATGGCCCGGGCGTGTCGCTGCCGCAACGCCCCTTGCTGGAGGCGATCGCAGCGCTGGTGGACGGCCCGGCGGAGCTGCTGCTGCTGCACTTCGCCCACTGGGGCCGCCGCGAACTGGCCCGGCGGCGGGAACGCAGCGGCGAGATGGGCTTCGGGCAGTTGCTGGAGCAACTCGATCCCGGCCCCGATCCCGCGGCGCCCTCGCCGCTGCTGGAGGCCGTGGCGCAGCGCTACCGCGCTGCCCTGATCGATGAATTCCAGGACACCGATCCGCTGCAGTGGCGGATCCTGGAGCGGGCCTTCGGCCAGGCGCCCTGCCGCCATCTGCTGGTGATGGTGGGCGATCCCAAGCAGGCGATCTACCGCTTCCGCGGCGGCGAGCTGGCCACCTACCGCCAGGCCGCCACCCAGGCCCAGGAGCGCTACGGCCTGATTCAGAACCGGCGCTCCAGCGCCGCGCTGGTGGCGGGACTGAATGCATTGATGAAGCCGGGGCTGCAGCGCTCGCAGCTGCCGGTGCCCGCCGTGGAGGCCTGCGCGAACAAGGCGCCACTGCCGCTGCCGGACAGCGAGGCAGCGCTGCAGCTGCTCGCCGTGGACCCCGCTCAGCTGGACAGCCAGATCGCCGGGTTGTGCCAACAGTTGCTGGAGCAAGGCCTGCAGCCGGGGGATCTGTGTCTGCTCGTGAGCCGCCACAGCCAGGCCGAGAGCCTGCGGGCGGCGCTGGAGCGGCGCCAGCTGCCCAGCCGGCTGGTGAGCCGCGGCGACGTGTTTGAGAGTGCCGGAGCGGCCGCCTTGCAGCGGTTGCTCGATGCCCTGGCGCACCCCGGTGATCCCGGCCGGCAGCGCCTGTTGGCGGCCTCGGCCCTGCTGGGCTGGTCGGCGGCGGAGATCGCAGCGGCGGCGCCGGAGCGCTGGGATCAGCTGGCCGGTGAACTGAGCCACTGGGGGCAGCAGTTGCCGCGGCTGGGGCTCACCGGGGTGCTGGGGGAACTGCTCGCCGCCGAGGGGCTGGCGCGGCTGTCGCTGCGGGGCCGGGCCCTGGCCGATCTGCAGCAGGCGGCTGAACTGGCGCAGGAGCAGATGCACAGCCAGGGGCTCACCGCCCTGGCCGCGGCCGACTGGCTGCGCAACCTGCGCCTGCAGGAGCAGCGGGACAGCCCCGATGAGCATCTCTGCCGCAGCGATGCGGCCGAATCCGCGATCGCGGTGGTGACGGTGCACCGCAGCAAGGGCCTGGAGTATCCGGTGGTGATCTGCCCCTACCTCTGGAAGGCGCCCCAGCCCGCCCGGGCCGGCACCGGCCGGCTCGGCCGGCGCTGGCTGCCGCCCGGCGCCAGCCAGCCGCGCCTCGACCTGCATCTGAGCCCCCACTGGGGCACAGGGCTTGCCGCCGCCACGCAGGACCACGAGGCCCAGCTGCAGGAGGCCGAGCGGCTGGCCTATGTGGCCTGCACCCGCGCCCAACACCGGCTGGTGCTGGCCTGGCCGGGGGAGGAGCAGGCGGATCCGGGCAACCCGCTCAGCAGCTGGCTCCATGGGCGCGACCTGCCGGAGCTGCAGCGGCGCGACGCCGCGGAGCTGCCCGGAGCGGAGCGCCCCTGGCGGCCGGAGCCCCCCTGCGGCGAGCTGCAGCTGGGCCCGCGCCCCGAGCGCCCGCTCGACAGCCGCTGGGGCCGGGCCAGCTATTCCGCCTGGGCCCACGCCGGTTCAGCCCTGCCCCCGGAAGCGCGCGACGACGGCCGCGACACCGACGCGCTCGGCAGCGACGAGGAGCAGCCGGTGGCAGCGCCCGCCACAGCGGCGAGTGTCTGGCCGCCCCTGGGGCCCCTGGCCCAGTTCCCGCGGGGCTCAGCGCCGGGGGATGCCTTGCATCGCATGCTCGAGCAGATCGATTTCCCAGCCTTCGAGCGCGATCCGGAGAGCGCGCGGCCGCTGCTCGAACGGGAACTGGAGCGCGCTGGCCTCCCCGCCGAGCAGATCGATGCCCTGGAGCAGGGGCTGCTGTTGCTGATGCGCAGTGCCCTCGGTGGTGCCCTGGCGGACTGCCGACTGGCGGATCTGCCCAGCGGCAGCTGGCTGAGCGAACTGAACTTCGATCTGCCCCTGGCTCACAGCGCGGCGGATCGCCTGGTGCGCAGCAGCGGCCTGGCGGCAGCCTTCGAGCAGCATCCGGGCGGGCGGTTCGGCGCGGCCTATGGCCGGCAGTTGCGCGGGCTGGCGGTGGCCAGCCGGGGCTTCCTCACCGGTTCGATCGATCTGGTGTTTCAGTGGCGCGAGCGCTGGTGGGTGGCCGACTGGAAGAGCAACTGGCTCGGCCGGCGCGATGGCCAGGGCCAGGTGCTGGCCTGCGGCCCGGCCGACTACTCCCAGGAGGCGATGGCCAGGCTGATGCTCAGCAACCACTACCCCCTGCAGGCGCACCTCTACCTGGTGGCGCTGCACCGCTACCTCAGCTGGCGCCTGCCGGACTACGCCCCGGAGCAGCACCTGGGTGGCTACGCCTACGTGTTCCTGCGGGGGGTGGCTGGAGGGGTGGAGCAGGCAGAACAGGGCGTACCGGGTGTGCTGGTGGACACCCCACCGCTGGAACGCCTCCTGGCCCTTGATGCGCTGCTGCGGGAGGGGCAGGCATGAGCGGCCTGGCCCCGGCCCTGAGCGACAGCCTGCTGCGCCTGTTGCCGCCGCCACCAGAGGCCGATGCAGCCCTGCTGCAACCCTTGATCACGGCCCTCTGCCAGGCGCTGGAGCGGGGCGAACTGGGGATCGATCTGGAGGCGCCGCCACCGGAGGGCATCGCCGCGGAAGGCTGGCCCGAGCTTCAGCTGCAGGCCCTGGCGGCCGCGGGCTGGCTTGAGGCGGTGATCGTGCGCGATGGCAGCTGGCTGCGCTGGCGCCGCTGGCACGGGCAGCTGCAGCAGTGCCTGGAGCAGATCACCAGCCGCAGCGGGCAACAGCATCAACCGGCGCCAACCGCCGCTGGCCTGAAGGCTGTTCAGGCGCTCACCGCCGCCGCCGGCCTGGATGCGCAGCAGAGCGCCGCGGTGAGCGCTCTGCTCCACCAGCGGCTGGTGCTGCTGCTCGGCGGCCCGGGCACCGGCAAAACCTCCACCGTGGCCACCATGCTGCGGGCCGCTCTGGCGTTGGAGCCGCAGCTGCGCGTGCAGCTGGCCGCGCCCACGGGCAAGGCGGCGGCGCGGCTGGCTGAGGCGCTGGACGCGGCGCTCGATCCAGAGCAGCAACGGCCCTGCTCCACCCTGCACCGGCTGCTGGAGGCCCGCGGCGGCGGCCGCTTCGGCCGCGATGCCCGCCGGCCGCTCGAGCTGGATCTGCTGGTGGTGGATGAGGTGTCGATGGTGGATCTGCCCTTGATGGCGGCGCTGCTTGCGGCGCTGCCCGCCGAGGCGCGGCTGGTGCTCGTGGGTGATCCGGGCCAGCTGCCACCGGTGGGCACCGGCGCCGTTCTGGAGGAGCTCTGCCGGCCCGACCAGCGCCAGCGGCTCGGAGCGGCTGTGGTGGAACTGAGCACCACCTACCGGAACAACGGCGCCATCGCCGGCATCGCCGCGGCTCTGCGCCAGGAGCAGCCGCTGCGCCCCCAGCTGGAGCGCCTCGGCGCCGGCGACAACCTCCAGTGGCTGGAGGCGCCCGCGCAGCAGCTGCCGCCGGAGGTGCTCGAAGCCCTGCAGGAGCAGCAACACCAGCTCGCCCAGCTCTGCCGGGCCCTGCGCTGGCACGGCGGGGAGCCCCATCCAGGCGACCGCGCCGCCCTGCTCAGCCAGCTGGAGCAGCGCATCGCCCTCAGCCCGGTGCGGCGGGGGCCCTGGGGTGTGGAAGCCCTGCACCGCGCTCTGCTCGGGGCTGCGGCCCAGGCACCGCTGGAGCGCTGGCCCCTCGGCACGCCCGTGCTGAACCGCCGCAACAGGCCGGAGCAGGAGCTGGCCAATGGCGACACCGGCGTTCTGGTGCAGCGCGATGGGGAGCCCTGGGTGCTGATGGGCTCCGGCCGGCTGCTGCATCCGGCGCGGCTGGCGGGGGCGGAGCCGGCCCTGGCCCTCACGGTGCACAAGGCCCAGGGCAGCCAGTACCGGGAGGTGCTGCTGCTCGCTGCACCGAGCCTCCGCAGCGACGCCCGGCTGCTCTACACGGGCCTCACCCGGGCCCGCCAGCGGGCGCTGCTGGTCACACCGGCTGATCGCCCCTAGCCTGAGGCCATGGCGAGCCTTGTCGAGCGTCCCTGGGGGTGGTTCGAGAACCTGGGAGCCGGCGATGGCTATCTGGTGAAGCGGCTGTGCATCCGCGCCGGCCAGCGCATCAGCCTGCAACGCCATCAGCACCGCAGCGAACACTGGGTGGTGGTGAGCGGTTGCGGTGATCTGCTCTGCGGCGACGCCACGATCGCGGCGGCGCCGGGTGTGAGCCTGCTGGTGCCCTGCGGCGCGCTGCATCGCGCCAGTGCCGGCAGCCACGACCTGCTGATCGTGGAAGTGCAGCGCGGCCACTGGCTGAGCGAGGACGACATCGAGCGCTTCGCCGATGACTACGCCCGAGCCACCGCGGGGCAAGTGTTAGGTTGAGCCTGCGACCCTTTGTGTAGGGCAAGGCAGTTATTCGAAGCGACAAGGCTTAAGTGCCGCGGCTCTCATGCCACCGCTTCATTTCCAGGGTGTCTGCCGGCCTGTCGACGAAGGACATTTCAGGCCCAGCCATTCAGAACGTGACCCAGAGCATCTGCGAGAGCCTCAACAGCTCATCGGATCAACGCGCCCATACAGCTGAGAGCGTCAGCGCCACCGAAACCCCTGCGGTGGATCTCAGCGCC
>CAJXSQ010000105.1 GCA_913061215.1 uncultured Synechococcus sp. | reverse complement strand
TTCCAGTTCACCGGGGTGGCCACCTGGTGGTGGTCGGTGAGCTGCAGGGAGTCGATCACCCGCAGGATTTCCTGGAAGTTGCGGCCGGTGCTGGCGGGATAGGTGATCTGCAGGCGCAGCTTCTTGTTCGGGTCGATGATGAACACCGAACGCACCGTGAGGTTGTTGAGCGAGTTCGGGTGGATCATCCCGTAGAGATCGCTCACCTTCTTGTCCTCATCGGCGAGGATCGGGTAGTCGACGGTGGTGTTCTGCGTTTCGTTGATGTCGCAGATCCAGCCGCCATGGCTCTCGGCGGAGTCCACGCTCAGGGCGATGGTCTTCACGTTGCGCTTCTCCCACTCGGGGCGCAGGCGCGACACCTCGCCCAGCTCGGTGGTGCACACCGGGGTGTAATCGGCGGGGTGCGAGAACAGCACCACCCAGCTGTCGCCGGCGAAGTCGTAGAGGTTGATCGGACCCAGCTGGGAGTTCTGGGTGAAATCGGGGACGGTGTCGCCCAGTTGCAGCGCCATGGGGGCGGGATTGGAGAAGTGGCTGATGCTGACACAAACGCGGTGGGAACTGACGTCTCGGTTCCGGTGTTGCCGTCTCAGGGCGAAGCCGCCGCGGTGAACAGCCACGTGCGCAGGTGCTCCAGCCCCAGCCCGGCCGTTGCCGAGATGAACAGCACATCGGGATCCATGCTGCGGGCCTGCTCCAGGGCTGCAGCCGGGCAGCGGTCGATCTGATTGCCGATCAGTCGCCGCGGCGTGGTGCTGCCCAGCTCATCGAGGATCGCGTGCACCGTGCGCAGCTGTTCGGTCCAGCCGGGGTCGGAGAGATCCACCACCAGCAGCAGCTGGTCGGCTTCGAGGGTCTCCTCCAGGGTGGAGCGGAAGGCTTCCACCAGGGGCGGTGGCAGGGCGCGGATGAAGCCCACCGTGTCGGTGAGCAGCAGCGTCTGGGGCGGCCCGCCGCCTGGATCGGGCCGGCTGATGCGGCGCGTGGTGGGATCGAGGGTGGCGAAGAGCTTGTTCTCCGCCAGCACGGCCTCGCCGGCGGCCGGTTTGCTGAGGGCATTGAGCAGTGAGCTCTTGCCGGCGTTCGTGTAGCCCACCAGGGCGAAGCGCTCCAGGCCGTGGCGGCCGCTGCGGATGCGGGCGCGGTGCTCGCGCAGTTTCTGCACGTCGCGCTGCAGCTTCTCGATGCGGCGGGCGATGGCGCGGCGATCCTTCTCCAGCTGGGTTTCACCGGGACCGCGGGTGCCGATGCCGCCGCCCTGGCGCGAGAGGCTGAGGCCGCGGCCCACCAGCCGGGGCAGCCGGTAGCGCAGCTGCGCCAGTTCCACCTGCAGGCGCCCGGCGCCGCTGGCGGCCCGCTGGGCAAAGATGTCGAGGATCAGCTCGCTGCGGTCGCTCACCGGCAGATCCAGCAGCCGCTCCAGGTTGCGCGCCTGAGCCGGGGTGAGCTCCCGGTCGGTCACCACCAGGGAGGCCCCCAGGCGCCGGGCTTCCAGGGCGGCCTCGCGCAGCTTGCCTTCCCCCCAGAGCGTCTGCGGTGAGCCGGACGCCTTGCGCTGCACCACCAGCCCCACCGGCACCGAGCCGGCGCTGCGCACCAGGCCTTCCAGTTCGGCGATCTGGCGCCGCGCCTCCTCGGGATCCGCGGGGCTGAGCACCAGCAGCAGCACCTGCTCGCGGCCGGCGGGGTCGAGGTGCTGCGGCGGTGGTGCCTGGCGCTCCGGGGGGATCCACTGGCACAGGGCGCTCAGATCGTCGCAGGCCTGCTGCTGCCAGGGGTGGGCCGGATCGCCGCCCGGCAGGAAGGCAGCGGCGGGCCAGCGGCCGCCGGCCTCGGGCTGCTGGCTGTAGCGCAGCCAGAGCTGGGGGTCGAGGTCGAGCCCCACCACCGCTTCGCTGCCGTGGGGCTCCAGTTGCTTGGCACGGCCCACGCAGGTGATCAGGCGCAGATCGCTGCCCTGGCGCCGCGGTCCACCCGGCAACCGTTCCAGCAGCCGCCCGGATTGCTCCAGCGGCCCCACCCACAGCAGCCGGCAGAGGCCGCGCCCATCGACCACCAGGCTCAGCGGCAGCTCCAGTTCGCTGCTCTCCGCCGCCAGCCGTTGCAGGGTGAGCAGATCGGCGCCGAAGGCTTCCGGGTGGCGGCGGTGGCTGAGCCGTTCCAGTCGCCGGGTCTGGGCCGGGCGCAGGCCGCTGGTGCGGCCCAGCAGGGCGGTCTGCTTCAAACGCTGCCAGCCCCTGGCGTTCCCGATGGTTTCGGGCGTTGGATCAACACACAGCGCAGTCCGGCCGCCTGGGCACCGGCCTCGTCCTCGGGACTGTCGCCGATGTGCCACACCGCCGTTGCCGGCAGCTCCAGCAGCTCCAGGGCCCGCTGAAACGGCCTGGGGTCCGGCTTGGCTGCCCCCACCTGCGACGACACCACAACCGCATCCAGCAGCGGTGCCAGCTGCAGCTGATCCAGCAGTGGACCGAGGCGCTGATCGAAGTTGCTCACCACGGCCAGGCGCAGCCCCGCGCTGCGCCAGCGCTCCAGGTGCTCCAGCACGTCGTCGTACACCTGCCACGGCTCTGCGGTGCCGTAGTGCTCGAACAGGGCGGGCCCCAGCCCGGCCGGCAGCGGTTCCTCATGGCCGCACGCCTTCAGGCAGGCGGCGATCAGATCCACCCACCACCCCCGCTCGGCCGCCAGCAGCGCTTCACCGGCCACACCGGGAAAAGCCAGGGGTGGTGCGGCGCGGAACAGCTGGGGGAACACGGCGTTGATCGCCTCCGCCTCCACGGTCACACCATGCTCCGCGGCAAAGGCGGCGTAGGTGCTGCCCACCGAGCGCCGCAGCCCGATCAGGGTGCCCATCGCATCGAGCAGCAATCCCTCGGGCCGGGGGGCTTCGGTCATGGACGCGGTGTCAGAAGGTCAGAGCCAGTCGGCCAGCCAGCCGCCGGCCACGCGCAGCTGATGCTGCAGGCCCGGCATCCGGGCCAGGTAGGCGAGCCGTCGCAGCTGGAAGGCGGCAGGTCCGGCCAGGGTGAACCCCATGCCGGTGAGCGTGGCCTGGCCGATGCCCAGCCCCAGCATTTCGCCCAGATCCTTCCAGATGAACGGCTCGAGCTCCTCGCCCCGGCGCTGGTGCAGCACGTTGGCGGCCACGCAGGCCGCCTGTTGGTAGGCCACCTGGGCTGTGGCGGGATGCTCGTCGCCTCCGGCATCGGCACTGTGTGCCGCGTCGCCGAGGGCGAACAGCTGCTCGCTGCCGATCACCTGCAGCGTGGTCTCGCAGAGCAGCCGGCCGCGTCGGTCGAGCTCCAGCGCCGGGGTGAGTGCCGGCACGCAGCCCACCACGCCGCCGGTCCAGATCACCCCATCACAGGGCAGCTGTTCACGACCAGCGGCCTCGCCATCGCGCTGCAGCGTGAGGCCATCGGCCTGCACGGCCACCACCCGGGTGGTGGTGCGCAGGCGGATATCGCGCTTGAGCAGGGCTGCGCGGGCCTGATCGCGGTTGAACGAACGGGCCTGGGGCAGCAGGTCTGCGCCCTGCTCGATCAGTTCCACCACGGCCGCTCCCTCCAGCAGATCGGCGAGCTTGCAGGCCAGCTCCACGCCGCTGGCGCCCGCTCCCACGATCACCAGCCGCTGCAGCGGATGCTGCCGCTGTTTCAGTTGCTGCACCCGCTGCTGCAGCCGTTCCACATCGGCGAGGCTGCGGAAGCCCAGGCAGTGCTCCTCCACGCCGGGAATGCCATAGGTGCTCGGACGCCCTCCGGTGGCCAGCACCAGCTGGCTGTAGTTCAGGCGGCGGCCCGCCTCGGTGATCAGTTCCTGCCGGTTGGTGTCGATGCTGCTCACACGGTCCTGCAGCCAGACCGGGCCGCGCCCGGCCAGCAGTTCGCGGTAGCGGGGGGCCACCTCCCAGCGCCGCAGCTCAGCGCTGAGCAGTTCGTAGAGCAGCGGCAGGAACAGAAAGCGCTCCTGCGGTTCGATCAGCAGCACCGGCAGGGCGGGTGCTGCCTTGGCCAGATTCAGGGCCGTGCTGAGGCCGCCGAAGCCGCCGCCCACCACCACGACAGGTCGCTGATCGGCCTCGGCTGGCGGCACGGTTCCGGCGGGTGCAGGGTGTTGCGCGAACCCTAACCAGCAGGCGCGCTGGTGAAAGCTGTTCTCCGCGGCATTGGAGGATGGGCTGATGACCAGCACTTCCGCGACGACCAGCCCGGCCTTCGATCCCGTGCAGGCCTGCGCGGAGCTGGAGCAGCGCGATGCCCTGGGCCGCCTGCGCTGGGGCCTTGAGCAGTTCGGCGATGGTTTTGCGCTCACCACCAGCTTCGGCATTCAATCAGCGGTGTCGCTGCATCTGATCAGCCAGCTGGATCGGCCCGTTCCGGTGATCTGGGTGGATACCGGCTACCTCCCCCCCGAGACGTATCACTACGCCAGGACGCTGACCGAGCTGCTGCAGCTGCAGGTGCATGTGGCCCAGGCGCCGATCAGCCCCGCCCGGATGGAGGCGCTCTACGGCCGTCTGTGGGAAACCGGGCGGGTGGAGGACATGGAGACCTACCACCGCATCCGCAAGGTGGAACCGCTCGACCGGGCGTTGCAGGAGCTGGGCGTGACCTGCTGGGCCAGCGGTGTGCGCGGGCACCAGACCGACCACCGCAGCACCATGCAGCCCCTGGCCCAGGTGCGCGGGCGCTGGGCCCTGCGCCCGTTGCTCACCTGGACCAACAAGGACGTTTTCTATTACATGCAGGAGCACGGCCTGCCGCAGCACCCGCTGTTCGAGCAGGGGTATTCCACCGTGGGCGATTGGCACTCCAGCGCCCCCGATGACGGCGGCATCAGCGGCCGGGCCACCCGTTTCGGCGGCCTCAAGCAGGAATGCGGCATCCACCTGCCCGGGATGGCCGGCGAGGGCATCTGAGTGGCGCGGCTGTTGCTGATCGGCAACAGCCGCTGGCACTGGGCGGAGCGGCAGGCACACGGGTTGCGCTGTTGGCACACGGCGCCACCCCTGAATCCAGAGGCGTTGGCTGGTGATCAGCTGCTGGCCTGGGCGGCCGTGGGTGCCCTGCCGGAGCGGCTGAGCCTGCCCCGGAGCCGGCGGATTGCGCTGGTGGATGTGCCCCTGCAGGGGCTGCCCGGTTGGCTGGGGATCGATCGGGCCCTGGTGGGTTGGCGCGCCTGGCGCCGCCAGGGCGGTGCGGTGCTGGTGGCCGATGCCGGCACGGCCCTGAGCCTCACCTGCGTTGATGCCGAGGGCCGCTTTGCCGGCGGGCGCATCAGCGCCGGGGTTGCCCTGCAGCTCCGCGCCCTCGGCCATGCCACGGCCCTGCTGCCCAGCCTGCAGGCCCCGGCGGCGGCTGCCCGTGACCCCTGGCCGCCGGCCACGGAGGCCGCCATGGCCGAGGGCTGCCTTCGCGCCACGGCCGCGGCGGTGATCCAGGCCTGGCACGACCTGCCGGCCGCCGGCCGCGGCGGCCTCTGGCTCACCGGCGGCGACGCGCCGCTGCTGCTCCCCCTGGTGCAGCAGCGGCAGCTCCGCCCCGAACTGGCACCGGATCTGGCGCTGGAAGCCCTGGCTGCCTTGCCGGCGGTGGGCCTGCTGCGCTGATCAGGCCAGGCCCAGATCGCGCAGGATGTCGTCGGCCATGGTGTCGGCCTTCACCTTGGTGTAGATCCGTTCAATCTTGCCCTCCGGATCCACCACGAAGGTGTGGCGCATCATGCCCATGTATTCACGGCCCATGAACTTCTTCAGG
>CAJXSQ010000104.1 GCA_913061215.1 uncultured Synechococcus sp. | reverse complement strand
CTGCGCGAGCCCTACCGGGTGCTCACCAGCCGCAGCGAATACCGCCTGGTGCTGCGGGGCGACAATGCCGACCGGCGCCTCACACCCCTGGGCCGCGAGCTCGGCCTGATCGACGATCGCCGCTGGGAGATCTACACCCGCAAACAGGAGGCGATCGCTGCTGAACAGCAACGGCTCAACAGCGTGCGCCTCAAGGTGAGCGATCCCGTCGCCGACGCCGTGGTGGAGCAGACCGGCGCGGCGATCAAAGGCTCGATCACCCTGGCCGATCTGCTGCGTCGGCCTGGCTTCCACAGCGCCGATCTGGTGCGCCATGGCCTGGCCGATGCCGATCTGCCGCTCGACGTGCGCGAGGGCGCCGAGATCGACATCAAATACAGCGGCTACCTGGCCCGCCAGCAGCAGCAGATCGATCAGGTGAAGAAGCAGGAGCACAAGCCCATTCCCGCGGGCGTGGACTACAGCGCCATCGGCACCCTCTCGCGCGAAGCGCGCGAGAAGCTGGCGGCGGTGCAGCCGCTCAACCTGGGGCAGGCCTCGCGCATCCCAGGGGTGAGCCCTGCCGACGTGACTGCGCTGATGCTCTGGTTGGAGCTGGAGTCGCGGCGACGGCTCGTCAACAGCCATCAGGATCGATAAGGTGCCGCTGATCGCTGCAGTGATGCGGCACCTTTGATCAGCCTCGTTCTGTGAGCAGCTCCCGCTCCGCCAACACCTCCAGGGCCTATTGGGAGCTCAAGGCCGAGCAGGTGATGGATCGGGTGTTCGCGGAGGCCGGCCGACCCAGCGCGGCGGAACGGGCCGCGTCCACAGGCGCGGTGACCCTGCCTGACCCGGAGCAAGCCCCGATCGACGTGGAGGTGCGCGACACAACGCCTCCGCCCTGGCAACGGCCCTGGCAGATCGCCGGACTGGAGCTGCCGCCGCGGCTGGGCCTGGCCCTGGTGGGAGGGATCAGCTGCCTCACCCTGGTGGGCGGCTTCGGCCTGTGGCAGGGCTGGCATCAGGCCCGCCAGGATCTGCGCCAGGAGCGCAACCTGCGCCTGCTCGAGGGCATCCGCAACCTGGAAACGGCCGAGCCGCCACAAGCGCAGGACAGCCAACCGCCACCACCGCCCAGCGAAGCCTGGATTCAGGAGCTGGGGCAGCTGGAAGCGCGCTCCCCTGCTGCCGCCCCACCGCTGCAGGTGCCGCTGAACGGCACGCTGCAGGCACCCGCCCCACCGGCCGCTGCGGCTCCGCCCAGCGCAGCGGCCGGTGGGGCCATCCCTGAATTGCTGGGGGTGGTGCAGATCCCTGGCAAGCCGGGCTCGGCGATCTTCCAGGTGGGTGGCAGCTCCACCAACGCTCTGGTGGGCGAAGCGATCGGCAGCAGCGGCTGGACCCTCACCGCCACCGATGGCGACAGCGCCGTGATCAGCCGCGGTGGCACACGCCGGCGCGTCAGCATCAGCAGCGGTTTCTGAAGACCCGGCCACGGGTCTCTCCCCTGCTCGCTGCTCGCCGATGACCAGGCCCTCCCTCTGGCCCTCCCCACGACCCCTCTGGCAGGCCGCCCCGGAAGCGGTGGCCGCCGGGATCAGTGGCCAGAGCGAGGGTGACAGCGGTGCTCTGAGCGGGCCGTGGCGGTTGCTGCTGCTGGGGGACGGCAGCCCCACACGCCATCTGCAATCGCTCACGGGCATCGCCGTGGAGGTGGAGGTGATCGCCATGGAGGCCGATGCCGATCCCGGCGGCGAAGCACCGCCGGAGGTGGCGGAGCTGGACCAGCCGCTGCTGCGCCGCCAGGTGTGGCTGCGTTGCGGCAGCCACACCCTGGCCTGGGCGGAGAGCTGGTGGAACCAGACCGAAGCGGACCAGCATCTGCAGGAGCGCAGCCAGCCGATCTGGCGCAGCCTCACGGCCAACCGGGCCGAGCTCTACCGCGAGGTGGACGGCCTGGCCCTGGTGGAAGCCCCGGCCCTGGAGCCGGGCTTCGGTTGCCCGGGGCCCTACTGGAGCCGCCACTACCGCTTCTTCCGCGGCGGCCGGGAGCTCACCGTGATCCGCGAAGTGTTCTCACCGGCGATCGAACAGTGGCTCGGCCCAGCCCAACACATCGCTTCATAACGTTTCTCAACAGAAGTGACGAGTGGCTACAAACAAGGCTTGACATCTTGCGGGCACATGTGCTGAGGCCAGCATGGGATTACTCGCCAAGGAACCTTGTTGCAATCGATTCGGGGCAACCAGGGCCCCCCTGCCACCAGCGAAGCGCCTCAATGGCTCTCGCTCACCGATCTGGGCCGCGTCTACGGCATCTCGGCCGTGCATTGCGGTCGCCTGCTGAGCGAAGCAGGCCTGCGGGATGCCAGCGGACACCCCACACGCCACGCCCTGCGCAGCGGCTGCGCCATCCGCGGCCATCAGCCCCACTCCCACGGCCCCACCCAGTGGCATCGCAGCCACTGCCAGGCCGTGTTCCAGCGGGCGGGGCTGGAGCCGATCCAGCGCACCACCCTGGTGCAGCAATGGGCCCAACTGCTCAGCGCCCTCACGGAGGGCTCACCCTCGATCAGCACCAGCGCCGATCAGATGGCCGAGGACCTGCCCGGTGAACTGGTGGAGCCGGTGAATGCGGAGCTGCGCACGATCGGCTGCAGCTTCCAGGTGGCAGCGCGGGGACGCAGCCCGCACGCCCCTCAATCGAGCCGCCGCCTGGAGGAACGGGGCACGGCGCGACCGCTCTGAGGCCGGGTCGATGGAGCAGCGGCCGGGGGGGACGCTGCTTCACGGCCGGTGCCGCGCTGCCAGCGGTTGAGGCTGAAGCTGTCGTCATCCGGCCAGGCCTCATCGTCCACCGGAGCCTGAGGCCGGGAGGCGGGCCGACGCCGGGAGATCGCCTCCAGCGGCTGGCGCCGACCACCCCGCTGGGCCGCCGGCTCCGATTGCTCCCACGACTCGCGCCAACCGTCGTCGTCCTCCAGCAGCCAGTCGAGCTTGTCCTCCACCCAGCGCCCCAGATGGTCGAGCCGCATCCGGGGGGCCCGGGAGCCAGAGCGGCCACCCGGCCGCGCACCGGCCACACCATCCACCAGCTGACGGCCCGCGCTCACCCACTGATCCAGGCGCTGCTCGAGCCGGGGTTCAGGCCGCCGGGAGCCCCGCTCCCGGGACCAGTCGTCGTAGGAATCCACCATGGGCTCAGGCTAAGAGCCCTCAACGCCCCAGGCGCCGCGCCCGCAGCCAACGCTCACGCGCCAGGCCCACCAGGGCGATGGTCACGCCGCTCCACTGCAGTGCCCACAACGCGGTGCCCATGGGCCGCAAGCTAAGCGGCCGCCGCCGGCTCGAACACCAGCTGGCAGCTGGCATGCCAGCGGCCACCATGCAGGCGCTCACAGCACAGCCGGCAGGCCACACCGGGCCGGCGACGGCGGTAGGGCGAACTGATGCCGCAGCAGGGGCAACGGGCGATCCAGCGCGGCGGCTGGGTGGGCACCGGGAAGCGATGGCGCACGCTCACCACGAACTCCTGCTGCGCTGCATTGATCGCCGCCATGCGCGCTCGGAAGTGGGGCCCATGCACCTCGTTGGCCTGCAGCACCCGGTGCACCCAGGCGTGGATCATCTCGTGGCAGAGCGTGCTGAGCGTGGCCTCCTGGGGGAGGGGCTCCAGCAGCGGCCGCGACAGCACGATCTCGCTGATGGCCCGGCCCTGGCGATCGCGCCCAAAGCGATAGAGCCCGGCACTGCGCCGCATCCGACCATCACTCCAGCGCACGGCCACGAGGGCGGTGCCATCGGGATCGGCCAGAGCACCCTCGAAGTGCTCGCGGTTGAGCCGATGGAACAGCGGCAGCAGCGGAACGAGGGGCACGCTGTTGCAGAGGTCTCCGGTGGCGACAGTCTGCAGGAGCTGAGCCGACCACGCCCGGCCTGGTGCTGTAACCCGCACTGCGGCAACTGGGGGCTGGTCCTGCAGAATCAGCCCCACCCTTCCCCGCGCGCCCATGGACGGACAACTGGTGCAGACCATCGGCACCAAGGCCCTGCTGGCCGGCGCCGGCACCCTGCTCCTCTACTGGACGATCAACGCCGTGAAGCTGGTGTTGAACGCGCGGGGCATCAACCCGGTGATCAAGCAGTTCTTCACCCAGGTGGCCTCCGGCCGGGTGGATGCCGCCTACCTGCTCACCACCAAGAACTACCGCTCCCACGTGAACCGGCAGCAGTTCATCCGCTTCCTGGCCGGGCTGCAGCTGAACAAATACCGCAACCTCAAATCCGGTCGGCCGCGCATCCAGGAGGACCAGATCATCCTCACCGTGAAGCTCAAGGCCGAGAACAACGACGAACTGCCCCTGGACTTCACCTTCGTGAAGGTGGATGAGGACTGGAAGGTGGACCGCATCCAGAAAGTCGCCGCCTGACGCCAGCCCGCCCGTGAGCACCGCCGCCGCCTCCGCCGCCAGCCGCGCCTCGGAACTGCGGCGGCTGCTCAACCAGGCCGCCCACGCCTACTACGTGCTGGATGCTCCCGAGATGGAGGATCCGGTCTACGACCGGCTCTACCGGGAGTTGCTCGATCTGGAGCAGGCCCATCCCGAGCTGATCACCGCCGACAGTCCCACCCAGCGCGTGGGTGGGGCGCCGGCCCAGGGCTTCCAGAGCGTGCGCCATCGCATCGGCCTGCTCAGCCTCGACAACGCCTTCAACACCGAGGAGCTGGAGGCCTGGTATGCCCGGCTGCTCAAGGTGCTCGACCGGGAAGCCGCCACGGCTCTGCCGATGGTGGGTGAGCTGAAGATCGACGGCAATGCCCTGGCCCTCAGCTACGAGCACGGGGTGCTGGTGCGGGCCGCCACCCGCGGCGACGGGGAACAGGGCGAGGAGATCACCGCCAACGTGCGCACGATCGGCTCGGTGCCGCTGCGCCTGCAGCTGGAGCACCCGCCCGCCTGGCTGGAGGTGCGCGGCGAGGCCTTCATTCCCGATGGGGTGTTCGCGGCCATCAACGCCGAGCGCGAGGCCCGCGGTGAGGCCCTGTTCGCCAACCCCCGCAACGCCTGCGCCGGCACCCTGCGCCAGCTCGACCCGAAGGTGGTGGCGGCGCGGCGGCTCGATTTCTTCGCCTACACCCTGCATCTGCCGGACGACTGGCAGGCCGCCGCCGGCGATCCAGCTCGCCCCACCAGCCAGTGGGACAGCCTGCAATGGTTGGCGGGCGCTGGTTTCAAGGTGAACCCCAACGCGGCGCTGCTGCCCGATCTGGCGGCGGTGGAGGCGTTCTTCGCCCAGTGGGACACGGAGCGCCGCGCTCTCGACTACGCCACCGACGGCGTGGTGGTGAAGCTCAACGACCTGCGCCTGCAGGATGCCGCCGGCTTCACCCAGAAGGCCCCGCGCTGGGCGATCGCGCTCAAATACCCCGCCGAAGAAGCCCCCAGCAAGCTGCTGCGCCTGGCCTGCCAGGTGGGCCGCACCGGCGCGGTGACCCCCGTGGCCGAGTTCGAGCCGGTGCCCCTGGCCGGCACCACGGTGAGCCGGGCCACGCTGCATAACGCCGACCGGCTGGTGGAGCTGGATCTGCACGCCGGCGACACGATCGTGGTGCGCAAGGCCGGCGAGATCATCCCGGAGGTGGTGCGGGTGCTGCCTGAATTGCGGCCCGCCGGTGCACAGCGGCTGGAGCTGCCCCACACCTGCCCGGAGTGCGGCTCGGAGCTGGTGCGTGAGGAGGGGGAAGCGGCCACCCGCTGCGTGAACAGCAGCTGCCCGGCGATCCTGCGCGGCGCCCTGCGCC
>CAJXSQ010000103.1 GCA_913061215.1 uncultured Synechococcus sp. | reverse complement strand
TCAACCAGGCCGTGTTCGAGGGCGTAGCGCACCAGCTCGGTGCGGCTGGCGGTGCCGGTTTTGGTGAACAGACGGCTCACGTATTTCTCCACATTGCGGATGGAGGTTTCCAGACGCCGGGCGATCTCCTTGTTCATCATTCCCTCCGCCACCAGCTGCAGCACCGAGGCCTCCCGCGGCGTGAACTCATGTTTGACCCCTCCGGGCGCCTTCTTGCTGCCACCGGTGGCCAGCAGCGAGCGGATCTCGGTGATCTGCTTGGCCATCTGGCCGATATCGGCATCGGCGAAACGGGCGGCCTCCTGCAGCAACCGCTCCTGGCGGCGCACCACGTTGCGCACCCGGGCCACCAGCTCATCGGGATCGAACGGCTTGGGGATGTAGTCGTCGCAGCCGGCCTGGAAACCCTCGATGCGATCGGCGGTCATCCCCTTGGCGGTGAGAAAGATCACCGGGGTGCCGCCCAGGCGCTCGTCCTCGCGCAGCTTGCGCAGCAGCCCGTAGCCATCGAGGCGGGGCATCATCACGTCGCTGATCACCAGGTCGGGCAGCAGCTCCTGGGCCTTGGCCAGCCCATCCTCGCCATCCACGGCCGTGGTCACCTGGAAACCCTCGTCCTCCAGGTAGGCCTGCACGGCGGTGCGCAAACCGGGCTCATCGTCCACCAGCAGCAGGCGAGCCGGGGGCTGGGGTGCCGCTTCTGCAGGCTGGGATTCGGGTTCGAGGCTCATCGGGGCAATCTATCGAGGGTTGGCGGGCAGCACCTGCTTCTGTTCGCGCAGCAGGCCGCTGTAGCCCAGCTGGCGCGCCGTGGCCTGCAACGTGGCCGGATCCTTCCCAGCCTGGGCGGGATGGCAGGCCGCCCACCAGATCTGGTGATCGAGGCGGTTGGCCTCGCTGATCGCCCCACCGGGATTGAGCTCCTTGATCAGCAGCTTGTTGCCCTGGCGCGTCAGCCGCATCGGTGCTTCCGGGCTGCAGCGCAGCGTGTCGATCGCCAGCTGCACCCCATCGGGCGACTCAACCCACACCACGATCGTGCGCGCCGCAGCATCAGCGGGATCCGGCTTGGCGCTGCGCACGCCGATGGCGAAGTTGCCGGCCATGGTGGTCCACTCGCGCAGCAGCACGAAATCCGCCGGCCGCTGTTCGCTGGGAGCGCGGTGAGGGTTGGCGGCGTCGGGCGCACCCAGAGAGGTCTGGGCCACGGCGGCGCCACCAACCGGCAGCAACACCCCGCCCAGGCAGGCCGTGAACAGAGCGGAACGGAACGCGAAAGCCATCGGGGCAGCCCGCAGACGCTGCTTGCCAGCATGGGGGGCGATGGCCGATCCCGTCATCTATCTGGATCACCAGGCCACCACCCCGTGTGACCCGGAGGTGGTGGGCGCCATGGCGCCCTGGTGGAGCGAGCAGTTCGCCAACCCGGCCAGCCGCGGCCATCGGCCCGGCCTGCTGGCAGCAGCGGCGGTGGAGCAGGCGCGCGAGCGGATCGCGGCCGGCCTGGGGGTGCCCACCAGCGCGGTGGTGTTCACCAGCGGCGCCACCGAAGCCAACAACCTGGCCCTCAAGGGCCTGGCAGAAGCGGAACTGCAGGCCGGCGGCGCACGCCGCCACCTGATCACCCTGGCCAGCGAGCACCGGGCCGTGCTCGATCCGCTGCGCTACCTGAGCCGCCACGGCTTCTCACTCACGGAACTGCCGGTGCAGCCCAGCGGCCTGGTGGATCTCGAGCGTCTGCAAGCCGCCCTCCGGCCCGACACGTTGCTGGTGAGCGCCATGGCCGCCAACAACGAGATCGGCGTGCTGCAGCCGATCGAAGCGATCGCGCGCCTCTGCCGCGAGCGCGGCATCCGCTTCCACTGCGATGCCGCCCAGGCCGTGGGCCACATCCCGCTGCAGCCAGCAGCGCTGGGCATCGATCTGCTCAGCGTGAGCGGCCACAAGCTCTACGGCCCCAAGGGCATCGGTGTGCTGCTGGTGGCGGAGGGCGTGCACCTGGCTCCACAACTGCACGGGGGCGCCCAGGAGCAGGGCCTGCGGGCCGGCACCCTGCCGGTGCCGCTGATCGTGGGCCTGGCCCGGGCGCTGGAGCTGGCCCTGGCCGACCGGGAGGCGCGGGCCACGCGCCTGGCAGCGCTGCGCGATCGGCTCTGGCAACGGCTGAACGCACTGGACGGCGTGCACCGCAACGGCGCAGACGCGCCGCGGCTGGCCCACAACCTCAACGTGTGGATCGAGGGCGTGGATGGCAACCAACTGCAGCGGGCCCTGCGGCAGGTTGTGGCGGTGAGCGGTGGCTCGGCCTGCAGCAGCGGCCAGCCCTCCCACGTGCTGCAGGCCCTGGGGCTGACCCGCCGGCAGGCCGCCGCGGCTCTGCGCTTCGGGCTGGGACGCGGAACCACCGCCTCCGAGATCGAGGCGGCAGCGGATGCCGTGGCGGCAGCGGTGCAGGACCTGCGCAGAGCCTGAGCGCAAACCGTTCACAGATAAACATCAATCACGACAAAAGCTGGGCGGGCGCTGTGGCGGTCGCTACCTTCCTGGCAATTGCTGCATTGCGATGAGCCTGCCGACCCCCGGCACGAACAAGCTGCAGGTGCTGCGCGCCGTGGAAGACGGCTGGCAGGCCTTCTGCCGCGCCCCCTGGCCCTTCCTGCTGTTCCAGGTGCTGGTGACCCTGATCCTGGTGCCCTTCGGGGCGCTGCTGGTGGGCGGCCTGCTGCGCCTCAACGGCAGCGAACCGGCCTTCCTGCATCCGGTGGCCGCCGGCATCGCCGTGGTGGTGGGCGCGATCGGCTACGTGATCGTGGGCCTGTGGGGCGTGGTGGGCATCACCCGCAGCGCCTGGATGAGCCTCGATGGCCAGCGCCCCTCCTTCCGCAACTTCACCCGCTGGGATGGCGCCGCCAGCGGCCGCCTGCTGGGTTCCGCCATCCTGCTGGCGATCCTGATCGGCATCGTGGGCGCGGTGGCTGCACTGATCGGCACCGGCCTCAATGCCCTGAACACAGCCCTCACCGTGATTCCGGTGATCGTGTTCGGCGTGTTCTACATCTGGCTGCTGGTGACCCAGAAGTTCCTGCTGCAGCTCTCGCTGTTCGGTGTGAAGCGCCCGGCGGACACGATCCAGGCCGGTGTGAGCGGCGTGAACCCCAGCTGGTGGGTGGTGCTCTGGCTGGCGATCGTGGAAAGCGTGATCCACGCCGTGGCCGCGCTGTTCAGCTACGGCGGACTGTTCGTGATCTTCCCGGTGGTGATCTGCATCAGCACCGCCGCCTATCGCCAGCTGTTCGGCAGCCAGGACCACACCGGCATCCTCAGCAACAGCTGAGCCAGTGGCGATCCAGGGGCGTGAGCTGCGGGCGATCGGCCCGCAGCCGCCCCACCAGTTGCTCCACCAGAGGACGGCGGCCGCAAGCGCGGGCCGCCACCAGCAGCATCTGATCCAGGATCTGGGCCTGGGCATCGCTGCCACCGGCCATGGGGAACCAACCCCTCGCCGGCTCCAGCAGGGCCAGGGCATCGCCATGGCGCCCTTGAGCCAGGGCCACAGCGCCATCGAGCATCGCCAACCCGGCCGGCTGCCAACACCAGGCCGGCTCCACTGCCTCCGGGTGATGGGCCAGCTGCTTCACCCGGCCGCGCAGCGCTGCCAGAGGGCCACTGCAGCCAGCCCGGGCCAGACACCAGCCGTAGTGCGCGGCGATCAGGGGTGCCTCCGGCTGCAGCACGCGATCGCCAATCGCCTCCGCCAGGGCTGACCACTCTGGATCGAAGGGTGGAAGCAGCGGCTCTGCTGCAGCCAGCTCCAGCCGGCAGTTGAGCGCAATGCGATCGATCAGCTCACCGGTGCCCTGCTCCACCGGTTGGGCCACCAGCGCCTGCTGCCACTGACGCAGCGCCGCAGGCGCATCAGCCGCCTCCAGCCACAGCAGCGCCCAGTGCCAATGGTTGTGCAACGCCATCGGTGCTGCCGCCTGCTCCCAGCTGGGCGAGCGTTGCTCCGCCAAGGCCAGCGCCTTCTCCACAGCTCCGCCGCGCTGCAGGGCATGAAGGAGAGCGTGATCGGCCCAGGGGTTGAGCGAACGCAGCTCGATGGCCTGGAGGGCGCAGCGCTCAGCTGCCGGCAGGGAGCCGCAGAGCTCGTGCGCAAACGCCTCGATCGCCCGCACATCCGGGTGATGCGGGTGATGGTGGCCGAACCAGAGGGCCAGATCGAGCAGGCGGGCGCCATGCACGGCCTGGCCGCGCAGATAGCAGAGCCACTCCGCCAGCTTCAGGGTGAGTGGCGCCTCGGGATGGGCCGCCGCCAGCTGCTCGGCAGCGCGCAGCGCCAAGCCCAGTTCGCCCGCCAGCCAGAGTTCGGCCAGCGGCAGCAGACCCTGCCCCCAGCCATCAAGACGGTCTGCGCGCCGGCGGGCAACCTGCAGGTGACGGGCCGCTGCAGCGGCGGAGGCTGGGGTCTGCCCCAGCAGCGCCACCAGCCCCGCCAACAGCGCCAGAGCGGGCTCTTCCGGGCAAGCCTGCGCCGCCGGGATCGCCCGCTCCATGCCGGGCAGGAAACCCATCCAGGCCTGGGCCACCGCCTCAGCCTCGCCCCGCTGCTCAGCAGGAAGGGCATCGAGGAAGGTGCCTGGAAGCGAGGCGGAGCGGGTCACACCCTGCGGCGACGGGGCCTTCACACGCTGTCGCGGCGGCGCGCCAGGCGCAAGCGGGCGCTGCGGCTGCGGGGGTTGGCCAACTCTTCCTCGGGTGTGGCCTGCACGGCCTTACGGGTGATGCGCTGCAGCCGCTCATCGCTCACGAAGGCGGTTTTCACGCGGCGATCTTCCAGGGAATGGAAGCTGATCACACCGAACAGGCCGCCCGGCAGGAGCCAGTCGGGGGCGGATTGCAGCAGCCGATCCAGCACCCCCAGTTCATCGTTCACGGCGATGCGCAGGGCCTGAAAGGTGCGGGTGGCGGGATGGATGCGGCCCCGACGGGCTTTCGGCGCATAGCAACCCGCCACCGCATAGGCCAGCGCTGCGGTGCCGCTGTAGGGCCCCTGCTCGGCCAGATCGTGCTTGATCCGCCGGGCGATCCGGCGCGAAAGGCGTTCCTCGCCGTAGGCGTAGATCAGATCCGCCAGCTCGGTTTCATCGAGCCGAGCGATCAGCTCGGCAGCGCTTTCGCCGGCGGCCGGGTTCATGCGCATGTCGAGCGGGCCATCGAGGCGGAAGCTGAAACCGCGCTCGGCCACATCCAGCTGCGGGCTGCTCACCCCCAGGTCGGCCAGCACCGCCAGGACCGGCTCCTCCGGCTGGTAATCGGCGAAGTTGGTGGCCACGATCTGGACGCGATCGCCAAAGGGAGCCAACCGCTGAGCCGCGGCGGCGCGGGCGGTGGGGTCCTGATCCAGACCGATCAGGCGCAGGCGCGGATGGGCCTCCAGCAGCAGGGCACTGTGGCCGCCGCCACCGAGGGTGCAATCGATCAGCAGGCCATCACCGCGCTGCTCCAACAGGGGCTCCAGCTCGGCGAACCCGGCCAGCACGGGCCCCGCCAGCACCGGAACGTGATCAAACGTGGCGGAATCCTGCGGATCGCCCAAGCCCGGCAACGGAAGCAGCGGCCCTTCCTTCCTAAGATCCCGCCAGCGAGCTCCCACCCCTCGGCCCCATGACGCAGCTGGAAACGCGCACGGAGCCGATGGTGGTGAACTTCGGGCCGCACCACCCCTCGATGCACGGGGTGCTGCGGCTCGTGGTGACCCTCGACGGTGAGGACGTGGTGGATTGCGAGCCGGTGATCGGCTACCTGCACCGCGGCATGGAGAAGATTGCCGAGAACCGCACGAACGTGATGTTCGTGCCCT
>CAJXSQ010000102.1 GCA_913061215.1 uncultured Synechococcus sp. | reverse complement strand
GCCTCAGCGCTCCAGCGCGGCCGGAGCCTTGAGCGCGGCAGCGGTGAGGTTCTCGTGGCCGTGCTCGGTCACGGCCACATCGTCTTCGATGCGGATGCCAATCCCCTTCCAGCGGTCCGCAATGGCGGGTTGTCCCTCCGGCACCGGCAGGCGATCACTCACGTAGAGGCCCGGCTCCACGGTGAGCACCATGCCGGGCTCCAGCGCCACATGGTGCTCACCCAGGCGGTAGGCCCCCACATCGTGCACATCCAGGCCGAGCCAGTGGCCGGTGCGGTGCATGTAGAGGTGGCGGTAGGCGCCCTGCTCGAGGATGCCATCCACCTCACCGCTGAGCAGACCCAGCTCCCGCAGGCCCTCCACCAGCACGCGCACGGCAGTGGCGTGCACATCTTCAGCGGTGTGACCCGGCGCGACGGCGGCCACCGCCGCCTCCTGGGCGGCCAGCACCAGCTCATACAGGGCCCGCTGTTCGCCGCTGAAGCGGCCGTTGATCGGGAAGGTGCGGGTGATGTCGCCGTTGTAGTAGTCCGCCAGAGAACAGCCGGCGTCGATCAACAGCAAGTCGCCGTCGCGCAGCAGCGCGCTGTTAGCGGTGTAGTGCAGCACGCAGGCGTTGTCGCCACCGGCCACGATCGAGTTGTAGGCCGGGCCACGCGCCCCCTGCTCGAGGAAGTGCTGCTCGATCACGGCCTGCACCTGGCGCTCGCTCAGCCCGGGCCGGGCCACCTGGCGGGCCAGCTCATGGGCTTCGGCAGAAATGCGGGCCGCCTCACGCATCCGGGCCAGCTCCTCCGGCGCCTTGCGCAGGCGCAGGGCATGCAGCAGCGGGCAGGGGGCCACCAGCCCCAGGGCGGCAGCGCCGCTGCGGGGGGCACGATCCAGCTGACCCGCCCAGGCCTGCAGCACCAGCGGCTCCACCGCCGGGTGCTTGCCCACGCGGAAGGCGATGCCCTCGGCGCCGCTCAGATAGTCCGGCAGCCGCTGCGCCAGCTCAGCGATGGGATGGGCCAGATCAGCACCGAACTGCGCCACCGCTCCCTCGCAGCCCCAGCGGAAGCCGTTCCACACCTCGGCGCTGGGCTCCTTGGGCTGCACGAACAGCACAAAGCGCTCGCCTTCGGGCTTGTGCGGCAGGAACAGCGCCACCGCATCGGGCTCATCGAAGCCGGTGAGATACCAGAAATCGCTGTTCTGGCGGAAGGGCCATTCGCAGTCGGCGTGATGGGTCACCAGCGGCGCCGCCGGAATCACAGCCGCCGCCCCGCCGAGGGCCTGGAAGAAGCGGGCGCGACGCTCGGCGAACACGGCGGGGCTGTTCAGCATGGAAGCGGGCGGGGCTGAGCGCGACGATGGCACAACCGCTTCAATGCATGGCGCACACGCCTTTGCCCTTGCACCCACCCTCCACGGCCGAGCGCTGCGAGCTGCTCCTGGCGGAGTGGCGCAGCGGGCTGCGGCTGAGCGATCGGGAACGCAGCGGCCTTGGCCCGGAACTGCAAGCGCTCGATCAACAGCTGCTGGCGTTGAAGCAGCGGCGGCTGCGGGTGGCGGTGTTCGGCCGCGTGGGCGTGGGCAAGTCGAGCCTGCTCAATGCGCTGCTGGGGGAGGCGGCTTTCGCCACCGACGTGGCCCATGGCTGCACCCGCCGGCAGCAGCGGCGTCCGTGGGCCGTGCCCATCCCCGGCCTGGCAGGGGTGGATCTGGTGGATACCCCCGGGATCGATGAAATCGCGGCGCGGGCACGCCAACGCCTGGCAGCGCGTGTGGCCCTCGGTGCCGACCTGGTGCTGCTGGTGCTCGACAGCGACCTCACCACCCCGGAAGCCGAAGCGCTGGAGCAGCTGCTGGCGGCGGGCAAACCGGTGCTGCTGGTGCTCAACCGCATCGATTGCTGGCCGGCGGAGGAACGCGATGGGCTGATCGCGAGCATCCGCCGCCGGCTTGAGCTGCAGCTGCCAGCCGCGGCCAGCCAGCTGCAGCTGCTGGCGGTGGCCTCGGCGCCTCGCCAGGCGGTGGTGCTGGAGGACGGACGGGTGCGCAGCGAACCCCAGCCGGCCCGGATCGCCCCGCTGCGCCAGGCCCTGCTCGCGCTGCTGGAGCAGCACGGCGCGCTGCTGCTGGGGCTCAATGCGCTGCGGGCCGCCGATCGCTTCGCCCAACGGCTGCATCAGTGGCGCCTGCGGCGCGGCCGGGAGGGAGCCCAGGCCCTGATCGGCCGCTACGCCGCCCTCAAGGCCACGGGCGTGGCGGCCAACCCGCTGTTGCTGCTGGACCTGGCCGGCGGCATGGCCCTCGACACCGCTCTGGTGGTGCAGCTCTGCGAGCTCTACGGCCTGGAACTCGGCGGCGGCGGCGCCCGCACCCTGCTCACGCGCCTCTCGGCCCAGAACGCCCTGCTGGGCGGCACACAGCTGGGCATTCAGCTGCTGTTGGGGGGGCTGCGCCAGGTGCTGCTGCTGGCGGCGCCTCTCAGCGGTGGGCTCAGCCTGGCTCCCGCCGCACCAGTCGCCCTGGCCCAGGCGGCCCTGGCGGTGCACACCACCCGGCTCACGGGCCGGCTGGCGGCAGCGGAACTGCTGCGCAGCGCCGAGCGCGGCCGGTTGCGTCCCGCCTCACTGCTGCGGCGCCTGGCCCGCCAGGACCCCCAGGCCCGCGCCTGGCTGCAGCAATGGCGCACGCTGAACGGGCGGCCGGCCAGCCTGCAGCCGCTGCTGCCATGAGCCGGCCCACCCTGGCCCTGCTCGGCACCAGCGCCGACCCCCCCACCGAAGGCCACCGCGCCCTGCTGCATGGCCTGGCCGAGCACTACGGCCAGGTGGCCACCTGGGCCAGCGACAACCCGTTCAAGCAGCACGGAGCCTCCCTGGCCGTGCGTGCACAGTTGCTGGAGGCCCTGGTGGCGGACATCGGTGATCGGCGCGTCCAGCACGTGCAGGAGTTGAGCAGCCCCCGCGCGCTCACCACCGTGCTCAGCGCCGCAGAGCGCTGGCCCAGGCACGACCTGGTGTTTGTGGTGGGAGGCGATCTGGCGGCGCAGGTGCCGCGCTGGTGGCGAGCGGCGGAACTGCTGCAGCGCTGCCGGCTGGCGGTGGTGCCGCGCCAGGGATACGAGCTGGATCCCGCAGCACTGGAACGCATCCGCGCACTGGGGGGACAGCCAGAGCTGGTGCACCTGCCGGTGCCCGCCACCGCCAGTTCCTCGATCCGGCAACATCCCAGCCCCGAGCAGGTGCCGCCGGCCCTGTGGGCGGAACTGGTTCGGCACAATCTCTACGGCCTGGGGCAACAGCCCTCCCACACGCCCCGCTGATGCGCCTCGCCCTCGCCCAGATCAATCCCCTGGTGGGCGACCTTGAGGGCAACGGCCGGCTGCTGCTCGAGGCCTGCCGGGCCGCCGCTGCCGCAGGAACCGATCTGGTGGTGGCGCCCGAGCTGGCGCTCTGGGGCTACCCACCCCGCGATCTGCTGCTGCGGCCAGCCCTGCGCCAACGCGAGCAACAGGTGCTCGATCAGCTGGCCGCCGAGCTGCCGCCAGGCCTGGCTCTGGTGCTTGGGGTGAGCGAACCCACGCCCGATCGACAGACCCCGGATCTGTTCAACGCCGCCGCCCTGGTGGAGCGGGGCAGCTGGCGGGTGGTGGCGCGCAAACGGCTGCTCCCCAGCTACGACGTGTTCGACGAGCGGCGCTACTTCCGCCCCGCCGATCAGCCGTGCCTGCTGGAGCTGGAGCGGGGCGGGCAGCGGTGGCGCCTGGGCATCACCCTCTGCGAGGACCTCTGGGTGGAAGAGGAGCTGCATGAGCAGCGGCTGCTCGGGGGCGACCCGGTGGCCGCCCTGCAGGAGCTCCGGCCCGATCTGCTGCTGAACCTCTCGGCCTCACCCTTCGGTGCAGGCAAGGCGCAGCTGCGGCGCGAGCTGGCGGCAGCGGCGGCCCGGCGGCTGCAGTGCCCGGTGATCTACGTGAACCAGGTGGGCGGCAACGACGAGCTGGTGTTCGACGGCGGCAGCTTCGTGACCGGCACCGATGGCGACGTGCCCTGCCAGTTGGCCTTTGCCAGCAGCGACCTGGGGCTGTGGGATGCCTCCGCCGCCAGCGCCCCGGCCACCCCGGCATTGCCCGACCCCGACGAACTGCTGCTGCGCACGCTGGTGCTGGGCGTGCGCGACTACGCCCGCAAATGCGGTTTCAGCAAGGCGCTGCTCGGACTGAGTGGTGGCATCGATTCAGCCCTGGTGGCGGTGATCGCCGCCGCAGCCCTGGGGGCTGACAACGTGCAGGCCCTGCTGATGCCCTCACCCTGGAGCTCGGCGGGATCGATCAACGACTCCCTCGCTCTCGCCGATCGGCTCGGCATCACAACCCACACCGTGCCGATCGAGGGGTTGATGACGAGCTTTGATGCGGCCCTCAGCGAGCCTCTGGGCGCCGCTCCCGCAGGGCTCACCGCTGAAAACCTGCAATCGCGCATCCGCGGCACGCTGCTGATGGCCGTGGCTAACCAGCAGGGGCAGCTGCTGCTCTCCACCGGCAACAAGAGCGAACTGGCGGTTGGCTACTGCACCCTCTACGGCGACATGAACGGCGGCCTGGCCGTGATCGGCGACCTCTACAAAACCAGCGTGTTCCGCCTCTGCGCCTGGATCGATTCCAGTGCCGCCGCCAGCTGCCGGCGCGAACTGGGACTCGCAGCCGAAGGCGAGCTGGTGGGGGCCACCATCCGCGAAAAACCGCCGAGCGCCGAACTCCGCCCCGACCAGCGCGACAGCGACTCCCTGCCCGACTACACCCTGCTGGATCCCTTGCTGCAGGCTCTCCTGGAGGAGAACCGCATGCCGGAAGAGCTGATCGCTGGCGGCGTGGATGCCGCCCTCGCCAACCGCGTGATGGGCCTGCTGCGCCGGGCCGAATTCAAACGGCGCCAGGCACCACCGGTGCTCAAGCTCAGCAAACGCGCCTTCGGCAGCGGCTGGCGGATGCCGATTGCGGCGGCGTAGGCCACCGGTGGCCAACCCCGGCCGGCAGCGTCAAGCTGAAGGGTGATCAGCCAGCGCGACCGCCCCATGGCCGGCACCATCGCCCCGATCGCCAGCATCGGCGTGCCGCGAGAGGTGAAGCCGGATGAGCGGCGCGTGGCGCTCACGCCCGATGCGGTGCGCGAGCTGGTGAGCCATGGCCTGCAGGTGCGCATCGAGCAGGGAGCCGGCAGCGGCGCGGGCATCAGCGATGAGGCCTTCGCCGCTGCCGGCGCCGCCCTGGTGAGCCAGGCCGAAGCCTGGGCCGCCCACCTGGTGGTGAAGGTGAAGGAGCCGCAGGCCGAGGAATTCGGCTTTCTGCGCCCGGATCTGGTGCTGTTCACCTATCTGCATCTGGCGGCCTACCCCGCCGTGGGACGGGCCCTGCTGGAAGCCGGCAGCACCGCCATCGCCTACGAAACGGTGCAGCTCGCCGATGGCAGCCTGCCGCTGCTGGCGCCGATGAGCGAGATCGCCGGCCGGCTGGCAGCGCAGGTGGGTGCCCGGCTGCTGGAACGACCCCAGGGCGGGCGCGGCGTGCTGATCGGCGGCTGCACCGGCGTGCGGCCGGCCCGGGTGGTGGTGCTCGGTGCCGGCAGCGTGGGCTGGAATGCGGCACGGCTGGCGGCGGCGATGGACGCTGAGGTGTTCCTGCTCGATCTCTCCCCGGAGCGGCTGCGGCGGCTGGAGGGCCAGCGCCAGGGCCGGCTGGTGAGCCTGGTGAGCAGCCGCGGACTGCTGGAGCGGCTGGTGCCGAGCGCCGATCTACTCATCGGTGCCGTTCTGCTGCCCGGCGATCGGGCCCCCACGCTCGTGCAGGAGGAGCTGGTGGCGCAGATGCAGCCGGG
>CAJXSQ010000101.1 GCA_913061215.1 uncultured Synechococcus sp. | reverse complement strand
CACGAAGGTGTGGCGCATCATGCCCATGTATTCACGGCCCATGAACTTCTTCAGGCCATAGCTGCCGTAGCTCTCGGCCACGGGGCAGGGTTCGGCATCGGTGAGCAGGGTGAACGGCAGCTCGTATTTGTTGATGAACTTGCTGTGGCTGGCTGCGCCGTCCTTGCTGATGCCGAGCACAGCGATGTTGTGCTGTTCGAAGGCGCTCCACTGATCGCGGAAGTTGCAGGCTTCCTTGGTGCAGCCGGGGGTGTCATCCTTCGGATAGAAGTAGATCACCACTCGCTGGCCCTGCAGGTCGCTCAGGCTCACAGATGTGCCGTTCTGATCGGGCAGGCTGAAGGCGGGAGCGGGATCGCCGATCTGCAGGGCCATGGTCTGGCAGGAACACAATGGCGGCGAGCCTAGGGGGATCTCTGATCGCTGCGAGTCCGCCAGATCCGTTGCAGCGGCCCCACCTCTGGTTGGTGTCGATGCAGGGGGCCGCGCCGCTGCTCAACTCGGCGCGTGAGCGCAGCTGGAGCGAGGCGTTGCCGCCGGCGCTGCAGCCCCGCTATCTGATCAGCCGCAGCCTGTTGCGGCAGCGGCTCGCCGCTGTGCTGCAGCTCCCGGCTGATGCGGTGCCGCTGCACAGTCCACCGGGGGAGGCTCCAACGCTGAGCGGCCAGAACGGGCACGTGAGCCTCAGCCACAGCCAACAGCACCTGTTGATGGCCTGGTCGCCCTGGCCGATCGGCGTTGATCTGGAATGGCAGGGGCGCCCGCTGCAAGCGGCGTCGCTGGCGCGACGGTTCTTCCCGCAGCGGGAGTGGCGGCAGTTGCAGGGGCTGGGGCCGGCGCAGCTCGGCGCGGCGGTGCTGGAGAGCTGGGTGCGCAAGGAGGCGGCGATCAAGTGGCAGCAGAGCGGCCTGGCCCGTGAGCTGCGGCACTGGTGCTGGGACCGTGAGGAGCAGGTGCTGTTGCATCTCGAGCGGGGCTGCCAACCCAGCAGTTGCTGCCGCCTGATCGAGGGCTGGCTCTGTGGGGTGGTGGGTGAGGCTGCCAACCGGGGAATCTGGGGCTAACGTCCTGCTGCCGTGCGGGCTGCGCGCATGCCGATTGCCCTGCGTACCAGCGTGTTTTCGCTGTTGGCCCTGCTGGGTCTGGCCGGGCTCACCCAGTGGCGTCCGCTGCCGCCGCTGGCCAGCCGCATCGGCGCGCAAACCGATCGGGTGCTGGCGGATCTGGCCCGTCAGGAGGCCAGCCAGGACGCCCGCACCCGGGCCACGGATGTGCTGGGCCGCTTTGTGGGTGGTGAGATCACCCGCTACTACTGGGGCGGCTTCACCGGCTATCTCGACGTTCTTGGCCTGGAGCCTCCCGAGGACATGGAGGTGGCCATCAGCCAGGAGCCCCGGATGGTGCAGCTGCTGCTCACGCCCCGCGGCGGCGACGAGCGCTATGTGGCGCGGGTTCAGGCCGAGGAGAACGTGCCCCGCGGTGTGGCCTGCAGTGGCCGCGGCGAGCCGGGGAGTTTCCGCCTGGAGCGTGATCAGCTGCAGTGCCCGCCGGGCTGGCAGCCGCTGCAGCTGGCCGGACGACGCTCCACGTCCGAGGCATCCTGAAGCGGAATCCTCATTATTCGATAACCGATTCTTAAATCAAGCTTCAGAGGGTTCGTGGTGAGCCAGGCCTCTCGCCATACCGGGAGAGTCATCCTCTGCACAACCATGCGCAAGGTTCTCCTCCCCTTGGCTGGCGCTGGTGTCCTGCTTGCAGGCCTCTCGGCCCAGGCCATACCCCAGGGCCCCACAACGATCAATTCCGATCAGGCCGGTGTGCGTTACGGCGCGCCCACCTTCATTCAGAGCGGCCTGCCCACCCAGACCGCCCGTGCGGTGAGCCAGGGTTTCGTGCGCTCCAACACCCTGCTGCCCCTCGGTGGCACTGAGGTGATCGATAACCCTGTGCCGAAGGACCTGAAGAATCTCTCGGGCTGGTCGCCTGAAGAGCTACAGGCCGGGCTGCAGAAGGAATACGACGTGGACGTGGCCGCAGTGGCCCGCTTCCTCTATTCCGAGAAAGGGGAACAGTTCCTCTCCGAAAGCATTCAGACGAACAATTACACCCCGTACTACAGCCAGGATCACAGTCTTCAGGCTGTGCGCAGCGCGATCATTCTCGACGCCGCCGACGGCAAGCTGTCGAGCTACGGGATGATGGCCAACCTGCCCACCGATCAGCGGCTGCAGGGCGCGATGAAGGTGTGCGATGTCAACGATGCCTCCAACAGCCAGCGGGCCACTTCGCTGCTCAGCTGGTACATGAACACACCGGCCTGCATCGCGGCCTACACCGCCGAGGCTCCCGCGCCCGCCAAGCCCGCACCGGCAGTGCGCGGTCTCTGGTGATCGCTGTGCTGGTCTGATCAGGTGGCGCGGCGCGTCGCCACCAGCCGGTGATGCTGGAGCTGCTGCGGCAGGCGTGAGCCCACCAATGGGCGGAGCCCCTGCTGCAGTTTGTTCAGTTCGCCGGGCTCGAGCGTGCCGTGCAGCTGTTGCCGGTAGCTGGCCTGGTCGCCGAACCAGCGTTCGATCAGCGCGTTGCTGAGGCTGAGCTCCAGCTGTTCCGGCCAGCGCTGCCACGCCAGCCTCCAGCCCCGCTGCTCCAGCAGCTGGGTGAGGAGGTTGAGATCGGGACTGCAGGCCAGCCAGGCGGGTTCCTGCTCCTGAACCGGTTCGAGCAGCACCTGCAGGTCGGCGGGCAGCGCCGGGATGCTCCGCAGCGCGGTGGCCGGCCCCAGCTGGGGCTCGCTGAACAGGAGCCGCAGCTGGGCGGTGGGTGCTGCCAGCTGATCGAGCACCTGCACCGCGCTCTCCAGGGTGATGCCCTCGAGCGTCCGGAAGGGGTGGCGTGCGGCGATCCACTCGAAGCGTTGCCCGGCCTCCAGGTGGCGGCTGAGCTGGCTGATCGGCGCCGTGAGAATCCGGGGTTGACGCAGGCTGTCGAGCAGCTGCACCTGAGCCTGCAGGCGCTCCGCCTCGTCGCTGCCGGGCACCTGAATCACCACGCCTCCTTCCGGGGTGTGCTGCAGCGGCTCGAGCGCCCAGAGCAGGGAGCGGGCCTCCAGAATCAGCACCCGGTCATGGCGTTGCCAGGTGGCCTGATCCCAGAGCCGGCTGCGCAGCTGATCCAGCCGTTCGCCCTCACTGCCCAGCTGGCGCTGCAGCCAGCGCTCCAGCATCGGGTCGTCCGGACTGCTGCTCAGCACCTCCCCCAGTTCCGCCTCGTGTTCGGCCGCCGCCGCCAGCTGAGCCGCGCGCCGCAGCTGCAGTGTGCTGCGCCGCTGGCCCTCCCAGCCGAGGCTTCCGGGTTGCCAGAACACCTGGCCCTGCAGGCCGCTGGGCAGGTACTGCTGCGCCACCCAGTGTTCGGCGTAGGCATGGGGGTAGCGGTAACCCACGCCATCGCCGAAGGCCTGGCCATCGCGATTGGCGTCGCGCAGGTGCGCGGGCACCTGCTGGCGGCTGCTCGCCTTCACGCGTTTGAGTGCATCGAAGAAGCCCAGCAGGCTGTTGCTCTTCTCCGTGCCCGCCAGATACAGGGCGGCCTGCGCCAGGGGGTAGAGCCCTTCCGGCAGCCCCACCCGTTCGAAGGCCGCGGCGCAGGCCTCCACCACCACCATCGCCTGGGGATCGGCCAGGCCGATGTCCTCTCCCGCGGCGATCAGCATCCGCCGGAAAATGAAGCGTGGGTTCTCGCCCGCCTCCACCATCCGCGCCAGCCAGAACAGCGCCGCGTCGGGGTCGCTGCCCCGCAGCGATTTGATGAAGGCGCTGATCGTGTCGAAGTGGGCGTCGCCCTGCTTGTCGTAGAGCACGGCCCGCTGCTGGATCGATTCCTCGGCGATCGCCAGGTCGATGGCGATCACACCGTCGTCGTCAGGCTCGGTGGTCTCCACCGCCAGCTCCAGCGCATTGAGCAGGCTGCGGGCATCACCGCCGGCCACGTCCACCAGGTGATCGGCGGCTTCCGCGCTGATGGTGATGCGTTGATCGCCGTAGCCAAGCTCCGGGTCGCTCAGGGCCCGCTGCAGCAGCTGGTGCAGGTGCTGCGGTTGCAGCGGCTGCAGGCGGAACAGGCGCGAGCGACTCACCAGCGCCTTGTTCACCTCGAAGAACGGGTTCTCGGTGGTGGCGCCGATCAGGGTCACCGTGCCGTTCTCCACCCAGGGCAGCAGCGCGTCCTGCTGGGCGCTGTTGAAGCGGTGCACCTCATCGATGAACAGCAGGCTGCGCAGGCCGTGCTGCTGCAGGCGGCGCTGGGCCTCCTCCACCTCCTGGCGCAGGTCCTTCACCCCGGCCAACACGGCGTTGAGGCTGCTGAAGTGGGCGCGGGTGCTGGCGGCGATGATCCGGGCCAGGGTTGTCTTGCCCACGCCGGGCGGACCGTGGAAGATCAGGTTGCCGACACGGTCGGCCGTGATGGCACGGCGCAGCAGGCGGCCGGGCCCGAGGATCTCCTCCTGACCCTGGAATTCATCGAGGTTGCGGGGGCGCAGGCGGTCGGCCAGGGGGGCGAGGCTGCGGCGCAGCTGCTCACCGCGATGGCTGAACAGATCGCTCACGCCGGATCGAGTGCTGAGGTCATCATCGAACGGCGATCACCTGGGAATCAGCCCGAAACCGGCTAACTTGCGCACCAACTGTCCCTGTGTTGTGCGGCGCGGCCTCATCACCCTGCCTTTACCCCTGCTGTTGCTCACGGCCTGTGGCAGCAAGGTTTCGGCCCCAAAGCCACTGGCCGTGCAGGTGGCCACGATCGGAGAGGCGGAGTTCAATCCCTCGATTGAGGTGATCAGCCAGCTGAGCTCCACCACCGATGTGGCCCTGCGCCCGGAAACCGATGGCCGGGTTGTAAAAATTCTGGTTTCCCAGGGGCAGCGCGTCAAGGCCGGCCAGCCGATCCTGGTGCTCGACAACGTTCAGCAGTCGGCCTCCCTGGATGCGAGCAAGGCGGAAGCCCGCAAGGACAGGATCAATGCCGAGCGTTACATCTTCCTGAACGAGCAGGGAGCCGCCTCCACCCGGGATCGGGATTACTACGTCACCAAGGCGATCCAGAGCCGTGATCAGGTGCGCTCCAGCGCCGCCACCCTGGGCTACAAATACGTCACTGCACCGATCGACGGCGTCATCGGCGACCTCGACACCGTGAAGCTCGGCGATTACGTGCGCCAGGGACAGGCAATCACGGGAATCGTGGATAACTCCACCCTGTGGACGCTCATGGATATCCCCGCGACGCAGGTTTCGCGGGTTGCGATGGGGCAGACGGTGAAGCTCGTTACCCAGAGCACGCCACCGGTGAAGGGCGAGGGCAAGGTGGTGTTCATCTCGCCCTATTTCGGTTTCAGCGGCAGCAACAAAGCGCCCAACACCGTGCTTGTGAAAGCCAGTTTCCCCAATCTCACCGGCAAGCTCAAAACCGGTCAGTACGTCAAGAACACGATCATCACCGGTTCCACCCGGGAACTGTCCGTTCCCGTCTCCGCGGTGATCATGCAGGCCCAGCAGCCCTTCGTGTACCGCTTGGTGAACCTCTCGCAGGCGTTGCCCAAGATCAAAGCGTCCACAACCATTCCAGACGCGCAGAAGCAGAAGCTCGAGAAGCTGCCTCCCTCCACGCCGATCGCCGTGCAGACGGCCGTGAAGCTCGGCACGCTGCAGGGCAACAACTATCCCCTGCTCTCCGGTCTGCAGAGTGGCGACAGGGTGGTTGTCAGCAATACCGCGTTGCTGCGCACAGGAATTCCTGTGAAGCCGTCTCCGGCAGCTTCGTCGTCGCAGGCGGCTAACTGAGGGTTGTTATGTCGTTTTCCGATAATTTCATCAAGCGGCCGGTTCTCACCACCGTTTGCAGCATCCTGATCGTGTTGGTGGGCGTGATTGCGATCCCCACCCTCCCGATCGCCAATCTCCCCAACAT
>CAJXSQ010000100.1 GCA_913061215.1 uncultured Synechococcus sp. | reverse complement strand
GGGATCATCACGTTCCACCATTCACCGAGGGGCGTGCAGCCATCAATGCGGGCTGCTTCCTCCAGTTCCACCGGCACGCCGGCAAAGCTCTGGCGCAGCAAAAAGATGCCGAAAGCCGTGGCGGCCTGGGGAATGATCAACGCCCACAGCGTGTTGCGCAGCCCCAGCTGCACCATCAGCAGATAGAGCGGGATCATCACCACCTGGAAGGGGATCAGGATCGTGGCCACCACCAGGGCCAGCACCAGCCCCCGCCCGGCGAAGCGCATGCGCGCCAGCGGATACGCCGCCAAGGAGCAAAAGAGCAGGTTGGCCAGCACCGCCAGCCCGCTCACGATGGCGCTGTTGCGGATGTAGCCGAGCATCGGGTTGTCGGCGAACAACCGCTGGTAGGCCTCCAGGCTGGGCTGGCTGGGCAGCAGCGCCGGCGGCGTGGTGAAGATGTTTTCGGCCGGCCCCTTGAGCGAGGTGCTCACCAGCCAGAACAGCGGCACGAGCATCGCCACGGCGATCAACAGCAGCACAGCCAGCTGCAGGCCGCTGGCCAGCAGCGTGCGGGGCCTACCGCTCGCGGGGTGAGCCATCAGAGGCGCGGCCGCTCCGCCGGGCTGAGATCACCCACCGGCAAGGGAGCCTTCTGCGGGTGCAACGGCGAACGCTGCGTGCCGGCCACCAGGCGGTTGAGCGCATTCACAAAAGCCTGGGCCGCGGCCACCACGATGTCGGTGTCGGCGGCGTGGCCGGAGTAGAGCCCCCCATCGGTGCGGAGGCGGATCGTGACCTCACCCATGGCATCGATGCCTTCGGTGACGGATTTCACCGAGAACTCCACCAGCTCATTCGGCACCCGGGCCAGCTGATTGAGGGCCTGGCACACCGCATCCACCGGGCCGGTGCCGATCGCCGCTTCCGTGAGTTCAGCGCCATCGCTGTTCACCAGGGTGACCGTGGCGGTGGGCTGCAGGTTGGTGCCGGTGCTCACCTGCACCAGCTTGAGGCTGTAGCTGGGTTCAGCCTGCTGCCGCACCTGTTCGCTCACGATCGCCTCGAGATCGCGATCGGAGATCTCACGCTTGCGATCCGCCAGCTCCTTGAAGCGGGCGAAGGCATCGTCGAGATCGTTGCGCTCGAGGTTGTAACCGAGCTCTTCGAGGCGGGCGCGGAAGGCACTGCGGCCGCTCAGCTTGCCCAGGGAGATGCGGTTATCGGCGAGGCCGATCGTGCGCGCATCGATGATTTCGTAGGTGAGGCGGTTCTTGAGCACGCCATCCTGGTGGATGCCGCTCTCATGGGCGAAGGCATTGGCCCCCACAATCGCCTTGTTGGGCTGCACCGCCATGCCGGTGAGCTTGCTCACCAGGCGTGAGGTTTTGTAGATCTCCTCAGTGCGCACACCGGTGAGCGGCTCGGCGCTGTCGGCCGGGCGGCCCAGGAAGGGGTTGTAGTAGCTGCGGCGCACGTGCAGTGCCATCACCAGCTCTTCGAGCGAGGCGTTGCCGGCCCGTTCACCGATGCCGTTGATCGTGCACTCCAGCTGGCGGGCACCGTTCTTCACCGCCTCCAGGAAGTTGGCCACGGCCAGGCCCAGATCGTTGTGGCCGTGCACGGAGATCACCGCCTGATCGATGTTGGGCACATGGCGGTTGATGCCATCGATCAGGGCACCGAATTCCGATGGGGTGGTGTAACCCACCGTGTCGGGAATGTTGATCGTGGTGGCGCCGGCAGCGATGGCGGCCTCGATCACCTGGTACATGAACTCCGGATCGGAGCGGCCGGCGTCCTCACAGGAGAACTCCACGTCGTCGACGAGGGAGCGGGCATAGGCCACCATCTCGCCGGCGATCTGCAGCACCTCGGCGCGGCTCTTGCGCAGCTTGTGCTCGAGGTGGATATCGCTGGTGGCAATGAAGGTGTGGATGCGGCGGTTGGCGGCGGGCGCCACCGCATCAGCGCAGGCCTTGATGTCGCCTTTGGCGGCGCGGGCCAGGCCGCAGATCACCGGGCCATCCGGCGTGCCCACGGTGGAGGCGATGCGCTGCACGGCGTTGAAGTCGCCGGGGCTGGCGAAGGGAAAGCCGGCCTCGATGATGTCCACACCCAGGCGGGCCAGCTGCTGCGCGATCGCCAGCTTCTCCTCGAGATTCAGGCTGGCGCCCGGGGACTGCTCCCCATCACGCAGGGTGGTATCGAAGATCAATACCCGGCCGGGGTCGCGGGCCATGGCGGCTACAAGTCGGAATGGTTATGAGTTAGCCCCACTCTACGGGGTGCGCGAACCGCTGAGGGCCGGCGCCGCCAGCTCCTACCGCTCCAGTTTCTCCAGTTGCGGCCGCAGCGTCTGCAGATCAACGAAGGAATCGGCGGCATTGCGCAGCTCCCGCGGCACCATGCCATCGGTGCCCATCAGCACCACCTGCAGGCCCTTGATCCGCAGCACCTCCACCAGCCGCTCCAGATCGCGGCTGCCGCTCAGCAGCCACACGGCATCGGTGCGGTGCGCCACCGCCAGCAGATCGATCGCGATCTCCACATCAAGATTGGCCCGCCCGAACTGGCGTTGATCGGCATCGCCAGCGATCTCACGCAGCGGCTTGGTCCGCACCGTGAATCCGAGGCTGGTGAGGGCATCGCGGAAGGGGCGCTGATCGGTGGGGTCCTTCAGGCCGGTGTACCAGAAGGCACTGCCGATCTCCTGGCCGGGGGTGGCGCTGGCCAGGCTGAGCAGTCGGCGCGGATCGAAGAACCAGCCCAGCTTCTGCTGCACGTAGAACATGCTGTGGCCGTCGACCGCCAGAGCCAGCTGCATCGCTGCCGAATCGCTGGCCCGAGCCTAAAAGCCACGCGTAAAGTCGACCCAATCCTTGAGCTGGGACCTTGGCCACCGGCGCTCTGGCCACGGACACCCCCACCCACGGCGATCTGGCCCTGGTGCTGCACGCGCACCTGCCCTACGTGCACTCCAGTGAGCCGGGATCACTGGAGGAGGACTGGTACTTCCAGGCGGTGCTCGAGTGCTACCTGCCGCTGCTGGAGGTGCTCGAGGCGGCCGCGGCCGATCCGCTCCAGCAGCCCCGCATCAGCATGGGCCTCTCGCCCACGCTGCTGTCGCTGCTGAGCAGCCGGACGTTGAGCGAGCGGTTCCTGCCGTGGCTGGCGGTGCGGCAGGAGCTGTTGCTGCAGGCGCCAGCCGGGTTTGAAGCCGCCGCCGCCGATCTGGCCCAGCAGCTGAGCAGCGCGGCCGCTGCCTGGCAGCGCTGCGGTGGCAATCTGCTGCCCCGCTTCCAGCGGTTGCAGCAGGCCGGCGTGCTCGATCTGCTCACCTGCGCCGCCACCCACGGCTATCTGCCCCTGCTGCGCGATTCACCGGAGGCGGTGCGGGCCCAGCTGCTCACCGCGGTGCGCGAACACCAACGGCTGCTGGGGGTGCGCCCGCAGGGGATCTGGCTGCCGGAATGCGCCTACTACGAAGGCCTGGATCGCCTGCTGGTGGCCTGCGGCCTGCGCTACGCCATCCTCGACGCCCACGGCCTGCTGCACGGCCAGCCGCGGCCGCGCTACGGGGTGTACGCGCCGATCTGCACCCCGGCGGGAATGGCCTTCTTCGCCCGCGACAGCGAATCCACCCTGCCGGTGTGGAGCGCGCGCGACGGCTACCCCGGCGACGCCAGCTACCGCGAATTTCACCGCGACCTGGGCTGGGATCTGCCCGCCGGAGAACTGGAACAACGCGGCATCGACTGTCCCCGGCCGCTGGGGCTGAAGCTGCACCGGGTGAGCGGCCGCCAGTGCGGCCTCGACCAGAAACAGCCCTATGAACCCGAGACGGCCCAGGCCCGCGTGCGCCGCGATGCCGGGCACTACCTGCAGGGCCGGGCCGAACACCTGCAGCAGCTGCACACGGCGATGCAGCGCAGGCCGCTGCTGGTGGCGCCCTTTGATGCCGAACTGTTCGGGCACTGGTGGTACGAGGGTCCGCGCTTTCTGGCCGAACTGTTCCGCCAGGCGCCAGCACAGGGCGTGCAGCTCACCACGCTGCGCGACACCCTCTGCCGTGGCGAGAGCCTGCAGCTCTGCCAGCCCTCCCCCTCCAGCTGGGGCCAGGGCGGCTATCACAACTACTGGCTGAACGACAGCAACGCCTGGGTGATCCCGCAATGGAACCGGGCCTCCCGGGCGATGGTGGCGCGGGTGAGCCGCGGTGTGGGCAGCGAACGGGCGCGGGAGCTGCTGAACCAGGCCGGCCGCGAACTGCTGCTGGCCCAGAGCTCCGACTGGAGCTTCATCCTGCGGGCCGGCACCACCACCGAACTGGCACGGGAGCGGATCGAGCGCCACCTGGGCCGGTTCTGGCAACTGCTGGAGGCCGTCGACAACCCGGCCCAGATCAGCGATGCCTGGCTGGCGGCCGTGCAGGCTGAAGACAACCTGTTTCCATGGATCAACGCCGCCGACTGGGCGCAGATCCCCGCGGCAGCACCGGCCAGCTGAACCCGACCGCATTCATGCTCCGACCGCCTGCCCTTGAGCCCGCGCGGCAGCTGCAGCTGCTGGAGGCGGCGCTGCCGGACGAGCAGTCGTTCAGCCGGACGCTCGCATCCCAAGGCCTGCCCCTGCCCCAGCGGGGTGCGCTGCGGGTGCTGCAGCTCAACCTGGGCCGGCTGTGCAACATGCGCTGCAGCCACTGCCATGTGGATGCCGGGCCGGATCAGGGACACACCCTGATGAGCGATGCGGTGGTGGAGCAGTGCATCGCCGCAATGGAGCGGCTGCGGCCGGCGGTGGTGGACCTCACCGGCGGCGCCCCGGAGCTGCATCCCCGCTTCCGCGAGCTGGTGCTGGCCGCCCGCACCCTGGGCTGCCATGTGATCGACCGCTGCAACCTCACGGTGCTGCTGCTGCCGGCACTGAAGGATCTGGCGGCCTTTCTGGCGGAGCAGCAGGTGGAGATCGTGGCCAGCCTGCCCCAGCCGGAGGCGAGCAGCACTGATGCCCAACGGGGCGATGGCACCTGGGAGGCCTCCATCGAAGCGCTGCAGCGCCTCAATCAACTCGGCTACGGCCAAGGTGATCCCAAACGCCAGCTCACGCTGATGAGCAATCCAGCCGGCACGCGCCTGCAGCAGCTCACCCCCTGCGACACCGCAGCCTGGCAGCGGCAGCTGCAGGAGCAGGCGGGCGTGAGCTTCGATGCGCTGATCGGCCTCAACAACATGCCGATCGCCCGCTTCCTCGAGCAGCTCCAGCGCGATGGCCACGTGAACTGCTACCTGAAGCTGCTGCAGGGCGCGTTCAACCCCGCAGCGCTGAATGGCCTGATGTGCCGCGACACGCTCTCGGTGGCGCCGGATGGGCAGCTGCACGACTGCGACTTCAACCAGATGCTGGAGCTCCCGCTTGGCGGCGAGACACCAACAAGCCACATCGCCGCGATCACACGCGAGCAGTTGGATCAACGACCGATCCACTGGGGGAACCACTGCTACGGATGCACGGCCGGCGAGGGCAGCTCCTGCGCCGGCGCCACAGCAAACAGCGATGGGCCGAACCAGTGACGAGCAGTGATCGCAACGAACTCCTGCACACACTTCTGCTCGAGCCCCGCGGCGCTGCGAACCGCCATGGGGAAAAAGTCAGGGCTCTGATCACAGCCTTGGAGAAGGCGCAACCGGCCGATCTCTCAACACCGGAAGCACTGGAGCAATTGGAAGGCGTCTGGGAGCTGCGCTGGAGCAGCAGCCGGCAGCCCTATCTGGCGGTGGCACCCTGGCTGGAAAACCTGCAGTGCTTGGCTCCCTCGCAAGGGCGCGGCATGAATCTGCTGCGCCTGAGCGGCCCGATGGCGGCTCTGGCCGGGATCGCGGTCGAGGCCTCGATCGCAGTGCAGGAAGGCAGCCGTCAGCGGGTGGAGGTGTGCTTCCGCCGTGGCGGCTGGCTGGGGCCAAGCCTGGGTGGCCATCGCCTGCAGTGGCTGCGCAACGTGCAGCAGAGCTTTCCCGCCTGGTTAGACATCACCGTGCTGGATGCCGACCTGCGCGTCTGCCGTGGCAACGCCGGCACCCTCTTTGCGCTGACCCGGCGCCGCGATCTCAACCTCGCTGATCTG
>CAJXSQ010000099.1 GCA_913061215.1 uncultured Synechococcus sp. | reverse complement strand
CCATCGCGCAGATAGGGGAACGCCTGCATCGCCAGCAGCGGCGCGATCCGCCCCCACACCGCCGCCCACACCAGCGCCCAGGGCGCTGCCGCGGCCAGCAGCGCCAGGCCGCCCAGCCGCAGCAGCAGCACCTGCAGCAACGCCTGCACGCCGCTGGCACCCACCCGGCTGTCGTCCATGGCCTCCAGGCAGCGCTGCGGGCCGGCGGCCAGGCCATCGGCCGTGTCCATGGCGCCATCGAGATGCAGGCCGCCGCTGAGCCAGAGATCCAGGGTCAGCACCAGCGCCAGCTGCGCGATCAACCCGCCGGGGCTGAGCAGCTGCCAGAGCAGCGCCTCCAGCCCACCGATCAGCAACGCCACCCAGGGGGCGAAACGGGCGATGCGCTCAAACCGTGGCGTGATCCCCGGCGGCAGCGGCAGCACGCTGTAGAAGATCCAGGCACCGGCCAGATCCCCCAGCCAGGCTCCGCGGAACTGGGCCTTGGCCACGGCCAGCAACGATGGATACACCAATCCTGCCGCCTCGCTGGTGTTCGCGTTCGAGATCACGGCCCACTGCCCGAACACCCGCGCCCGCTGCGGCTGCTTCCACACGCCCCACGGCGTGGTGCACACGCCGCGGTTCATGCCGGTGGGCACCCTGGCCACGGTGAAGGGGGTCACGCCGGCGCAGCTGCAGGCCACCGGCGCCGAGATGGTGCTCTCCAACACCTTCCACCTGCACCTGCAGCCGGGCGAGCAGATCGTGGCCGATGCCGGCGGCCTGCACCGCTTCATGGCCTGGAACGGCCCGATGCTCACCGATTCGGGCGGCTTCCAGGTGTTCAGCCTGGGCGACATCAACACGATCAACGACCGGGGCGTGGTGTTCCGCTCCCCCCGCGATGGCGCCCGGATCGACCTCACCCCCGAGCGCTCGATGGCGATCCAGATGGCCCTGGGCGCCGATGTGGCGATGGCCTTCGATCAGTGCCCGCCGTATCCGGCCACGGAAGCCGATGTGGCGGCCGCCTGCCGCCGCACCCACGCCTGGCTGGAGCGCTGCATCAGCAGCCACACCAAGGCCGATCAGGCCCTGTTCGGCATCGTGCAGGGGGGCTGCTTCCCCCACCTGCGCGAGGAATCGGCGCGGGTGGTGGGTTCGATGGGCCTGCCGGGCATCGCCGTGGGCGGCGTGAGCGTGGGTGAACCGGCCGAGGAGATGCACCGGATCGTGCGCCAGGTGGGGCCGCTGCTGCCGGACGACAAGCCCCACTACCTGATGGGTGTGGGCACGCTGCCGGAGATGGCAATCGCCGTGGCCAACGGCTTCGACATGTTCGATTGCGTGCTGCCCACGCGCCTCGGCCGCCACGGCGCGGCGCTGGTGGGTGGTGAGCGCTGGAACCTCAAGAACGCCCGCTTCCGCCACGACCACACCCCCCTCGATCCCAGCTGCCCCTGCCCGGCCTGCACGGTGCACAGCCGCGCCTACCTGCACCACCTGATCCGCTGCGATGAACTGCTGGGCAAGATCCTGCTGAGCCTGCACAACATCACCCAGCTGGTGCGCTTCAGCACGGCCATGGCACGCGCCATCCGGGATGGTTGTTTTGCAGAGGATTTCGCTCCCTGGGAACCCCACTCGCCGGCTGCGCACACGTGGTAGCGTCCGGCCTTAGCCCACGAATGTTCCGGGATGGCCGCCTACGCCCTGCAGACCCTGGCCCAGCTGCCCGAGGCCTATCAGGCCTTCGCTCCCCTGGTGGACATCCTGCCGATCATTCCCCTCTTCTTCCTGCTGCTGGCCTTTGTGTGGCAGGCCTCGGTGGGCTTCCGCTGAAGCGAGCGGTTCCGCCCTGCAGCCCTGGCTGAATCCTCATCCGAAAGCGGCGGGAGCTGAGCTCCTGCCGCTTTTTGCTGTGGAGCTCTTTGGCGTGGCGCCTTGTACTCAGCCGCGGCGCAGCACCTCCCAGGCAAAGGCCGGCAGGGCCAGCATCCGCCGCCAACGGCTGGGCTCCTGGATCAGGCGGTAGAGCCATTCGATCTGCAGGCGGCCCATCCACTGCGGCGCCCGCTGCTTCGTGCCCGACCACACATCAAAGCTGCCGCCCACACCCATCCACAGGCCGGGCTGGCCCTGATGCAGCCGCTGGATCCAGGTTTCCTGGCGCGGCACTCCCAGGGCCGCCAGCACCAGATCGGGCCGGGCCTGCTGCAGTTGCTGCTCGATGCCGGGCCACTGCTCCGCATCCTGATAGCCGTGGACGGTGAAGGCCAGATCCAGCCCCGGGATCTCCGCGCTCAGCCGCGCCACCAGGCGCTCCATCACCTCGGGGCTGGCGCCCACCAGCGCCACGCGCCAACCGTGGGCGGCGGCGTACACCAGCAGCTGCCGGGCCAGCTCGATGCCAGGGCTGCGGCGCACGCGATAGCCCTGCCGCCCCAGCGCCCACACCACACCGGCGCCATCGGGAATCACCAGGTCGGCCTGGGCGATCGCCGCCCCCAGCTCGGGGTTGGCCCGGGCCGCCATCGTCATCTCGGCGTTGAGGGTCACGATCTGCCCACCACCGCGCTGCTTGAGTTCGAGCGCTGCGGCAAACACGTTGCCGGCCACCGCCACCGGCACGCCCAGCACTGGCGTCACGGTCCAGGAGGGTGGCTGATCGGGGCCGGTGAATCCGGTGCGAGCGGCTTCCGTCGCCATTGATGCCATCGAGCGCAGAGGCCACGCGGGAGAATCTATGGCTGCAGTCCGGTTCCGTCGCGCCTATGACGCTCAGCAGCGCACCCCCGGCCCATCCGGCGGCACCGATGCAGCTCCCTGCCGCCGAGGCCTGGCAACGCCTGCAGGAGCTCGATGCGCAGATCGATCGGGTGGTGCTGCAACGCCAGCACCCGATCACGGGCCTGCTGCCGGCCAGCACCGCCCACACCGTGCACGGCAACTACGGCGATGCCTGGGTGCGCGACTGCGTGTATTCGATTCAGTGCGTGTGGGGCCTGGCCCTGGCTCACCGGCGCCTGAGCGGCGCCAGCACGCGGGTGTTCGAGCTGGAGCAGCGGGTGCTGCAGCTGATGCGCGGCCTGCTCAACGCGATGCTGCGCCAGGCCCACAAGGTGGAGCGCTTCAAGCACAGCCTCCAGCCCCTGGATGCGCTGCACGCCAAATACGACACCGGCAGCGGCGCACCGGTGGTGCCCGACGACGGCTGGGGCCACCTGCAGCTCGATGCCACAGCCCTGTTCCTGCTGCAGCTGGCCCAGCTCACCCGCGCCGGCCTGGTGGTGGTGCAGACCAGCCACGAGCGCGACTTCCTGCAGAACCTGGTGTATTACGTGGCCCGCGCCTACCGCGTGCGCGACTACGGCATCTGGGAGCGGGGCGACAAGGGCAACCACGGCCTGCCCGAGCGCAACGCCAGCTCCATCGGCCTGGTGAAGGCCTCCCTCGAAGCCCTGGAAGGCCTCGATCTCTACGGCCCCCACGGCAACGGCCAGTGCACCTTGCACATCCCCCACGACGCGATCGTGCGCCTGCGCCGCGCCCTCTCCGGCCTGCTGCCGCGTGAATCCGCCAGCAAGGAGGTGGATGCGGCCTGCCTCTCGGTGATCGGCTATCCCGCCTGGGCGGTGGAGGATCCGGCACTGGTGGAGCGCACCCGCAGCAAGATCCGCCGGGAGCTGGGGGGCGCCTACGGCTACAAGCGCTTCCGCCGCGACGGTCACCAGACCGTGGTGGAAGACCACACCCGCCTGCACTACGAACGCGAGGAGCTGGCCCAGTTCGAGCACATCGAGTGCGAATGGCCGCTGTTCTTCGCCTATGAGCTGATCACGGCCTGCTGCGAGGAGCGCTGGGCCGAGGCCTGGCAGTGGCGCGAACAGCTCAGCCGCGTGGCTGTGCAGGTGGACGGTGTGGAGCTGCTGCCGGAGCTCTACGTGGTGCCGGCCGAGGCCGTGGAGGCCGAGCGGCAGCAACCGGGCAGCCAGCCGCGCGTTCCCAACGAGAACGTGCCGCTGCTCTGGACCCAGAGCCTCACCTGGCTGGGCGATCTGATGCTGCTGGGCCTGCTGGAGCCCGCCGATCTCGATCCCAGCGGCCGCCGCCTCGGCTGCAGCCTCGGCGCCGATCAGGTGTTGGTGAGCTTCGTGCCGGCGCGGGAATCGATCGCCGCGGCCCTGGAAGAGGCCGGCCTGGCCGTCACGCGGCCCGGCAGCCTGGCGATCGCCAGCTCGCGGGAGCTGGGCGAGCGCATGGCGGCGGTGGGGGCCAACCCTCGCCTCGGCCTGAGCGGGCACCCGCCGCTGCGCATGGAAACGATGGTGACGGCGCGGCTCTACCGCCAGGCCGGCCGCCCCCTGGCCTTCCTGCCGGCGGTGCTGGAGGAGAGCACCTACTACCTCTCAGACGATCCTGAGCTGCTGGTGGATGCGGTGGAAAGCGAAATCAGCCAGCTGCAGCGCCACTGGCGCGGTGTGGGCGCGCCGCTGCTGCTGATCCCGGTGGAGGAGGGGCCGTTTCAGCGCAGCGCCGAATCGTTCCTGCGGCTGGGCGAGCGCCTGCGCAGCGGCCTGGTGAACGGTGTGGCGGTGCAGCTGGCACCGCTGCAGGAGCTGCTGGATCAGGCCAGCTGGATCGAGCTGCCCGAGCACGCTCAGCCCCTGGCCCATCGCCCGGTGCAGCCGGCACCCACCCTGCTGCGGGCCAGCACCGAGCAGCAGCCGCTCACCGCCGCGGAGGAGCAGGAGCTGGAGGAATCCAGCCTCGATGCGCTCACGGCCCGCCTGTGGGAGAGCACCTCGCTGCCGGAGCAGGCCGAACTGCTGGAGCAGCTGGTGCACCGGCTCGGCCTGGAGAGCGAACTGGTGGGCCCTGGCGGCAGCGCCACACCGCAATCGCTGCTGGAGGAGATCTACCGGCGCGCCCTGGCCGATGCCAACTGGAACGTGGTGCGCCGCTGCGCCGGCTCCCTCGGCCTGGTGCACCCGCAGCTGGAAGATGCCCTCACCGATCTGCTGGTGCGCCAGAAGCAGGTGGTGGTGGGGCGCAACTACACCAACGACTCCCTGCTCAGCCAACCCACCGACAGCCAGACGATCGCGGCGATGGTGCAGCGCTTCAGCGGCGAGGACGGCCGCGAGTGGATGCTGCAGCAGGAACTGCTGCTGGCGCTCGATGGCGTGGCCCGGCAGGAGCCGGCCCTGCTCAGCGGCAGCCTCACGCTGCAGCTGGGCCAGCTGCTGCTGCTGCTCACCAGCGAGCTGGCCGGCGAGCGCGACCTCACGCCGATCGAAGCCTTCGAGGCCCTCTGCGATGAACCGCCCCACGCGATCCGCCGCCGCCTGCAGCAGGTGCTGCGCGATGTGGAGCATGCCAAGGCAACCCTGCAACGCAAGGAGCAGCTGCATGTGAGCGGCCGCGTGCGCTGGGAGGCCCCCGATCCGCTGGAGGAGCTGCCCAAGAGCGGCTGCTGGCTCAAGCACCGCGAGCGCATGGGGGCGCTGCAGATCGTGCCGCGCCATTTCCACCCGGGCATCTGGGAGCTGCTGCACCACTGCCGCGGCCTGGTGATCGGCGACAAGCTCGAACGCCGCAACCGGCTGGAGAGCGCCCTGCTCAAGGAGAAGACCCCCGGCGAGCGCAACTTCGCCACCCACGTGGAGCACCTGCTCAGCAAGATCGAGGCGCCGGAATACCGGCGGCTGTGCGTGGAAACGCTGATCACCCTGATCGCCTTCGTGGATGGCAACCCCCAGGTGCGCTTCGACGATGACCTGGCCCTCGATGTGGTGATCGGCCACGCCGTGCGGGTGGGCTGGCAGCAGCAGCACCCCGAGCAGCCGGCCGCGGAGTATTCGAGCCACAAAGCCGAGGCCTGGGACAACTTCTACCGCTCCTCACCGGCGCAATGCCGCCGCTGGCAGCTGCTGGCCCTGCGGGAGCTGGCGGAGCTGCAGCCGGCCTAGATCGGGTCAGCCAGGGTCATGCAGAGGGTGGGCTGCTCCACGCACTGCTCGATCAGATCGGCGAGCAGCAGGGCGCGGGAGGCCTGGGGGCCATCCACCGCCGGCTGCTCCTCGCCGCGCACGCACTGGAGGAAGTGCTCGAGCTCCGCCACCAGCGGATCCACCGGTGAGGTGCTCACCTCCTCAATGAAGCCATCGTTGCGGTAAAGCAGCTCGCCGTGATCGGCCGTGAACGACAGCTGGGTGCGGCGGTGGATCTGCAGGCTGCGGTTGAGGAAATCGGTTTCCACCAGCGCGCTGCGGCAGTGGGCCGAAAGGCTGCGGATCTTGCGGTGGGCCATCTTGCTGGCCGTGAGGCTGGCCACCACGCCATTGGCGAAACCGAGGGTGGCATTCACGTAGTCGATCGGGCCTTCGGCGCTGCGGCCACCGGCGGCCGCCAGGCGCTCCACCTTGGAGCCAGCCAGCTCCAGCACCAGATCGATGTCGTG
>CAJXSQ010000098.1 GCA_913061215.1 uncultured Synechococcus sp. | reverse complement strand
CCACCCTGATCGACGATCAGGCCCGCCGCCTGGCGGACTTCTTCAACGGCGAGGTGGTGCAGCTGGATGGCCCGCTGCCGGAACTCGAGAACCCGGCGGCCTGAGCTCAGAGCACCTGGGTGGTGAGATCGCTCTCGTCGCTGCTGAGGGCATCGTCGGCCCCCACATGCAGAGTCTTGGCCCACACCAGGCGCTTGGGCAGCAGGGCCATGCGCAGGGTGGTGTACGGAATCACCACGAACCAGTGGCCGAGATAGGCGATGCCCAGGGCCAGGTTGAACGGATGCATGGCGGGCAGCGCGGGGCCCTCACTGCTGCGCCGGCAACCCACCAGGATCGCGCCGCCGGAGAGACCGAAGGCCACGAAGGAGAGCGGCCACATCAGGGGACTGCTGCGGGTGATCAGGCTGGTGAGCAGGTCGGCCACCGCCATCACCGGCAGCGCGTATTGCAACAGGAAGAAGCCGCTCAGATCGAGCTTGCGGGCCGAGCTGGTGGCTGAACCGGTGAGCTGGGGCCAGTAATCGAAGAAGCGCTGCAACCCTCCCTCGGCCCAGCGCTGCCGCTGCCTCCAGAGCCCCGCCAGGCTGGTGACAGCCTCCTCCTGGATCGGCGGATTCCAGAGCACGCCCACGGGCTGGCCTTCCACCAGCAGCCGGAAACTGAGGTCGAGGTCGTCGGTGACGGTGCCCTCGTTGAAGCCATCGCAGGCGAGCACCGCCTGCCGTTGCAGCAGCTGACCATTGCCGCGCAGCTCCACCACGCCGCCGCTGCACAGCCGCCCCTGCTGGATCACGGCATCGAGCGCCATCTCCATCGCCTGGGCGCGGGTGAGCCAGTTCTGATCGCCGTTCACCACGGCCTTGCGCGGCTGCACCGCCGACCAGCCGCCGTCTTCGGCGAAGGCCACCAACCGCTGCAGGCCATCGGGCTGCAGCTGGGCATCGGCATCGAGCACCAGCAGCCAGCGCCCCTGCAGCTGCGGCAGCAGGGCATTGAGCGCCCCCGACTTTCCACCACCGGCATCGCGGTTGCGGCGCAACACCTGCAGCTGGGGGTAGCGCCGCTGATAGGCCTCCAGCACCTCCGGGGTGCGGTCTTCGCTGCCGTCGTCGATCACCCAGAGGCGCATCCGCTCCTGGGGATAGGTGAGTTGCGCCAGCCGCTCCACCAGCCGACCGATCACCGCCTCCTCATCGCGGGCAGCCACCACCAGATCCACGGCGGGCCACTCGGTGAGCGTGTCGGCTTCTGTGGCCTGGCCGCCGCCTCTGAGCAGCGGCAGGAACACCGTGCGCACGGCGTAGGCGCCCAGCAGCAGGGTGAGCGTCAAGGACGGCCAGAGGCTGCGGCTGCCGGGGAGCGCGTGGGGCGCTGCCCCTGCCGCACAACAGCAGATCAGAAACAGTGAGGCCTGCAGTCGGCGGGCTCCTGTGGCTGTGCCCCCGGCGGCCATGGCATGTTCCAGGTCTGAAGAACTTTAAAGGGCGCCGCCTTGTGGTTCCTTCAGGGGCTTGCGGGCAGCGCACCGATCGGCACCAGGCTGGCGCCGGGGTAGTAGCGGTCCAGGATCTGCTGCACGCTCCAGCCGCGGGCTGCCAGGTCGATGGCGCCGGCCTGCGACAACCCGGCGCCATGGCCGAAGCCACCGCCCTCCACCGCCCACACACCGGCTCCGGCCGGCTTCAGCACAAACAGCGTGCTGGGCAACTGGCGATAGGTGCGGCGGATGGCGTCGCGCTCCAGCACCACCCGGCCGCCCGGCCCCTCGATGGCCAGGCGCACCACGCGGCCGCTGGGGCCGCGCTCCAGCACCACGGGCTTCAGCGGGGCACCCAGGCTGGCGGCCCGGGCCCCGAGCCCCTGGCGCAGGCTGGCCTGGGTGAGCTGACGGCGCCAACGGAACAACGGGTGGGAGGCACCCACCACCCCGGAGCGGCGGGCCAGCAGCAGGGCCACCTCCTGGCTGCTGTCGAGGGGCACGCTCACCCCCGCAGGCGGCGCCGTGCGCAGATCCAGCTCCGGCTCGAGATAGCCCAGCTCGGGCAGCGGCCAGGCTTCATCCTCATCGGCGCTGACGCCACCGTTGCTGGCGTGATACACGGCATGAATCGGCTCACCCTCCACCGCCAGCACCTGGCCGGCGGTGCCGCTGATGGCCCGGCGCACGGCCGCCCCCGCCTGGCGCGGATCGCTGTACACCTGGCATTGGGTGTCGGCGCAGAGGTGGTAGCCGTCCACGGCGAAGCGATGGCGGTTGCGCAACGCCCAGGTGCGGGCGAGCACGGCCTGGGCGGCCAGGGCGGCCGCGGGTGAACCGGCACCGATCTCGTGGGGCACAACGCCCTGCAGATAGCGCTCCAGCGGCACCTGCTCCACCAGGGTCCAGCTGCCATAGGCATCGCTCTGCAGGCGGAAGGGGCCGGCGAAGACGCCCTTCTGCAGCCGCAGCCCGCCGGGAGCGGTGATCTGCAGCGGCCCCTCCAGGCTGCGCCAGCCAGCCGGGGTGCTGAGCTGCACCACCAAACGCTGCTTCAGCTCCTGCTGCACCTGGCGGGCCTGCAGCCCCGGTGGCGGTGCGGCTCCGGCCGCTGCCCACACCTCCCAATCGCCGGGATGGGCCACCTCGGCTGCAACGCCCTGGCGGCGCCAGGCCAGGGCGGCCTGCTCCGCGCTCTCAAAGCTGGAGAAGGGCCCGAGCACGCTGCGGCGAATCTGCAGCGGCTCCTCCAGGGGCTGGCTCTGCCACCGCAGCTGCAGGCGCTGGCCACTGAAGCGCTCACCGCGGGCATCCACCAGCTGGATCGCGCCGGCGGCGGACTGGAGCACCAGCGGGGAGCGGCCGAGATGGGCCGCCAGCGACACCCACAGCACCGGCCGGCGGGCATCCAGAGCCGGGGGCTGCGGCACCGGCAGCCGGGTGAGCGATTCAGCCTCAGCCCCCTGGCAGCCGGTGAGCAACACCCCGATCGCCAGCAGGGCGGAGAGCAGGCGCGGTGTTGCCATGCAAGGCCAAAGGCTGCCTCGACCCTAGGGGGAGTTGGCGGAAGGGACTCTCAGGTCGTACCCTCATCGTTTGTGCCCGAGCGCGTAGACAATGCCGAAGCTCAAGACCCGCAAAGCAGCCGCCAAGCGGTTCAAAGCCACCGGCAGCGGAAAGTTCATGCGCCGCCACGCTTTCCGCAACCACCTGCTCGATCACAAGAGCCCGAAGCGCAAGCGTTTCCTCGGCACCATGGCCGTGGTTGACGAGCGCGACGCGGACAACGTGCGCGCGATGCTCCCCTACAGCTGAATCGCCCGGCTGACCCGCTGTTTCACCGTTATCTGAGATCCATCGATGGCACGCGTTAAGAGGGGCAACGTCGCCCGCAAGCGCCGCAACAAAATCCTGCGCCTGGCCCGCGGCTTCCGCGGCGGTAACGGTTCGCTGTTCCGCACCGCCAACCAGCGGGTGATGAAGGCCCTCTGCAACGCCTACCGCGACCGTCGTCGCCGCAAGCGCGACTTCCGCCGCCTGTGGATCGCTCGTATCAACGCCGCAGCCCGCCTGAACGGCCTGAGCTACAGCCGTCTGATCGGCGGCCTCAAGAAGGCCGACGTGCAACTGAACCGCAAGATGCTGGCTCAGCTGGCCGTTGTGGATCCCGGCAGCTTCACCGCTGTGGTGGGTGCCGCCAAGAGCTGACGGTTAATCTCTGCGAAACCTGATCAGGTCGGTTGATGGAGTTCTCGCTGCCGCAGGCCTACCTGATCGGGCTGCTGGTGATTCTGGGAGGAGCCGCTGTTCTGGTGGCTCGCCAGATCCTGCGCGTTCGCCGCGACGAGGTGGCGCTGAGCCGCCTGGAGCAGGCCAGCAAATCCGGTGAACAATCCGCCGCCGACCTCTACGAGCTCGCTTCCGTGCAGCTGCGCAAGCGGCTCTACGGACAGGCTGTCGACAATCTGAAGCTGGCCAGCCGACGCGCCGCCAGCGAACCTCCCGAAGCCCAGGCGTTGATTGAAAACGCACTGGGCTTTGCTCTGGCTGCCCAGAGCAATTACACGGCCGCCATCAAGCACTACCGCGCCGCACTGCGCGCCAAGCCGGACTATCCGGTGGCCCTCAACAACCTCGCCTACGCCCTCGAGAAGCAGCAGAAACCCGAGGAGGCCAGGGAGAACTACCTGAAGGTGCTGGAGCTGGACAACAGCAATGGCACAGCCAAGAAGAGGCTCAAGCGGCTGGAACGCACCGCCGCCTGAGCGCTGCCCCCTTCGCTCACCAGAGGCCGCGGATCACAGGCGCCGAGGACCCTGCCGCTCCCACCGGGTTGAGCACCAGCTGTCCGCCGGGATTGGTGAGCCGGGGGGCCACCCAGCCGGCCAGGGTGAAGCCCTGCAGGCCGAGGAAGACGCCACCATCCTCCAGGCCGGCGGCAGGCACAGCACCGAGCAGCAGCAGCTCGAGCTGATCGGATTTGGCATTGAGGTTGCCCTGCACCGGCAGCGTGGTGGAGCCCACGGTGATCTCACCGCGCACATCCACCATCTGGCCGAGAGCCGTGGCTGAGGCGAGATTGAGCTGCACGCTCACCGGAGAGCCACCGGCGAAGGGTTGGTAGGTGCCACTCCACTGGCGGGGCATCTGGCTGGCCAGCTCGCCGGCCCGCAGCACCGGATCGAAGGTCTGCACGGTGGCCTGCTGACCGAAGTTCTCCATCAGCGGGGTGGAGACCGACGCCGGTTCCTGGTAAGGCACGGCACTGCCAACGGGCAGAGGCATGGCGGCCAACAGCAGCGGAATCACAGCGCGACTCGGAAGTTGGCCCAAGGGTAAGGGGCCTGAGGCGTTCGGTCAGAGCCGCGCGGTACGTTCGCTGCATGGCCCAGATCGCTGCCGTGACTGCCTCCACCTGCCCGCCGAACGACCCCCTGGTGATCGGCGGACGCCGCTTCCGCAGCCGGCTGATGACCGGCACCGGCAAGTATCCGAGCATCCAGGCGATGCAGAGCAGCCTGGCCAGCAGTGCCTGCGAGATCGTGACCGTGGCCGTGCGGCGGGTGCAGAGCCAGGCCGCCGGCCATGAGGGGCTGATGGAAGCGATCGACTGGCAGCGGATCTGGATGCTGCCCAACACCGCCGGCTGCGCCACCGCCGAGGAAGCGATCCGCGTGGCGCGGCTGGGGCGGGAACTGGCCAAGCTGGCCGGCCAGGAGGACAACACCTTCGTGAAGCTGGAGGTGATTCCCGACAGCCGCCATCTGCTGCCGGATCCGATCGGCACCCTGGAAGCCGCCGAGCAGCTGGTGAAGGAAGGCTTCACCGTGCTGCCCTACATCAATGCCGACCCGCTGCTGGCCAAGCGCCTGGAGGAGGCCGGCTGCGCCACCGTGATGCCGCTGGGCTCACCGATCGGCTCGGGCCAGGGCATCCGCAACGCCGCCAATATCGCCCTGATCATTGAGAACGCCGGCGTGCCCGTGGTGGTGGATGCCGGCCTCGGCGTTCCCAGCGAAGCCGCCCAGGCGATGGAGATGGGAGCCGACGCCCTGCTGATCAACAGCGCCATCGCCCTGGCCGGTGATCCCGCCGCCATGGCCCGGGCGATGGCACTGGCCTGCGAAGCCGGACGCACCGCCTTCCACGCCGGCCGCCTGCCGGTGCGCGCCGAGGCCAGAGCCAGCTCCCCCACGGCCGGCCGGGTGGGCACGTGAAGCTTCCGCACGGGACGGTGGCAATCCCGAAAACCGTCCTTACTGTCGGCTGAACGACACACCACTGCGATGCAGGTCACCGAAGAGGACGGCGGCAGGCTCAATGCCTTCGCCAAGGAACCCCGGATGGAGGTGATGGCGGTGGGCGAGAGCAGCAGCGCCAACAGCCGGATGATGCTGATCGGCGGCGCCGTGCTCGTGCTGCTGCTGGTGGGCGTGGCGGTGGGGATCAGCTGAATCCCTGTAGTAGCTTGCCCTGACGGAGCGGGTGCCCGGTCAGTCGCTCGCCTAACAGGAGTCCAGCGGTGAAGGTTTTCGTTCTCGGCGGTGACGGCTTCTGCGGCTGGCCCTGTGCCGTGAACCTGGCCGATCAGGGCCATGAGGTTCTGATCGTGGACAACCTCAGCCGCCGCAAGATCGACATCGATCTGGCCGTGGAATCGCTCACACCGATCGCCACGATGCCCGATCGGCTCAAGGCCTGGGAGCAGACCGGCGGCAAGCCCATGCGCTTCGTGCACATGGACATCGCCCACGAATACCAGCGCCTGCTCGATCTGCTGCTGGAGGAGCGCCCGGATTCGGTGGTGCACTTCGCCGAACAGCGCGCCGCTCCCTACTCGATGAAGAGCAGCGCCACCAAGCGCTACACCGTTGATAACAACGTCAACGGCACCCACAACCTGCTGGCCGCCATCGTGGAGAGCGGCCTCGACATCCACGTGGTGCACCTGGGCACCATGGGCGTGTACGGCTACGGCTCCCACCGCGGCGCCACCATCCCCGAGGGCTACCTGAAAGTGGAGGTGCCCCAGCCGGATGGCTCGCGCTTCGAGGAGGAGATCCTGCACCCGGCCAGCCCGGGCAGCGT
>CAJXSQ010000097.1 GCA_913061215.1 uncultured Synechococcus sp. | reverse complement strand
CGTAGTTCTGGCTCTCGTTCTCGGTGGTTTCACGCACCAGGGAGGAGGTCACCAGCGAACCGTGCATGGCGGAGAACAGGCTGCCGCCGAACACACCGGCCACACCCAGCATGTGGAAGGGGTGCATCAGGATGTTGTGCTCAGCCTGGAACACCAGCATGAAGTTGAAGGTGCCGCTGATGCCGAGGGGCATGCCATCGGAGAAGGAGCCCTGACCGAAGGGATAGATCAGGAACACTGCGAAGGCGGCAGACAGCGGAGCGCTGTAGGCCACGCAGATCCAGGGGCGCATGCCCAGGCGGTAGGAGAGCTCCCACTGCCGGCCCATGTAGCAGGAGATGCCGATCAGGAAGTGGAACACCACCAGCTGATAGGGGCCGCCGTTGTAGAGCCACTCATCCAGAGAGGCGGCTTCCCAGATGGGGTAGAAGTGCAGGCCGATGGCGTTGCTGCTGGGGATCACAGCGCCGGAAATGATGTTGTTGCCGTAGATGAACGAACCGGCAACGGGCTCACGGATGCCATCGATATCCACCGGGGGAGCGGCGATGAAGGCAACGATGAAGCAGATGGTGGCCGACAGCAGGGTCGGGATCATCAGAACGCCGAACCAACCCACATAGAGGCGGTTGTCGGTGCTGGTGACCCACTCGCAGAATTGCGACCAGGTGCTGGAGCGGCCGCTGCGAAGAGCAGTGGTCATGGAAGGAACGGCTCCGAGGAACCGAAAGAGAACGGTTGCCACAGATGCGGCACCGTCACGTTAAGGAGGCGATAAAAATCGTCCCGAAAGCAAAAATTAAGTTCGTTGATCCTCAAACAACTTCATGAAGAGCTTCATGAAGTTGTCATGACGGTTCGTGAAGGGCTCAGGCTGTTGGCGCCAGCAGCGGCCTGCTGCTGCAGCCACTGCTGGCCCTGCTGCAGAAAACCGCTCCAGTCGAGCTTCTCCTCCTCGGCGGCCCGGGCCACCAGCAGCGGTGCCTGCCGCTGCAGCAGCGCTTCCAGCTCCGCCTCGGGCACGCCGGCCGCCAGGGCCATGTAGTCGGCCATGGCACGGCCCACCACGCGGGTGAGATAGGCGGCGCTGAGGGCCTGCAGGGCACTGCCCACCAGCCAGGTGGCGCCATGCAGCTTCACCACACTGGCGAGGGCCTGGCTGCTCCACTCCACAACGCCGAGCGTGAGGCAGGCCTTGGCCAGCTGCAGGGCCGCGGCCTGAAGCTGCTCCAGCGACCAGGAGCAGTCCCACAGCCGCGCCATCTCCTGAAGCATCAGGCCATTGGCTGCCGCCAGCACCAGCAGATCGAGGCTGGGCAGAGGGGCCACCACCACACCGGCGGCCACGGTCCACTGGGTGCGCTGCAGCAGCTGCTGCCATTCGGCGCGTCGCAGCGCCTCCAGCTCCACCTGCCAGCCGGCATGGAGCTCCCGCAGACAGCGCTGCAGGGTGATCAGACGTTGCTCAGGCCCCAGGCCGGCGATCCGTTCAGCCAGGGGTTGCAACTCCTCGGCCAGGGAGCGGGCGTTGTGGGGCGACCAGGGCCAGCAGCAACCGCGCAGGTGCTCGGGCAGTTGCTGCTGCAGCTGCAGCGCCCACGGCGCCCAGTCGCCACCGGGGCGATCCACCAGCACCAGAACGGGCTGCTGCTCCGGCAGCGCCTCAAGCCAGCGCAGGTCGGAGGCCTTCAGGGGGAGATCGAGCCGGTAAACGAGCAGATCACACAGACGGAAGATCTCCGGCCAGCGCCAGTGATCGCTGCTGGGAGGCAGGGGATGACTGCGCAGCACCCGCAGCGGCAGCGGCGCCGGACAGTGCTGCAGCACAGCGCTCTGCAGCGCATCGCTCCAGCCGGCACCGCCCACCAGAGCCAGGCAGAGGTGATCCTGCTCCCGGTGCAACTGAAGCCGTTCGAGCTGCTCGCGGCGCCGCTGCTGTGCGGCGTCCTCGCCGGCCGGTTGCAGCCGCTCAAAGCTGAGCAGCACGGTCTGACAACGCTCCAGCCACCCCTTCACCGTGGTGGGCAGCTGGCGTCCACTCGGGCGCAACCGGCCGCTGAGCAGCCACAACCCGGCGGAGGCCGCCCCAAGGCTGAGCAGCGACGACAGCGGGCCGTGGGCCGCCTCAAGCAGCAGCACGGTGCCGCCAAGACCCGCCACCGCCGGCCAGTGGCGGCCCAGGGAGCGCATCACGGTGCCCGTGACCAGGGCCGAGGCCGATCCGGCCGTGGGGGAAGCCTGGGTTGAAGTCAACGGCTGCGATGTCCGGCGTATCCGCCGAATCTCTTTAGCTCAGCTGGTGTCCCCTGCCCAGACCCAATAGCTTTGGTGCCATCTGCACCAACCCTTTGGCCATGGGAGTCGCCAGCAGCCGGCGGGCGGACCAGCGCCGCGCCGTGCAGCGGGTGCTGCTGGTGGCCCTGGCCGTGAATATCACGACGACGCTGCTCAAGCTGCTGGTCGGCCTGGTGACCGGTTCCCTGGCGGTGCTGGCCGATGCGATGCACAGCGCCACCGACGGACTCTCCAGCCTGATGGGCCTGCTCACCAACGGCCTCTCCGATCCCAGGCCCGACCGCGACCACCCCTACGGCCACGACAAATACGAAGGGATCGGGGCGGTGGCGATCGCCGGCTTCATCCTGTTCACCGCCTTCGAGATCCTCAAAACAGCCCTGGAGCGGATCGTGGCCGGTCTGCGTCCGCTGCGGTTCGACGGCCAGGAGCTGCTGTTGCTGGTTCTGGTGCTGGGCTTCAACCTGCTGCTGGCGGGCTACGAACGCAACCAGGCGCGCCGGCTGGGCAGTCAGCTGTTGCTGGCCGATGCCCGGCACACCACCAGCGACATCTGGACCACGGTGGTGGTGCTGCTCGGCGTGGCGGGAATGGCGCTGTTCCGCATCCCCTGGCTGGATGTGGCGATGGCGGTGCCGCTCTGCCTGATGCTGCTGCGCGCCTGCTGGCAGGTGCTGGCCAGCAATCTGCCCTGGCTGGTGGATCAGATCGCCATCGCCCCGGAGGCCATCCATGAGGAGGCCATGGGGGTTCCCGGCGTGTTGAACGTGCACGACATCGCCAGCCGCGGTGTGCTCGGCCAGCAGGTGTTCATCGAGCTGCACATGGTGGTGGATGCCGACGACCTGGCCACCGCCCACCGGATCACGGAACTGGTGGAGGCCAAACTGGAAGCCCGCTTCGGCACCGTGCGCTGCACGATCCACCTGGAGCCACGCGACTACGCGGTGGCCGAGATCACCTTCCGCGGCACCCATGGCTGAGCTGCTGGAGAGCCTCACCCCCCGCCTTCAGCAGGAGGTGGATCGCCTGCTGTTGCTGCAGCAGGACCACGGCCACTGGCATGGCCAGCTGCCGGTGCTGCTGCTGGAGCGCTGCTGGCTGCGGCTGCAGGTGGTGCCGCTGGCGGAGCTCACGCGGGTGCTGCCTCCCGACAGCAGCGCGGAAGCGCCCGAGCTGGTGCGCTTCCGCAGCCTGGTGCAGCAGGGGATGTCCCGGCTCGAGGCCCAGGATCACTGCTGGCAGGAATTCGGGCGCGAGCCCTGTTCCGAGGCGCTGCAACGCTTCTGGACAGCCCAGGAACAGGGCAACCACGGCTGGACCTTCAGCCGCTATCTGCACCTGGTGGAGCGCTACCGCCAACAGCTCCAGGCCCCTGGCCCCACGCCACTGCCGCTGCTGGTGCTGGCCCGCGCCGGCAGCACGGAACACCATCACCTGCAGTGGTGCTGGCCCGCATCACCAGCCATACGGCACACTTGCGCCTGACTTTTCCAGGTGTGCGGCCATGGCCGACGGCGATTTCCAACCCGGCTCGAACGAGCGCTCCCGCGGCGGCCGTGGCCCGCGCGATGGTGGTGGTCGGGAAGCCGGTGGCTTCCGCATCCGTCTGAGCGATAACGAGATGCGTGCCGCCCGGGCCGTGCAGGAGGCCTTCGGCCTGCGCTCCACCGTGGCTGCTCTCGGGCTGTCGATCCGCACCGTGGCTCAGCTGCTCGAGGAGGGCAAGCTCGACGAGGTGGTGGCCCAGCACAAGGCCAACGGCGGCGGCCGCCCCGGTGGCGATCGGCGCGGCCCGCGCAGCGAGCGCGGTGAACGCCCCTCCAACCGCCCCAACCCCTTCGCCCGCCCCGCCAAGCCGGTGAACGCAGCGCCGGCGGCCAGCGAGGAAGCCCCCGCCGTGGAGGAGAGCGCAGCCGAAGCCAGCGCCGAGGCCACGACAACCACCGCTGAAACCAGCGAGGCCTGAAGCCGCCTCGGGGGAATCGCCGGCCCAGCCTCCAGGCAGAATCCGGCGATTCCTCCAGCTGATGCGCATGCCACGGGCCAGGGTTCTCTCCGGGGTTCAACCCACCGGTTCGCTGCATCTGGGCAACTGGCTGGGAGCGATCCGCAACTGGGTGGATCTGCAGGACAGCCACGACACCTTCTTCTGCGTGGTGGACCTGCATGCCATCACCGTGCCCCACGATCCGCAGCAGCTTGCGGCCGATACCCGCAGCACGGCAGCGCTCTACCTGGCCTGCGGCATCGATCCCGGCAAGGCCACGGTGTTCGTGCAGAGCCATGTGCCGGCCCACAGCGAGCTGTGCTGGCTGCTCAATTGCGTCACGCCGCTGAACTGGCTCGAGCGGATGATCCAGTTCAAGGAGAAGGCCGTGAAGCAGGGGGATCAGGTGTCGGTGGGCCTGCTGGATTACCCGGTGCTGATGGCGGCCGACATCCTTCTCTATGACGCTGACCTGGTGCCGGTGGGCGAGGACCAGAAGCAGCACCTGGAACTGGCGCGCGACATCGCTCAGCAGCGCATCAACGCCCGCTTCGCTCCGAAGGACGCCGAGGGGGAGCCGATCCCGGTGCTGAAGGTGCCCGAGCCACTGATCCTCAAGGAGGGAGCCCGGGTGATGAGCCTCACCGACGGCCGCAGCAAGATGAGCAAGAGCGACCCCAACGAGGGCTCGCGCATCAACCTGCTGGATCCGCCCGAGCTGATCACCAAGAAGGTGAAGCGGGCCAAGACCGACCCGGTGATGGGGCTGGAGTTCGGCAACCCCGAGCGACCGGAAACCGACAACCTGCTGGGCCTGTATGCCCTGTTGAGCGGCAAGGGGCGCGAGGCGGCGGCGGCGGAATGCGCCGCGATGGGCTGGGGCACCTTCAAACCACTGCTGGCGGAGGTGATGGTGGAAGCCCTGCGCCCGATCCAGGAGCGCTACAGCGAGCTCAGCAGCGACCCCGCCGAGCTCGATCGCGTGCTGCAGCAGGGGCGCGAGCGCGCCCAGGCCGTGGCCGGGGCCACGCTTGAGCGCACGCGCAACGCCCTGGGCTTCCTGGCAAGCCGGTGATCAATCCCGAAGAAAAGATAAAGGTGGCTGATCCATTGGGCAGCCGCCGGCGCAACCGGCACACGCCCCTCTCAGCCGTCCCAGGCAGGACTCAGCCCCTTTCGCGGCGTTCAAGCACGGGCGAGTCTCATTTGTCTAGGGCGGTTCCATCGATGGCACGCAGACCCCTGGCCGGCATTCAGGCTCACTGGACTCTGTTGTGCTGCCCTTGCGTCTGCGTCGCTCACTGCCGAACAGCTCCCGCCCCTCCACGGCCGCCACGGGCCTGGGCCTGCTGCTGCTGGCCGCCGGCCCGCTGCTGACCCCATCGCTGGTGGGGCAGCAGCCCGCAGCGGCGGCATCCGCAACAGCGGCAGCCAAGGTGAACGCCGGTGCGTACGCGATCACCCCGAAGCGGCGGGCGCTGCTCAACACGATCCGCTTCGCCGAGGGCACCTGGAAGCAGGGCAATGAGGGCTACCGCACCCTCTATGGCGGCGGCCGCTTCAGCAGCCTGGAGCGCCATCCGGAGACGGTGGTGGTGAAGCGCTACACCAGTGCGGCGGCAGGCGCCTATCAGTTTCTGCCGGGCACCTGGCGCGAAGCCGCCCGCAAGCTTCAGCTGGAGAGCTTCCATCCCGCCAATCAGGACCAGGCAGCGCTCTACCTGGTGGACCGGCGCGGTGTGCTGAGCCAGATCGACCAGCAGGGGCTCACCCGCGAAGCCATGGCCGTTCTGGCCCGGGAATGGGCCTCCTTTCCCAACCTGGCCGGCCGCAGCGCCTACGGCCAGCCGGTGAAGCAGGCCGAGGATCTCGAGCGCTTCTACCGCAGCAATCTGCAGACGCTCAGCGATCAGGCCTGAGGTTCGCGCGGTTGCTCCGGCGGCAGCTCCACCCCGGCGATCCGCAGCATCGCCGAGAGGTTCCACACGCGCATCATCAGGCGGTGCCAGGGCGCCATGGCATCCATATCCACCGCCATCGGCGTGGAACAGGCCGCCCGCAGAGCCCGGGTGGCGGCGATGGCCTGAAGCGCCTCCTCCAGGCTGGCGCGCAGGGCCTGCTGCTCGCTGGCAGGCAGCAGCTTCTCCGGCGTGAGCTCCAGCAGCACCAGACCACGCTCGAACCAGAAGCAGAAGTCGTCGAACAACGACTGCAGCAGCTGATCCAGCAGCTGGGCGGGCTCTGAATCGGGCTCAGAGGGCGAGGGCGGCGGTGGCGGCGCGGGATCGATCACCCGTGCAGCGTAGGAATCGCCCCAAATCTCCTGCGTAGGATCGGGGTTGCTACCCCACCGCCGTGACCGCGACCCGCTCTGCCGCACCGAATGCCCCCGGCAGCGTCGCAACCACCACG